>JBEKDJ010000404.1:0-4444 GCA_050014415.1 Thermodesulfobacteriota bacterium | reverse complement strand
TTCGGTCCGTTGGTGACAAGGTAACCTCAGAAGTCATACGTCGGTATATAAAATACCATCACAGTGAGCAATTAAGTTTTGTGTTTTAATGCCCCGCAGCTCTGCTGCGGGGTAGTTTACTTTCGTTGTTCGTGTTATGTGTTTTGGCAGCAGCCACATGGCCTAACTACGCCTCAACAACGGCTGAGGAAGGTTATAGCATGCCTACCATGGCTCCGGACTTCGGGCCTCCGCCGTTTGAATATAAGGATGCCTGGACGATGATGATTCTGTTTAAGACAACCCCAGAAGTAATCAGAGATCTGATGCCAAAACCCCTCTTCCCCAACCCTGAAAACTAAGTAAATAGAGTTACACCATTACTGAAAGGAGATTGGAACCTATGGCGAAGCGAAAAAACAAGAATGGCAAAGGCAATGATTTACAGGAGGTCATGATGAAGGAAATCAACAGAAGAGATTTTATCAAAACATTAGCAGTGGGAGGAGCTGCGTTAGGGTTGGGAAATATTGTAACTTCATTTGCCTTCCCAGGCTCTAAAGAATCGGTCGCATTAGAGAACAAAGCCGTTGTCAGTGTTGTGAAAATCGATAAAGACAATATCGATTATGCCATCAGGAAGGCAATCGATTTGCTTGGCGGCATGAAATCGATAGCAGGGGATAAAGAGCGTATAATTCTTAAACCTAATCTTGTAAGTCCAACACCCAATGACGTAACAAAACCAGGTGTTATCAAGGCACTGGCGCAATTAATGATCGAGGCGGGAAAAGATGTATCCATTGGCGAGGGCTCAGCCGCTGCGGGTCCTAATCTACGTCCGGGCATCTTTGGCGGTGTTTGCCGAACAACTGATATAGCGATGCTCAACAACATTCAGCAAAACGTCTTTGATATTCTTGGCTATACTGATCTGGCAAAATCACTCAAAACGCCCTTAATTAACCTCCATACCGGGGAGATGTCAAAAGTCAAAATACCCAATGGATTTGTATTCAAGGAGATTAGTCTCCATCATTCCTTAACCGAAACCGACCTACTCTGTTCGGTACCGATGATGAAAACCCACAGCATGGCTACTGTAACATTAGGGATGAAAAATGTGATCGGTCTATATCCAGGTCAAGTCTATGGGACTGTCCGTTCGGCTGTTCACAGTGAAGCTGCAAAGGTGGAGAGCTCGGGAGTAGCTTCTGCCATTGTGGATATGGTACGGGCAAACAAGCTGGGACTGGTTGTCATTGACGGGTCTATGGCAATGCAAGGACAAGGACCATCCGTTTATCAAGGCGGGCAACTGGTAAAGATGGATCTTATCATTGCCGGTATGAATCCATTGGCAACAGATATGGTCGCTGCCTCTATCATGGGTTTTCAACCTGATGAAATCCAAACGTTCGTATGGGCCTGGAAAGCCGGAATGACACCAGGAAACCTAAACGACATTGAGATCAGAGGGGAAAAACTGAATGATGTCAGGAAAAAGTTTGTGAGGCCAACTGTATATCCCTGGGCTGCTATTAGTCAATATGGGCCTCCTTGTTAAGCAGATATTAAGGGAAGCATGAAATAGTTTACTTCGAAAGACCTAAAGCGGTCATTGCGAGGAGCGTCAGCGACGTGCCTGCACGCCGAAGTGTCTTGCCTAGCCTTGGGTTGCTTTACCTTTCCGGCACACAGGCGTGGCAATCTCAAGAGATTGCTTCGCTTCGCTCGCAATGACGGCTCGGCTGCAATGCAAACTATAATATGCTTTGAGTAATAAATTTTCGTAATATGCCCAGCAGAAACATACCTGGATTTCATTCTTTTTGATTGATTTATCAGATAGATATACCGAGTTATTTCTTGATAGCGAAAAAGTCAATAGAGGGAGAGCGCTTAGAATGAGAAAACATACAGCTACCTATTTTGTTATCGGTCTTATGGCCCTGATGGGCCTTATCATATGGGGAATGCAGGACGTGCGGTCAGAGGAGGCCGTAAGCGTGGAGATAGAATCCCGCCATGTGGATATCTGGAGCGATGGCACCCGGATTTCTGGTGATCTCTGGCAGCCCAAGGGTTTGAAAGCCGAAGACAAGTGCCCGGCTATTATCCTCTGCCATGGATGGGGTGGCGTGCGGTCCCATCTGAACGCCGGATATGCTCCGCTATTCGCTAAGGCTGGCTACGTGGTTTTGACTTTTGATTATCGCGGCTGGGGAGATAGTGACAGTCGGCTTGTCATTAAAGGAAAGATGGCTGTTCCTGATGCGAATGGAGAGGTTACTATCCGCGCCCGGGCCATTCGTGAATTGGTGGACCCCTTTGACCAGACCGAAGACATTATCCATTGCATCGACTTTCTCTCTGGAGAGCCTGGTGTGGACTCCAAGCACATCGGTCTCTGGGGAACCAGCTTCGGAGGGGGCCACGTCCTCTATGTGGCCGCACATGACGATCGTGTCAAATGCATCGTCAGTCAGGTCCCTTCAATGGACGGTAATTGGGTGAATCTGTTCTACCACCCCCGCCAGTTGGCCACTCAGCAGGCCCGCGGGGAGATCGATCCGGTGCCCCAGGGTGTCAATAAGATTGGTTCCCTCAATGGAACCCCCCACCTGTCCAGAATTGCAATATATCATCCTGTAGAATTTGCTAGCCAGTTGAAGATTCCTATTCTGATCATCGTCGCCGAAAAAGACGAACTGATGGATAATAGGGATCATGGGAAAAAGGTGTACGATATTGTCAAGGGTAACGTACCAGCAAAATATGAGGTTTTTGCAGGAAAACATTTTGAGATCTACGACAAAGGCCGGGTAGAGACAATCAGAATGGCCATTGAATGGTTTGCTAAGCATTTGAAGTCCGCATCGACACGAGAATAGAGAGATGATGGGTTTGGTAACAATAATGAGGCTGGGGATGATCTGGCCGAGAGATTTGTCAGAGCGACTAAGAAATGGGGCAGGTTAGAAGGTGATTCAGGAGATCTGAAGACCGGCTTGCTCGATTTTCCTCATTGGGGATTTCCCAATCATTACGAACTCAGGACCGAACTTGAATGGGGGTACGGCTCGATCCTGGATGACAGGGACATCAATGAACATGGATTTAATACGATTTATTGGGAAGTTTTGATAGCTTTCTTTACCGGGAAAAAAACTGCCACGACAGCAGAAGAAACCGTAAAGGTTTTTACAGATAAGATGGTTCCCTACCAAGGAGATTATTTGGTGCTGGACGGTAGCACTGAAAACATGTATTCCGAACATATTGCCAAACTTGTGGCCTGGCACCGGCACTACACCAGGTTCTGGAAACAGTCGGCATTGTTCTGCGACTACCGTTGGCCGGATTTTTATAATCCCTACACTCCCGCTAATATAGGATCAACTGGTGAATCAGAGCCAAAGTTTCTGAATGCCGTTACAGAATAGCAATTAACGTTTCTGGATGGGATAGAACTCGGGAGAAAGATATGGAACCTCGATCAGGCCATCTGGACCATGCAGGGACGGCATGGAGATATGGTGCATTTTGCCGATTATATCTACAGCGTGCCCTGTAATGGGTTTTCCTTCATGCCTAGCAGAAAGGATGTAAAATGGGAGTATATCAATATCTCCGGCAGGTGTATTGACCGAAACGAATTTGAAGAATTTTAGACCCGGTTTTACCAACTTGAAAGATGGGACTCAGACATAGGATATCCTACACGCAATATGTTGAACTCTCTCAATTTGGGATATGTAGCAGATGAACTGGAGAAAAACGGAAAGTTGGGAAAAGATAAATAGCCATAGTAACAAACAAAACTTCCAGGAAAGGAGCTACTATAAAACAAGTGATACAAATATCATTGAATGCAGTTTTTTGATTGCTGTTAAATGCCGCCGGCTTAGTTTTCAGTGAAACTTCTTAGTTTATCGGCCCGGCTGGAGTGCTTTAACTTCCTTAAGGCCTTCTCCTCAATCTGCCGGATCCGTTCCCGAGTAAGATCGAAGTCCTGTCCGACCTCTTCAAGGGTATGGTTGTGCTTTTCTCCGATTCCAAACCGCATCCTCAGAATCTTCTCTTCCCTTTTGTCAAGAGTGGAGAGGACTTTTTCAGTCTGATTGACCATATTAGAGCTTATCGCTGCCTCCTGAGGGGAGATCACGTCTTTATCCTCAATAAAATCCCCCAAACAGCTGTCTTCCTCCTCGCCGACAGGGGTTTCGAGGGAAATGGGTTTTTTGGTGATCTTTAAGATCTTCTGCACCTTGTCCAGGGGCATCCCCATTTTTTTTGCAATCTCGTCCAGGGTGGGCTCCCGCCCCATCTGCTGAACCAGGCTTCGAGAGGTCCGGTTTAATTTGTTGATGATCTCGATCATATGGACAGGGAGCCGAATGGTCCGGGCTTGATCAGCGATGGCCCGCGTGATGGCCTGCCGGATCCACCATGTCGCATAGGT
>JBEKDJ010000403.1:0-6152 GCA_050014415.1 Thermodesulfobacteriota bacterium | reverse complement strand
AGCACTGTTTTGAATTCAGGGAAGATGAGGAAGACGAGTTGCTGGAGCTGATTGAGAAGCGCTGTTTGCTCTCCCACGTGCCGTTCCCGCGCGTTGTTCAGCCTCCGCAGAGAGGCGGCATCGCCCTCGGGGACAACAATGCTCAAGGCGCGTCCGAGCCGGATGATATCCGCGATCACTCGGGGATCCTTGTCGTCCGTCTTCAACGGAGAATTGTCATTTACTTCCTTCATCTTCTTCGTGTGCATGGGGTTCACCTGGACAATGTTGACCTGTTTATTCGCAAGATAATGGACGAGGGGTTCGGGATAGGGGCCGGTAGATTCATACACCAGAATTTCTCGAATCCTTCTTTTGTGTTGTCGAACCTGAAAGACTTGGTGCTTCTCCCGTCCAGGGTAGTGCAATACCCTGTGTTGTTTGCTACGCCTATGTCCACCGTCGCGATCAGTGTTCCTTCCTTCCCCATCTTTACCCTTTTCGCCCTCAACCCTCTCATTGTAGTCTCCTCCTTGTTTGTGGTCGAAATAAACAGCTAAAGATGCCAAGGAGCGAATCGCCACACTTAAGCGCGTGGCAAGAAGCTTCTCATTTCCTAATCACAACCGAAAATAGTGGCGAAGTAATTCTTCCATATCTGTACCAGATTTGCGAGAAGTCAACTCCTCAACTGCGCCGTATCTTGCCTTTATGGGTGCCGCCCAAAAACTCTACGAAAAATATGATAGTCTCGCCGACCCTGCGAGCAGTGGTGTGGTCAATGGGCAGTCTCTCAAAGATTATGACATCCTTATCTGAGTTATGGAAATCCTTCCATCTTCGCTCTGATCCCCAAGATCTTTCGAAGTTATAACTTGATTTTTTTCTTGACATAAGAATTGATTTGAGATATAACATACCAACCAGTAGGAATGTTATTATGGTACCCAAAAGGGGAATAAATATCGACAGGGCTGATTTGAAGCAAATGAAAAGAATTAATGCGATTGCAAAGTTAAGTGCCAAATTATTCGGTTTAAAAGGTTATCTCGAAACGAGCATGGATGACATCGCCGCAGCCGCGAAGGTCACTAAGGGAGGTGTCTATCATTACTTCCCGAGCAAAACCGAAATTCTTTACTTTATCTGCTCAACCTATGTTGACTTGGACCTTGAAGGTTTGGAGCAGTCTCTGAGGGGGTTTCAGAAGAGTGCTGAAAAAATAAAGTTCATAGTGTTTCGCCATATTAATCATTATACCACCCATACCACCGCGGCTAAAACTTTGCTGAACGAGGCCTATAACCTGCCTCCCAAATACCTGAGAGAGGTTAGGGCTAGGGAAAGGCGATATCTCGAAATCGTCTCCGGTGTGATCTCTGAGTTTCTGGGCACCAAATCCAGCAAAGGCCTGGCGACCATACTCGCTTTCACCCTCTTTGGGATGATGAACTGGATATACTCCTGGTACGATCCTAAGGGCACTGTGAAACCTGAAGAATTATCACAGTTGATTTATGAAATCTTCACGAGCGGCATTAGTAATTCAATTTTGAAATGAAGTAAACCGTAGTTGCTGATATCATCTTTATGCAAAAGGGTATTTAGGTTGTTTAAGATGAAATTTGGAGGAGACCATGGCAAACAGTCCGAAAATAGAATTTGACCATGCGACAGGAGAAAAACTCCCGCATTTTCGCTCTCTTTCCGAAATTGAATATCAACGTATATATTCCCGGGAGAACTGGAATAAAGTGCTTCCCGATGCCGGAGAATACCCGTTTGTTAGGGGTATCCACAAGGATATGTACAGGGGAAGGCTTTGGACCAGAAGGCAACAGAGTGGATTCGGATCTCCTGAAGAGAGCAATGAGCTATTAAAGTTTTTGCTAAATGTAGGGCAGACAGGTATCAACATCGATTCCGATATTGGGACTAAGGTGGGCTTAGACCCCGATTATCCCCTGGCTCAGGCTGATGTGGGCCTTCAGGGGACATCCATGTGCACTTATGAAGATATGATTGCCCTCTTCAAGGATATCCCCCTTGACAGGATAAGTTCGACCCTTATATTCCCACCCCCCAGCTCAGCGGTGTTGATGGGGCAGTACCTCCTCATGGCAAAGGAGCAGGGTATCCCGTGGGAAAATCTGATCGGCACGATCATGAATTGTTGCTTTACCCAGCTCGTAGGACCAACGTTTCAGGCAAATACGGCCTTCTTTCCCATCGATCTTGCACTCAAGATAGGGCTTGATCTTATTGAGTATCTATTGCCTCGTTGTCCCAGATGGAACATTCTCAATGTCAATTCCCGAAATATTCGCGAGAGTGGTGTTGACGCGGTTCAGGAGGCGGCCTTTGTGCTGGCCTTAGGGGCCGACTATGTGGATAGGTTGTGCAAGAGAGGGGTAAATGTCGATAGTTTCGCCAGGCGGATTGGGTTTTTCTCGGCGGTTCACCTGGATCTTTTTGAAGAAGTGGCCAAGTTCAGAGCCATGCGCCGTATTTGGGCCCGGACATTAAAAGAACGGTTTGGAGCAAAGGACGAAAAGAGCATGTGGTTTCGTGTCGCTGTTCAGACATCGGCCCTCACACTCACTGCCCAGGAGCCTATGAATAACATTGTAAGGGCCACGATCCAGACATTGGCGGCCATACTCGGGGGAGTCCAGTCTGTTCATACAACTTCTTATGACGAAGCCTACTGTCTTCCCACAGAGGCAACCCAAAAGCTTGCCATCCGCACACAGCAGATTCTTGCCTACGAAACCGGTGTAACAAAGTCGGTGGATCCTCTTGGAGGTTCATACCTTGTGGAAAAAATGACCGATGAATTGGAGGAGCGGATCCGGGAATTAATGAAGCTTATTGAAGAGCGGGGCGGCTTCATTGAGTGTTTCAAAGAAGGATGGGTGGAGCAAGAGCTTAACCAGGCTCGGTACAAGTTGGCAAAGCAGATCGAGATATCAGAGCTGCCCATTGTTGGAATGAATCTTTTTAGGAGCGACGAAACGGCTGCAGAAATAGATATCTTCAAACAGAAACCCGACATGCAGGCAAAGCGCATTGAATATGTGATGAAATACAAAAAGAATCGGGATCAGGAACCGATACGCCGTGCACTGAAAAACCTATCCGACAGGGTGCGGAAGGAATCCGATAAGGACCTTATCGTGCCCATAATGGAATCAGTGGAGGCACGGGCAACATTGCAGGAGATCTGCGACGTCATGAGAGAAGCCAGTAATTTTACAATTCCCCAATAGAAATGGAGCATCGCATGTCAAGGAAAAAAAGGATAATTATGGCCAAAATGGGTTTAGATTCCCACGACAACGGTCTGAGAATTGTATCCAAGTGGCTTGCTGACGACGGATATGAGGTCATATACGCAGGAGTATACAACTCTGCAGAAAGGATTCTGCACACGACCATCGAGGAAAATGCAGACGCCCTTGGCCTCAGTTTTCTCGGAGGAGAACATCTCTACTATGCAGAGAAACTTATTGAGCTTTTACGAGAGAACGGCCTCTCCAACGTAAAGATCTTTGCAGGCGGGATCATCCCTCCTGATGATGTGGTGACGATGAAGGAAATGGGCGTAGATGCTGTTTTTACCCCCGGAACCCAGCGCCCTGAAATACTTGGAACTATCGCAAATGTATGGGAGAGGTGAAGGAGCCCGGTGAAATCTGAAGAATAACTTATCAATTTTGTATGTCGCACGAAGTTTGAGGATTTACCCAGGCTGCTACGAAGACCATAAAGAACCAGCTTCTAGCCATCGTGGGAACGACCCTGGCCGGAGCCGCTGAGGACGGCTGCGAACAGGCAGTCCGGTTTTACAGAGATCTCGGCGCCAAGGAAGAAGCCACGATCCTTGTTTACGGGGGAAAAATTCCCACCCACGACGCAGCATTTGTAAACGCTACCATGGCCCGGGCCCTTGACTTCTGCGATGCTATCGCCCCAGGTCCCCATATCGGTGCAGCCCTCATCCCCGCTTACTTGGCACTGGTGGAGCTGGTGGGTGGTGTTAATTAATGGTCGGGACTTTCTCACGGACCTTGTGCTTGGCGCCGAGGTGGCAGCGAGGCTCAACCTGTCTGAAGCGGCTTATAACGGATTCGATCCAACCGGCATCTGTGTTATTTTCGGAGTTGCTTCAGCCGCCTCCAGAATACTCGGATTGGGCAAGGACGAAACGTGGAATGCTTTAGCATTATCGTTTAACCGTTGTGGTGATAGTTTCCAGAACAACATAGACGGATCCCTGGGCGTTCGGTTTGTCCAGGGCTGGGTTTCCCATGGAGCGGTGATCTGCGCCTGCCTTCCTTCCAGGGGCATAACGGGTCCGAACATTACAGAACATCGTGTTTAAAAAATATCCCAGTTGTGGTCTTACCCAAGGTCCAACGGATGTAATGCTTCGGCTTATGGCGGAAGAGAACGTGTCAGCGGAGGATATCGATCAGATTCTGATATCCGTGCCACCCTGTGCGCATAAACTCGTGGGCCATGATTCAAAATCGGAGAGAATTCAAAGGTTGACTCCCAGTTCAGCATTCAATACTGTATCGCCAATGCTTTGGTGAGAGGGAGTTCCAGACTTGATCATTTCGAGGAAAACCAGGTTCGTAATGAAAAAGTACTGGGGCTTACAAAGAAGATCAAGGTGATCGCAGACGAGTCCATGGAGACACGGGGCCATACACCTCTTGACATGAATGTCCGGATTCGGGATGGCCGGGAGATGTTCCGACAATTGGATATTGCCCCGGGTTTTCCCGGCAATTTCCTTAGCGAGGAGGACCATGAAAAACGTTTCCAGGACTGTCTGGACTTTGCAAAGAAACCCGTCAGTAGGGAAAGAGCAACACAGATCGTCTCACTCATAAGAGATCTTGAGAGGATTGATGATGCCCAGAAATTAGTTGAATTGCTATTGATATAAATCAGCGTAGAAGGAACCATAATGACAGTTGTTGATCTGGTAGCACGGAATGCCCGATTATATCCCAATTCCATGGCTTTCGTTGAGGTAAGACCTGTAAGTAAGGTTAGGAAAGAAATCACCTGGGCATTATTTAACGAGAGGATGAATAAGATCGCCCAGGTGCTGATCGCCAAGGGAATCAAGAAAGGTATGAAGGTAGCGCTTTTGAGCAGGAACTCTATTAACTGGCTTGAGACCTTTTTCGGCATCATGCAGACCGGGGCATGGGCAATACCCCTCAATTTTCGGTTTACTGATCAGGACATCAAGTACTGTGCCGATATTGGGGAGCCGAGCCTCTTTATCCATGATGACGAGTTCAATGAGAGGATCGGCCGCATGAAGCCCAATCTCCCTATGATACGCGACTATGTCTCGATAGGCTCGACGGCTCAACCCGGCATAGAGAAGCTTGAATCTTTGATGGAAAATGTGCCTGCCTCGCCTGTGGGGGTGGAGATAGGCGATGAAGATGAGTGTGCCCTGTACTTCACCTCAGGCACCACAGGGGCGCCCAAGGCAGTGCTTCACGCACACAGGAGTCTGATGGTAGCCTCCATAACGGAGGCTACGGTCCATGATTGGAGATTTGGGGACAGTCAGCTCATGATGCCACCCCTCTATCACCTTGCTATAGGGCATCTCCTTGGCGGGGTGATCATGGGTGGGACGAATGTTTTGCTAACCGAGCTGATTAAGCCTGAGATCATCATCGAGACATTGGCAAGGGAGAAGTCTACCATGGTTTTCCTCCTTGTGCCATGGGCGATCGATATCCTCGGAGCCTTCGACAGGGGAGAAGTAAGACCCGAAAACTACGACCTGAGTAACTTGAGGCTGATGCACATGGGTGCCCAGCCCATCCCCCCAAGTCTGGTGAAACGATGGAAATCTTATTTCCCGGATATGGCCTACGATACGTGCTATGGACTGAGCGAGGGAGGAGGCCCTGGGGTCACCCACCTTGGCATGGAAAACGAGCATAAAATCGGGGCTATCGGTAAGCCAAGTATCATATGGGATGTCCGAGTGGTGAAGGATGACGGAGCCGACGTCAATGTCGATGAAGTGGGTGAGATTATTGTGAAGGGAAGCGGGGTGATGAAAGGGTACTACAAAAACCCGGAGGCGACCACACAGATAGTACGCGATGGCTGGCTGCATACAGGAGATC
>JBEKDJ010000402.1:0-4464 GCA_050014415.1 Thermodesulfobacteriota bacterium | reverse complement strand
GAAGACCCTCAATTCTGACCCATCCGGCATCATCCACGGGAGCAGAACCTTTAAATTAGGTGACAAGGTCATGCAGATCACCAACAATTACGACAAGGACGTTTTTAATGGAGATATTGGGTTGATTTCCAAGATCAACCGGGAAGACAGGGAGTTAATCATAGATTTTGATGGAAAACCAATCATTTATGACTTCTCTGATCTTGACGAGGTGGTTTTAGCCTATGCGATTTCGGTTCACAAGTCTCAGGGGAGCGAGTATCCGGCCGTAGTCCTTCCGGTCATGACACAACATTACCTACTCCTTCAGAGAAATCTGATTTATACCGGCATCACCAGAGCCAAAAAGCTGGTCGTTTTAGTCGGAACCAAGAAGGCCCTGGCCATTGCCATAAAAAACAACAAGCCTCAAGAGCGCTTTACGAACCTTCGGAAAAGGCTGATGAGTTAACGGTTTTACCCTTAATGGCAATGCACTTTTCTTATCATTGTCCTGACTTTATAGAGCTGATCCTATGAAGCTGTCCTATATGAGGCATGAGAACGCCAATGGATGAGAACCAGATCATCGAACTTCTTGAGGAGTTAGCAGAGACACTCCGGCTCAGGGTGAGTTATGAGCCAATAAGACTCGATGAAGAGTTAGGAAATAGGCCTGGAGGTTTCTGCCTGCTAGAGGGCGAGCCCATCATAATAATTAACCCTGAGGCAAACTCTAAGGAAAAGATCAGAATTTTATCAGAGGCCGTGAAGCAATTTGACCTTGACCAGATTTACCTACGCCCAATTCTCAGAGAAATATTGGATAGGATTCCTGAGCAAAGGCCAATCAGGATCAGGGGTCATGAGGAAGGAAAGATGGACAAAAGACCTTCAGGTGAAGAGCAGGTCAAAGACACCAAGGAGTAATTAAGGGAAGCATCAAAAACACGCAGTCTCCATTGGCGGAGGTAGCGAAGAATATTCCCTTGGGAGAGGGCCGATTTAGTGAAGTTGAGGATGAACAGGTGGTCATGAGGTGTAATTTTAGGAGGTGTGCATGGTTTCAATCCCGGTCTAATTATCTCCCCTTTATCGACAAATTCGACACCCTGCGCCAGGAAAATCAAAATTGGGATTTCTGTTTACAAAAGAACAAAACGCATTAATAATACGGTAGAATCCTTTCTCCAAAAAACAAAAAAGAAGATTTACAATGGACCTTCTTAAAGGGAAAAAAGCGATAATGGTCGTAGATTTTCCCAGTAAGGCGCTTTATATAAAGGACCGTATCGAAATTCTAGGACCCTGGAAAGAGCCTATTTTCAATGGTGGAGACCGGTTGGGAAAAAGAAGGAAGCTCTGGATTAGGTCCTTGGATCGTCATGGAGTTGAAGCGGAAGTAGATTTTGGAGATGTCCTCATAAGAGAATAATCAATTTCCAGGAATTGAATCGATGAAGAATTCGGAAGGAGGAGAGCATGACAAAGATCGATATCGTTGAAAAGCTCTATGAGAAGCTCGATCTTCCAAAGAAGGAAGTTGACAAGGTTGTGGAATCCGTTTTCGATATCATCAAAGAAACATTTCAACGGGAGGACAAACTCATGATCTCTGGCTTTGGAGATTTCATCATCCGAAATAAAAAAGCCAGACGAGGTCGAAACCCGCAGACGGGAAGCGACATCATGATCAGCCCAAGAAGAATTCTGACATTTAAACCGAGCCCGCTACTTAAGGCCGGCCTCAACCAACCGGAATCAGGGGAACCATCTCTTTAGGGAAGGTTCCGGTTCTTAATCGGACAACCACAAGAAGAGGATTATTTATAGATCCCACAAATCTTCTCTTTCTAGACGATGGTAGGGCTACCCAATTCATCATTTCAATCAGCAAAGTCAGGGAACGGCATGACAGGGAATTGGAGGATGGCATTATAAAGTATTTCGATGAGAGAGGAGTTGAAGAAGATGCCGATCATCAGAAAAATAGTAAAAAGTGATTGCGCAGCTTGTAAACGGGAAAGTTACTGCTATTTTGGGGTGGTCTTCAATAGCTTTCCGGCACTGAGTAGGGTGATTTTTGAAAATGATGGATTTACCTCGTGCTGGAAAGCTGAAAATAATGCAACGCAAAAAGGCTAAGAATAACTCTGTCAAATTCATTTGCAGGGGATTGATGACTTTACGGAACTTTCTTCGAGCGAACATTAAACCATAACTACATGGCACTTTGAAACATTTCTGACTTCAGGTTATAAATTTAACGTCCTTCAAGGCCTACGCTTCTTCATAACTTGGCAAAATATGCCCTCACCTCAAAGAGGAAACTAATTTGGTTTTGCTGACAGAATCAGCCAGACTATGCAGATATTAATTATCCAACCAGTTACCCACGGAGCTCTTGCGCAAATTTCTGCGGTGGACCATAGACTGAATGTCATTGATGCCAGGGGGTGGTTCGATGGCGAAATTCGCGACACTTGGCCGCAGTGGACCGTGCAGCGCTACCTTGGAAGTCGTATGAGTCCGGCGAGTACGCGGCAGGAGCGTGACCGACTTCTGGCTACCGCAGAAATCATTTTGGGAGGGTGGCCATTTCCTATAGACCTACGTGCGAGGGCTCCACGCCTCCGCTGGTTCCATCAGCTGCCGGCCGGAGCGAGTAATTTACGCAGGGGCGACCTGTGGGGCAGTGACGTAATGGTGACTACATCACGCGGCTACGGCAATACACAACCCATGGCCGAATATGTTTTAGCTAGCTTTCTTCACTTCGCCAGAGGATTTCATATAGCATACCGCGATCAGCGACATCATCAATTTGACCACCGTCCGTATCGTTCTATACTACTGCAAGACAAGACGGTGTGTATCATAGGAGCTGGTGGCATTGGCCGTAATATAGCACGATTGTGTGTTGGGATGGGTATGCGTGTTGTTGGAACCCGACGCAGTGTGTCGTCAAATACAGTTCACCAAACCGAGTTCAGCCGTCTCGAAGGTCCCGACCATCTTTATGAACTTCTCAGCGAGAGTGACTTCGTAGCCGTTTGCTGTCAATGGACATCAGAGACCACAAATCTGATTGGACGAGAAGCCTTCACAGCCATGAAAGCGGGAACCATACTGGTGAACGTTGCACGTGGGGAAATCATCGATGAAGAAGCACTAACTGAAGCGCTCGCAACGGGTAAGCTTCGGGGTGTCGCTCTCGATGTCTACGTGGAAGAGTTCGAGCACGAGCCAGACCCCCGTTTCTGGGATGATGAGCGCGTCCTCATTACACCCCATGTTTCCAGCGAAACTGACAGGTCACAGCATCGTGGCGTTGAATTGTTCTGTGACAACTTGCGAGCTTATATCAATGGCTGCCCTTTGACAAACGTAGTCGATTGGAAGCGCGGGTACTAACCATTGGGACAAATATGATGGAATTCGATCTGTTTGCAAGCATGGTTGTGCTTTGTATAGGCTTTTCATCGGGTATGGTGAAAACCCTTCGCCTTATGTCTCATTCTCACAGCGCAGGCTGATAGGTTATTTCCCCCCCTACTTTCGCCTTGTCGAATCTTTTTCGATCACCTGGCAGGCTCGACGACATGGCCTCCTCGGATCTCTTTAGCCTTTTATTCTTTTTGTGGTTCTCCTTTCAAAAATCTATCAACCCACTATTGAGGAAATCCCAGTCCTTTGTTTCGCATGACGAACAAAAGGGTTTGTCAGGATCAACGCCTGTAACTTCCTTCTCATAGATTTTCTTCTTGTTGTTCCATTTCCAGTCGATAGACTCGTATTGGACCTGGGATATCTCTAAAGGTTTGTTGCAGTAAGGGCAGGTTGGCTGCCTGCCCGCTGTTTTTGCCTTGTCGAATTCTCTTAGAACGTCATTTTCCTCCGCTCTTTCTTCTATTTTAATCACCTTCCATACGGACCATATAGAATTCTTTCATGTCTTTGTCTCGTGACTCGCAAAGAGTGCAGTGACACTCATTCTTTTCGGGTTTTTGCATGGTCGGTTGTTCCATTTTCTTCACCTCAATATTTGATACGTTCATTTGTAGAGAGAGTCCAAGTATTCTGCTCTGCATGCTTTACAGAATGGCTCATCAGCATTTGGATCTGATGCATCTCTTTCATATCTTTTTGTATTTTCATTCCACCACCAGTAATTGCTAAGGTACTGGGTTTGTCCACCTTGTAGTGGTGAATTGCATTTTGGGCAGGTTGATTGCCTGCCCTGTATTTTTGCCATGTCAAATTTTTTCCTGATATCATTTGCTTCCCTTCCCTGTTCCATTTTCAATCACCTTCCATACGGACCATGTAAAATTCTTTCATGTCTTTGTCCCTCCATTCTGTACGGGTTTGGCTCTTTTTTGTCGGATTGGAAGGGGATTCTTCTACCACCCTGTCGAGTTGTGTTTCCATTTTTATCACGCCTCGGATACCTGGTTCCGCTGTTCTAACTCCTGCGCTATCTCC
>JBEKDJ010000401.1:0-4474 GCA_050014415.1 Thermodesulfobacteriota bacterium | reverse complement strand
TCTTGGCGGACTATTATTTTCAGCAGGAGCGTTTACAGGAACAGTAGCGTGGTACTGTACCCTGTTAAAGCTAATAACCGGTAATAAGAAGCGAATTAACCCGGCAACTGTAAACAAACTTAATATCATTGCCGGAGTAATATTACTAATGCTTAGTGTTTTTCTTTTTGTAAGAGCTGCTATTTCTGTCTTTCATATTTTATAGTACTGTCTTGACTCTTGGGGTCACATCTTCACGGGCTGTTGCCCAAACTGCTTTTCGATGGAGCTGACACATCAAATGTTAACTTCCCGTGTATCCGAAGATAAAGCCTTCCACTGACAGCCGTGGGTTGTTTTCCGCGTTTAGGAGGTTTCCTCTTATATCTGAAGCAAAGGTTATTGCTCCTCTAACGGTCCTTTTGACCTGATTGACTAATGCAGCCAAACTCTTCTTCGGCTGATTTCCGTACTTGAGCCCGACCTGAAGGTTCTGGATGGCAGAAATCAAATATTCCTGGATCTGGACTCGCCAAAGCCCCCTGCATCGTGCCCGGTCAAAACCGTACTGCGTCCCTCTGGCAAAAGATTGCTCCATCAGGATCCGTAGTTGACATATAACGACTGATCTTCTTTACCTATCTCCTGGAGGCATCCGAACTTTCATTGGCCTCTCCCAGACGAGCTTCTAACTTCCTATAGCTCTCGTGTAAAGGAATCTTGAGAGACTGAGTATCCATCACTGAATTGTTCGACGCATCCGCATCCACCAGGTTCGAATCAACAAACATCTTACTGCGATCCACCAAACCCGCTTCCACACATCGCCAAACAATACGCTCAAAAAAACTCCGAAATGCCTCTGTTCCCCAACGCGCCCGTGCTCGCCGGTTCGGCAGCGTATGCCCTTGCAGAGAGCTTCCGTTGCAAGGAAGGACTTTACCGCAAGCTCAAGAACGCGTATGCGTTTTATGGCGTTCTCGGGGCCGCTGTGCTCGTCGGATTCATTCTGAATTTCGCCGGCCTGGACCTGATCCGCGCGCTCATCTACTCAGCTATCGCCAATGGAATCGTCGCGCCCATTATTGTACTTCGTAGTCTCTTTGAGCAGCCGGCGTTCCATCATGGGAACATTCGTCAACAGCCGCCTTGTAACCATTTTGGGTTGGATGACGACGATTGCGATGGCTATAGTTGCCGTCGCTTCAATCATCGTGTTTTTCATTTAGAGAGGAGGGTGTTTTTCCGGGAGGCGGTTCCACAAGGGGACGCGATGCCTGGAGCGGTCATTGCCATCCAGGCGTTTGGAGATTTGTTGGGATTCAACCCTCCTTGCCATATTCTTTGCACCGACGGCTGTTTTGATGAGAAGGTTCTGTTTCGGGTGGCGCCTCGTTTTGGCCCGGAGGGTTTAAAGGCCATTTTTGAGCACAAGGTGTTTTCTTTCCAAGGGGAAGATCACCCCGGATCTTATCCTCTTGCTCCGTTCCTGGCGGCATTCGGGGTTTCAAGTCTATGCAGGTCCGAGGATTCAGCCTGGAGAAGAAGAGGGAAAGGTTTTTTGCCGGGTTGGCGCTGGAACGTATGAAGAGGACACCGCCATATCTTGTGGCGATTTTCCTTGACATACTACTCCCTTTTTCGTATATTCAACTCATCCCAAAGCAAGTTCTTATCATTTCATTGATTGGCAGATGGATTGGGGGGGGACTAATCTTATGTTTGCTAAAGCAAGAATAAAGGTTCGACCTCTGTCTCTGTTCTGATTTTGGCTAACGTGAAGGATAACATTTAATCCCATGTTTCCCCACTGGAAACTCCCCTCTATTCTCGGATCGGGCTTGAATAGTGGATGGTGGTACAATTTATATGAGAATTGGCGGTTAAGGTAGAGAGTTCTTCGGAGAGATTAAGGGGAAATGCCGGGTCCGCTCACAATTCTTGTGCTCATTTTTCTGTTTTTAAGCCTTCTCTCCTTTGTTGCCAGCATCATGGGTTTCAGAAAAAGAATATTTTTGGGGGGAGCAATAGGTCTGTTAGTCGGACTCCTTTTCCTTACTTTGACAGGGCTGTTCGTCACGATTACCGTTGCTATCCAGGGCTATCGAGCTTTGACTCAAGAAGAAGTAGCGGCGAGGGTGAAAATCGAGCCCACGGGGCCCGAAAAATTTGTAGCCTATTTCATTTTTCCCAATGGGCGCAAAGAAACTTTTTCCTTGTCTGGCGACCAGTTTTATGTGGATGCTCATATCCTCAAATGGAAACCTGTTGTGAATTTCTTCGGGTTGCATACGGCTTATGAGCTCGACCGAGTTGCAGGCCGATATACCCGACTGGAAGATGAACTGTCTAAACCGCACACCGTTTTTTCGCTTTCCAGGAACAAGCCAGTAGATATGTTCAGCCTACGGGAGCGGTACTCGCTTTTAAGCCCACTGCTTGATGCGGAGTATGGTTCGGCAACCTTCATCCCAGCGAAGGAACCCACGGAAGTGGAGGTGCGGGTTTCCACTACGGGACTCTTGGTCCGTAAAGCCGACCCTCAATAGAGTGGGCCTGGGAGAAAAAAACGGCCTACCCTTTCACCGTAGAATTCAAAGCCTGTTTCTTAACATTATCCCGGGTTCCTTTAATCTTAGTTCATATCGAACAACCCACCTCGCCAGTCCTTTATTGCGCCATCTTTTATTGGACAATTTCTAGGATCGCAGGAATAATGTCTGAATCAAGGGAAAGAAAACGGGTCAGTCCAGGAATTTAGGAATTCTGTCCTCTCTCGGAGCGCCCCTTGATCCTTTTGGGAGAGGAGGCAAAATGCAGTGTCCCTGTATTTGCCTCTTTCAGAGTGATTGCAGGATGGGGTCGCGGTAGGGGCGCTGGGCAAACAGTGTCCCTACCGCGACCCCATTCCGCCAAACGGGTAGGTGCAAAAGGCGGATGCCCCTGTTTTTGTTTATTTGGATGAAGGCCTGAAAAGATGGCATCCAACAAGAAAAGAAAATTATCCAAAAAGGCGAAAGAAGTAGAGATTAGGCCAGACGAAAAGCAGAAGAGGAAAGATGGCATCAGCGTGTGGCGTTTTGCCGTTACCTACCTCGCTCTGATGGGGTCGTTCTTTCTTCTGATAGGCCTTAAACCGGTACAGAACGTCATCGATTTAAATGACCTTTACACAAAGGGGGTCGTCATTTTGACTTCCAAGATTTTGGAGGTGCTCACCATTCCGAGCACTTATCAGGGTTCGGTCATCAAACTCCCTTCCATCGCCCTGGATGTGAGGTTTGGGTGCAATGGGCTTGAGGCAGTCATGATCTACTCGGTTGCGGTGATCGCCTTTCCAGCCTCTTGGAAGGACAAACTCATGGGCATTTTGGGGGGCTTTTTGGTCATACAGGTCATAAATATCTTAAGGATATCATCGCTGGCCTATTCTGCAATCCATTTCAAAGATCTTTTTGAATATATCCATATCTATATTGCACAGGGGATGATGATCGCTGTCTCTCTGGGCGTATTTTTCATCTATCTTAAGTATGCAAAGGCCTCTCAAAAAGCAAACGTCTAAGAGAATCGTCCTCAAGACGGTCGTTATCTTTCTCGGCTCGTATCTCATCTTTTTAATCCTGTGGATACAGGTGAAGGATTATTACGGTTACACAGTCACCTTCATCACATCGGAACTGATGCCCCTGATAAAGGATGTCCATTTTGAAGAGATGAGAGAGGAAAAGGCATGATCCAGGCAACCTTCAGCCGACCCGTTAAGCGTCAGGTAGACCTTTTAATTGACATACCCATAAAGACATCCTCCTATACTTTTAGTGCTCCCTTAACCTTCGGGATCATGGCTGCACTATTTCCATTTATCAGGAAAAGATGGAAAGCCTATGGGGAGGCCTTGTTTATCCTTTTTGGGGTGCATCTCCTCTATGTTTTTTCTCTTGAAGCCAACAGCCTCACGACGGTCTTTGTTGAGAGAGGATTGGATGCGGCCAGTAAACCCCGCCTGCTCGCCTATCAATTTCTTTGGGAATTCACAAACAATATGGTCATTAGATTTGAGCCATTCCTTATAGGGTTTTATATATTCATAAGGTTCAGGAAATAGAGGGGTGTCACTTTTTACACCATCTGATGGTTAAAGCCAGGCAATCTTGACATCATTTTCCGCGGTCTTTAACCCAGGATCCCCTGTACCGAGTTCTGCTTATTCCATTTCCTTTTCTCAGGCTCATCTAAAGTCCTGCCCCTTCACTATTGGTAGGAGGCGCCTCTTAATCCCCTCTCCCCCGGCGCCCGGCCTACGTAGCCAAGGCTACTTCGGCGGAGTAGGCGGATAAAAAAGGGCGAGAGAAATTCCCTCGCCCTCTGCGCATTTTTCTTGAGAACCGCTTTAGGCTTTCGCCTTCTGTCTCCTCAGATAATAAATGGACATAAGCCCCACAAGCAACATGAAGATGATCACGCCCCACTCGTTAAGCGTGGGGACTGCCGT
>JBEKDJ010000400.1:0-4504 GCA_050014415.1 Thermodesulfobacteriota bacterium | reverse complement strand
GATGAGGTCTGTGACGGTGTCAAACGTCGTCTCCCACTCCGATTTGGCCTTGGCTACTTTGGAAAAGAGTTTAGCATTCTCAAGGGCGAGACCAATTTGATTCCCGATGCTCTTCAACAAATCGA
This sequence comes from Thermodesulfobacteriota bacterium, assembly GCA_050014415.1. Classification (GTDB taxonomy): domain Bacteria; phylum Desulfobacterota; class BSN033; order BSN033; family UBA1163; genus JBEKDJ01. The sequence goes on along the minus strand of JBEKDJ010000400.1, from coordinate 4,379 downwards.
TCTTCCTTGGGCTGAGCTCACGTCGAAAGCGACTCAACAGGGTAATCGTACCGGTCGCTTTTCCTTTAGCCAGAAGAGGAAAGCTCACCAATGTCTGGATTCCCTCTTCTCTTAAAACAGGAGCTAGCCGAGAGGATGAATACTCATCGATGGAGACCATGACTGGTTGTTTTGACAGGATGGCACTTCCGGAGACCCCTTCGCCATATCTTAGAACTTTTACCGCCTCAAGCATGGCAGGGGAGTGTCCAGTCTGAGATTCCATTTCGAGAGCATCACCTTCTTTGTTCAACAAATAGATGACTCCCATGTCGAACCCTGTTGCACTTGATGCCCTCTCTAAGGCGGTACGGAGAACGGTGCCCAGATCCAAGCTTCGGTTGACAAAACTGGTCATGTCATAGAGAATTTCGATCTCCCTCGTTCTCTGAACCAGTTCCTCTTCCATCCTCTTCCGGTCAGAGATGTCTTTGATAATTCCTTCGTAGCTGATCACTTGGCCCGAATCGTCTTTGATGGCATTGGACGTAATCAGGACGTCGATTGGGGTCCCATCTTTTCTCTTCAGTTTGACCTCAAAATCCTTGACAAACCCTTCTTTTGCAATTTCATTCCTATATCTCTTACGTTCGTCGGCGTTGAGATAGGTGTCGACTGAACGAATCTGCATCAGTTCTTGCTTATCCGCATAACCCAACATCTTCACCCCTGCCAGATTGACATCGATGTACTTTCCATCCGCAGCGTTGATGAAAACCATATCCTTCAGGTTTTCAAAAATCTTCCGGTACCTCTCCTCCGCCTCCTTCAAGGCTCCCTTTGATTCCGTTAGAGCCTGAATCATGTGATTGAAAGATTCTGTGACAATTCCCACCTCATCTTGTGTATAGGGCTCGATGTGGGTATCCCAACTCCCCTTTGCTACCTCTTCCATCCCTTTCGACAGCCGTTTAATTGGAAGGGCCAATTTCCTTGCGAAGAAATAACTGAAGAGGATTCCCACAATCAGGATAGTTCCCTCAACTGCAACGAACGATCTCTTCAAACCCTCATGGTAGATTGGAACGATACTCAAACCTACAATGATCAGTGGGGCAGCGGTGAAGAGAGTTAGGAAAAACATCCATTTCAATGTCAGACTCTTTCCAATCCTTGTTGTCATGACTCGATCTCTCCTCTTAGGAATCGATAGAGCTCTGATTGGAGAATCCTCCACCCCTTTCCCGCTTTGATAGCCTTGATTCTGCCGAGATGAATATATTTGAGGAATGTAGGTTTGGATATCTTCAAGTATTCGATCGCTTCTTCTGTAGTTAAGACAAGATCCTTTTCCATAAAAGACATCGAATTACCTCCAGTTTTTTCCACTTAATTGCAAAAGATATGCCAAAGAAGTTGAATATGACCTCCTTCAATCATAATCCGCCGACATTTAAGCACTATTTGTTTTCTTGAAGAAGGATTCAAACCTGTGACTCGCCGCAAAGAAAGTGACAAATTGACAAGAACTAATCCATTGTCAAAGGATTTTCCAAAAGAGCACCTCGATTTCATAGATCGAGGTTTCAAGGAAGCGGAGCAGGAAGGCAGAATGGCAGGCACATTAGCTATCAAACGGGGGTTCTGTGTGAACAGGTTACTCAGTAGCTTCTTTTAAGGTAGGATCGATGGGTTATCTGAACTCAACATGGAATGAAATCAATGTAACATCAATGGGTTGCCCACATCCTGTTTGATTTAATGCTAGCCTATTTGGAAAAACAGATTGCACAGGATATCTGTGAAGGAAGATCCTTGGGGCTTACCGCGGGAAGGCATCTCCTCTACATCTTGAATTTGCCAAAGTCGTCCGGTTTCATATTCTCGATGACGGATTTTAGCTCATCCTGCTCTTCCAAAAGATTGGAGGCAAAAAGGCCCGATTCCTTCGCTGCCTCAATGACCGATTCAGCAACAAAGATTGGGGCTTTCACCCTTACAGCAAGGGCGATCGCATCGCTGGGACGGCTATCCACAATGAGCTCCTTACCTTCCACATTCACATAAAGATTAGCATAGAAGGTATTCTCCTTTAAATCATTAATAACGACTCGAGTAAGAGAAACCTGAAATGTATCCAGAATCTGCTTCATGAGGTCGTGCGTCATTGGGCGAAGTGTCACCACATCCTCAAGACCCCTTGAAATGGCTTCTGCTTCGAAGACTCCAATCCAAATGGGCAAGGCTTTCTGTCCAGCAAGGTCTACCAAGACGACGACAGGGTTCGAGGCCTTTGGATCAACCACTACGCCCATCACTTTAACTTCCATTAACTCCTTTCCCATACTACTCCTCTCAAAAAAACATCCGACCTTCAGCGCACAGCTGTCTGCTGCCTACTTTGTTGAAGAAATGCGACTTTAAAGGCCCTCTCCTTGCCGAGCTATTCGGGCGGCGGTACACTGCCGAAGACGGCTTCCTCGATCAACGCCCATGCACACTTAAGCGCCCCGAGGCGCAAATATGAACGCGGAAACACGGGTTACCAGCAGCTGTTTTCTGCCGCCGGAATAGATGGAAAACATCACGCTGTTGTTTGTTTTCTATTTTAACCTGTGAGGCATGGTTGTCAACCCTACAGAGAAAAAACGGGATTTGACTAGCAGGTTGCCGACAAGGTGATTCTTCCCGGGCTGCTCAGAAATGCCCGTACGCATGTTGAGTATTACGAAATCCCGCTTCCAGGGGAAACGCGGCAGATGGGTGTTTTTCGAAAGCCTGTTAATACTTCGTTGGACGCTTAGGAATAGATTTTCGCACTGAAGGGTGAGAATACTTGAAAGAGATTCCAAATCCCAAGCACGAGATCCATAAGAATTGAAGCAATGTCAGAACATCAAATCTCAAATGAAATCCAAAGTCTGAAGGGCAAAACATCTCGACATTGGTTTTTTTGAGCTTCACTTGGCATTTGGATTTTGAAAAAACCAGTTTAGGATTTCTAAATTCTGGGATTTTGTGCTGGACCTGTTTCTTATTCCCTTGCGTCCGGTATGATTGATTCTCGGCGTATTTGCTGACGCCGGTCCTTCCGAAAAGTGATGGTGACCGTCGTCCCCCTCTTCAACCGACTCTCTACCTGGATGCTTCCCATATTTTCCTCCACCATTTTTTTGGCAATGGTCAGTCCCAAGCCCACTCGATCAGGTCGGGAGGAAAAGAAAGGCTCGAAAATACGCTGGAGGTTCTTCTTGGGAATCCCTTCTCCTCTATCAGAGATTGAGATCCCTACGCTTTCAGCATCCCCCAATAGGGCTAACGTCACTGCTCTCAGCTTTGTCCGCGCAGGTGAACCCGAGAAAGCCTCCATGCTGTTTTCCAAGATATGGGAAAGGGTCTTGACAACCAACCCTTTGTCGATGAAAAGAATTCCATTTCCCCTTAAAGCCTCTGTCTTCAAACTGAGGGAGATCTTCCTCTCCCTTGCCTCCTTCGAAAATGCTCGGAGCGCTGTCTCAGCTACTTCTTGTATCCTTACCCTTTGAAAAATAGGTCTGGGAAGCAGAACATATTCCTCCACTCGCTGAATCAGTGTTTCCAGTCTCGTTGTCTCTCGGAGAATTCGGTTAAGATAGGATTTACCCCCTTTCGAAGTTGACAATACCTTTTGGATGCGTTTCGCATATCCACCGATGGAAGCAATTGGGTTCCGAATTTGGTGTGCAATCTCCTCCACCATCTTGCCAAGGCTTGCCCAACGTTCAATCTCTAGTCTCTCCCTCTCCAGTTTCTTCAATCGCTGGATCTCCTGCAAGGAGAAGGTCAAGAAAACTTCCCCTTCTTCCTTGAATGAGTTGGTCGAAAGGTGAACGAAGATTCTTGTACTATCCTTCTGCCTTAGAAGGGCTTCTCCTTCAAAACCGCTTTTGTAAGCAGTCAGGTAGATGATGTTGGGGAGGAAATAGGTGAGATCCTCTTCCAAAAAAAGTGCCCTGATCCGTTGGCCTTCGATCTCTCCTCTTGTGTATCCGAAGAGACGCTCGGTATCCCGGTTAGCATAGAGAATCTTCGAGTGAATATCGGTGATGATAAAAGCCACATGAACCATCTCAAGCAGCAGGTGTCTTCTACTTAAGATCTCGACTCTCGGTGTCTCCATTTCAATTTCCTCCAATCGTCTCAGCAAGGGGTTTTGGATGAAAATCTCTTGACAAGATATTTGGAAATATAGCCATTCTATTTTATTCCTTATAAAAGTCAACCTTATTTACTCCCCGTCAGCGGTTCCGTAATTGATTGGGCAGGGGGGGCTAAATTGGAGGAAAATTGTAGTAAATAGAGGGTATCGATGGATAGAGGTCGAATAAGAGAGGGCAGAAGGATTTTCGCAGTTGCCTTTT
>JBEKDJ010000399.1:0-4507 GCA_050014415.1 Thermodesulfobacteriota bacterium | reverse complement strand
GAGATCCGGACCGTGCTTCATCTTGGAATTTCACCAGAGGACTGCTTTTCGTCCATTTTGATAGGAGATGAAAGAGATTGATGACGGGCCAGGGGAACCTCATTCTCCTCTTTACCCTGATCCATTTCATGTTGGGACGGTCCTTCTCTGTGCTCTTCGCCATCTTCAACCAGATGCCCGTTCTTCTGTACTTCCCTCTAGCCCTTGCCTATGACTACGTTCAAATCCCAGTCTACGGAATGATCTTAGAACATTCAAGTAAGAAGTTTTTCCTCATTCGATGGCTCACTCGAAAAACCGACAAGGTTGTGGCCAGCTTGAATGAGAGGCCCCTCTTAAAGAAGGTGATGTCTTTGGGGGATGTGGGGCTTGTGCTTCTCTCTGCACTTCCCATCCGAGGCTTCGGAATTCTTTCGGCAAGTATCGTCAGTTTCTTTCTTAAGAAGGGACAGGTCGAAGGGACGACCCTTCTCATGATTGGGTCCTTCCTGGGTATTTTCATCATCATGGGCATTGCCAACGGAGTGTTTAAAATCTTTAGTTTCTTTGGTGTTTTTTGAGTGAAATCCAAATTTCAATCCCGCCAAGGCGGGACCAAATGTCAAATGGATGTCAAAGTCCAACCACTATGCCCAACAAGGACACCACGAAGGATGAAAATATGCTGGATTCCCGTTTTCACGGGAATGACAAGTATTGGTAGTTCCGTCATTCCTGCGGAAGCAGGAATCCAGGGATCTATTTACGTGTTAAATTAGCATTTCTGACATTTAGGTTTTGGACTTGATTTGACATTTGAACTTTGGCATTTTAGCTATTGCTTAGCTTGATGGAAATTTCTTCATATGATGGCTGGGAGCGACATGGATGAGGTATTAGGAAGGTTGCCCCACGCTTTTCCTTTCAGGCTGATCGATCGGATCCTCGAGATCGACCCGGGAAAGAAGGCGATTGCCCTCAAGAATGTGAGCATCGATGAGCCGTTTCTCCGGGGGCATCTCCCAAATGAATCTATCATGCCAGGTGTTCTGATTGCAGAGGCCCTCGCCCAGACCGGAGGATTAGCCTTTCATTCAATTGAAGAAAAAGAAACCCAAGGAGAGGAAGTGCCTTTCCTAGCAGCCATTGACCAGTTTCGATTGAAAAGGAAGGTGATACCTGGAGATCAAGTTATTTTGGAGGCAGAGGTTTTACATGTCTTCTCTCACCTGGCCAAGGTAAAGGTCCGAGCCAGTGTAGGAGAAGAGACAGTGGCCGAAGGAATATTTGTTTTGGCAAAAGGCCCGAGTTCAAAGTTATGAGTTCGGAATTATGCGTTCGGAGATTCAGAATTAAATTGAATACTCCGGACTAATTACTCCGAACTACTTTCTCGACAGCCCATATTTAAAATAGACATGAAAGACCGTATCTCAGAGCCTGGTATCATTGAAGATCGAGAGCTGGCTGAATATTACAGTCTCATGGCCCAGCGGTATATGGCGATCCCATGTAAAAGGGTCCTTAAACGGGTCGTGGCAAAAGGGATTGATAAAGGAAGGGCCATGGATGTTGGAACAGGCCCTGGGATTTTTCCGATTTTCTTATCAAAATCCCTTCCAGACATTCAGTTCAAAGGGATCGATCTTTCTCCTGTGATGATTGATGTTGCGAAGAAGAATGCGGCCAAAGAAGGGATAGACAATGGGATTGAATTTGTGGTAGGTTCCGCCTACTCACTTCCATGCGAGGATCATTCCGTCGATCTCATTCTTTGCATCAATACGCTTCACCATCTAGACGATCCTATCGTCTTCTTCAATGAAGTGGCAAAATCCTTGAAGGAGGGGGGTAGTTTTGTTATAGTTGACTTTCATAGAGATGTTCCCTTTTTACTCATCGGGATTCTAAATCTTATTTGGAAAGCCTTCTTTGGAAGACATCCAAAAGCGAAAGTAGGATTCTTAGAATCGGTGCATTCTTCTTATACGATAAAAGAATGCCGAGCTTTCCTGGAACGATCGGAGCTGAAGCATTGGAGACTTTATACCCGTACTATTGAGATGTGGATCGAATCCTCAAAACCTGTAAGGAAGAGGAGGCCATAATGAAAAGGATAAAAATCCGGTCTATTTTTGTTGTATTGGGAATGTTGACTTTTTCCACGACATCTGTTTGGGCCGCTTACAATATGGTGATGGATGCAAGAGTCTATCAATACTCCAATTATCAAGCGAAGAAGGCATTTCCGGTAACGCTCCGGGTGAAGGTGACAAAGGATAATCGACCTGAACAAGAGAAATTGAAGGTGGGAGAGGAACATCCCTACACCTATGATGCCCTATGGGTAGAACTGGTGAGTGAAATGTTAGAAAAGGTATTGGCGAAAGAATTGAGTCAATCAGGGATGGTTAAATCTGCAGACCCTTCAGATGTGCAATCAAGTCATATCCTTCTCCTCGAACTCAACTCCTTTCATGGCCGATGGGCCACTGTGCCTCAATCCTTTAAGCCTCTCAATGACATTTACGGGAATTGTGAGTTTTCTGCACAACTTATCTCTCGAAAAGGTGACAAAGTGCTTTTTAAGAAAAGTTACACCGGAAGGACGAAGGTACAGGTCAGTCAGTTCAAAAATAGATATGCCTATTGCGCCATCGAAGCGGGCAAGGCTTTCAAGGAAGCAGCCCTTCAACTGATGGCAGATGTAGAGATTGCGCTTTCAGGTGGCAAGGTCGACCAATATTAGCCTAAAAAGGGTCGATGGGAGGAATGTGGGAATGGGGATATTTTTCTATCCCCATTTTGTTATTTTGTAAGATGAAAACGGGTATTGAGATGGAAGTAGTCAGTTGTCCCCTTTGCAACGAGTCAGAAAGAGACCCTCTCCATCAGGAGGGCTCGTTTCAAATGGTGAGATGCGCCTCTTGTCGATTCATCTACCTCAGTCCAAGGCCAACGAATGAATCCCTTTTCCGATTTTATCAGACCTATCTGCCGGAGGATGAATCTTCGATTCAATCATGGGAAAGGATGATGGAGCCGGTTTTCAAAAGGGCGGCCCACCTGATACAGCAACGCAAAGGGAAGGGGAGGCTGCTCGATGTTGGTGCTGGTTTTGGTTTCTTTCTCGCGGAGATGAGAAAGCAGGGATGGGATGTGGTGGGCGTAGAGATCTCTCAAAAGGCGATTGACCATGCAAGGGATATCTTAGGACTGACAGTCCATCCTGGACCATTGGAAAAGGTTGGTTTTCCAGGAAGTTACTTCGATGTAGTCAGTGGTTTCTATGTCATCGAACACCTTCCCGATCCTATGGCTTTTCTGAAAGAGTGCTACCGCATCCTCAAACCAGGAGGGTTGCTGTTGTTGAGATATCCTCACACCACGCCTATCAAGAATCTACTCCATCTTTTAGGCATTTCGAATCGCCTCTATGATCTACCAGCCCATCTCGCCGACTTCTCATCTGAGATGATCCAGCAGTGCCTGGATAAGGCCGGGTTTGAAGGATGCCAGCACATGATTGGCGGGCACACCCTTCCCGGCGGGACGGCAAAGCAAATGGCTTCCTCTTTCTTTGGGAACCTGGCAGAAGCTCTTTTCTATCTAAGCCTGAAAAGATTCTTACTCCCGGGAGTGAGTAAGACGGTCTTAGCTCTTAAAGGTGGGGCATCGTTTGGATGAGCGCACTGATGGAGATGGTTGTTGATTGATTTTTCAAAAGATCTGAAAACTGCGGGCATCAAATGAGAAAAAGGGTTGTTATCACGGGGCTGGGCGTAGTCAGCGCAGTAGGGAATGACATCACCGAGTTCTGGAATTCCATCGTCGAAGGGAAAGACGGGACAAAGGAGATTACCGTCTTTGATCCTTCATCCTACCGGACAAGGATTGCTGCTGAGGTTTCGTATTTCCATCCTGAAGATCATTTCTCGAAGAAGGAGATCCGTCGTCTCTCTCGGTGTGACCAGTTTGGATTAATGGCGTTCAGAGAGGCCTGGCGGTCTGCTCACCTCGATGGAGATGACGTTGATAAGGAAAGGACGGGAGTGGTATTAGGAGCAGGGTCTGGCGGTATCCTATCGGTTGAAAAGTATTTTAGGGATTTCTATCGGGGAGTGAAGAAACCTTCTCCTTCCCTTCTCATCTCTTATTCCCTCGCCACCACTACTGACCTCGTCGCTATTGATTCAGGCTTAAAAGGGCCTCGGACCACCACGGCGACGGTCTGTTCTGCAAGCTCCGCCTCCCTCGGGGTGGCCTTTGAGATGATCCAAATGGGTCTTGCTGACGTAATGGTCAGTGGCGGAAGTGACTCTCTTTGCGAGGTCTCCTTCAGTGGCTTCAGCAGTCTGAAGTTAGTTGATTCCGAAAGTTGTAAACCCTTCGATAAGAGGAGACAGGGTTTGGTCATCGGCGAAGGAGCGGGTATCCTCATTCTTGAGGAATTGGAGCATGCTCTCAGAAGAAATGCTCCGATCCGTTCCGAGTTGTTAGGATATGGCATTTGCGCGGACGCCTATCA
>JBEKDJ010000398.1:0-4523 GCA_050014415.1 Thermodesulfobacteriota bacterium | reverse complement strand
TTTTCCAAATGCTGCTGATATCGCTCCCTCCAGTCATCATATTCCATGAAGACATTCCCCAATTTCACAACCGAAATGTACTCGATGCCTGCGGTTGCGAGCAACTTCTGAATGCCTTTGTCGGCAGACTTTGCCTTGGCATAATATCCCTTGTATGCAGGGTATGGCCGGAGACGAACATCTACAATCACCTTTACACCCTTCTGCTTGAGGAGATCCAGAAACTCCTGCGGCTTTCGCCCGCCGTATCCGATTGTGAAGAACTTCATAGGGTAGACTCCTTTAATAATTTGGATTTCCCTTCCCATATCTCTCCCCTATCTTATAGAAGGATCCAGAGAATTTGACCAGAGGTTATAGCCGCTTATGTATAATGTCTCTCGTTAAGGACAATAATTTTCATTCTGCAAAAAGATATTTGAATTGGCCGGTCGATTTTTTTACGCCTAAAGCCGATAACATATTGAAAGACTTTTGAATTCCCTTTTAAATTGATTTACCCCGCCTTATCTGCTAACCTTCCTTCAATACTCAACTGGACGCAGTTATGGCAAAAATCTAGTTTGGTAGGCCTGGAACTCAACCCGATCAGGGTGATCTCAAGGGTGAAAAGGAAATTTCATGGTGTAGGAATAATCTTGGACCCTTGACCTTCCTTTCCCCACTAGGCAGAATCCCTAAGATGCCAGACGAAGAGTCACCGATTCCTCCATTAATGCGAAATTATAGATTCGTAGTGGTTGAGGTAGAAGAAGAAAATGGGACCTTAAACCCGGGTATTATCTTTCACCATTAACGCCAAAAGAGGTATGGGAAAGGTTGTAAGAGAGCGAATGAAGGATTCTGAGGAGAGCTTCTAAAGGGCTCTCTATTTCATGGAGTCAGAACCTCAAATGCCCTAACTCTTCAATAGTGGGATGGACCTACGGCATCGATGAAATGCCAAAGTTTCAAGGACCTCCAGCTTTAGGCTTCACGATTTCGTGACAGCCCTGACCCCAGACGTCCTTCAATCTCGACAAAAGCCTTTAATTACGCCATATTATTAGCACAATCGTTGCTTACAATAATTTTATGGAATATAATTGGGATAGCCTAAAGATTGTTGAAATTGTACTATTTCACTATGGAATGCAACATAATCCTTCCCGGCAAATGGATCGATGTGCTTGCCCTTGACGGTGCGCTGGAGCGGTCAGGCGGGCCTCATGACTCCAAATTCAACGAAACAACCATTCGGTTTTGCTCAGGAAGTAAAGTCATGGTAGACGCGGGAGCACGGATTCTTTCTCTCGCGAATCAACTGGCCTCAACGGGAAGTCTTGTTTCACTCGTCTTTGAGGACGGCCAGCTAGGAACAATGGGATATCTAAACCGGATGGGGTTCTTTGATTCGTTATCTCCCTCTATTAGGACAATCCCAGACCGCCCATTGTTTTCAGGTGCCACAGGCACGAGCATAAATTTGGTGGAGTTTGAACGAATATCCCCTAATAATCGAGATGAAACATTACCATCGCGTTTGGCGGATTCATTAGAGTCAGCTTGTTCTGGACGCCCCGACCGAGAGGCACTGGGTCGCGCGGCATTCACGATATTTGCCGAGCTTATCGACAACGTATTCCAACACAGTTCAACCCTATTGGACGGATATGCTGCCCTCCAGGTTTACAGCAATGGTGGAAAAGCACAGGTTGTTGTATCTGACAGCGGGATCGGCATTCTGGAGACGCTTCGGCCTGCGCTTCAATCCGACCGCCTTCTGAAATTATCCGATACAGACCTTATCGTTGAAATCTTTCGCGAAGGAATTTCTCGACACGGATCTCTGCGGGGATGTGGCTTGAAAGAAAGTGCTTCCAAAGCGATCAAATATAAAGCGGAATTAGATGTACACCTGCCAACCTGTAGCGTACGCCTTGTTCCTTCCAGCAATGGTTACAGACCCAACACAGCCTATTGTCAAGCAGGTCTGCCTCTCATTTGGGGAACCCACATCTGTTTTTATTTCGCTCTTGACAAATCCTAAAAAATCTGCTTTAATTTGACTAATGAAGCAGGTGCCATGCGAATCTTATTAATAGACTATATGCAAAATGGCGATGGTTGGGGAAACGAGCAGGGGCGCATCCTCTATTCAAGGTTATCTGATTTAGTTGAGAAGAACCCTGCGGAGCTGGTATTCTCTGTTTCGTTGCAGGAAGTTCGCCGAACAGATTCGTCGTTCCCAAGAGAGGGCGTGGTGAAGCTAGCAAAACATTTTCGAGGCTCCCGAGGTTTTTGCCTTTCTGATATCAGTAGCCAAGATCTCATTGACAATTGGGACGCTGCAGCCTTAAAGATTGGACAGCCGTTAACGATATGGGATGGAGACAAGTGGCAGATAATTGGTCCTCTACCAAGTGAGGGTACTCGAGAAATATTGAATTTTGTTCTGTCTGTGCCAAAAACAACGACCAGCGAAGCTGCAACTAGCCTTAGATTACAGGTCCCAAATGCAAGTAACAAATTGAAAAGACTTTGGGAGGAAGGTTATATTTTGCGCCTGGAAAGAATCGCTCCATCAGGTGGAGTTGAGCATGAATATTTCAGAATAAAGTAATCTTTTTTATAAGCCCCTTCATCTGATTCACTGAAGGAGAATTGTGATCTAAGCACATCACTGATAGAAAAAGGATTCGCCCTATGCATATTGATTCTGGAGGTGTAACAGCTCATGGTATTTTGGACAGCCGAAATCTTCCTGACAGCTGTTTCACCTCTACATGGGATGCAATTGTCGTCGATGACGAGGTTAAGAATCGTTTTCTCTCCCTGGCAATCCTGAATTTCACGCTGCGGCCCAAGGTTAACCGAGCGGAAATCCCGTTGCATGGCATCATTCTTCTGGTGGGTGCTCCCGGCACCGGTAAAACATCTCTCGCACGCGGGCTTGCCTCTAGAACTGCCAAGTCACTAAAGGGTTTAGGAAAGTTTCTCTACCCGGAAGTAGATCCCCGTTCGTTAACGAGCGCTGCTCTTGGAAAGAGCCAGAGAGCCGTTACCGAGCTCTTGGGGACAACCATTGTTGAATATGCAGCAAGGAGGCCTGTTATTGTCCTCCTCGATGAAGTGGAGACTTTGGCTTATGGCTAAAGAAGTGACCCGATACGTCAAACACAAAGTCGAGCGGGAACTCTGGGGACGAGCGGCTGGTCGCTGCCAGTTCGATAGTTGCAATCGGCTGCTCTTCAAATCGCCGGTCACCCAAGAACAGGTGAACATATCGGAGAAAGCCCACATCTACTCGTTCTCCAAAGCAGGTCCCCGGGGATGGGGTCCGCTTGTTCCCAGTAAAGGACAGATCAACGACCTACCGAACCTCATGCTAGTGTGTCAGGACTGCCACAATACAATAGACCAGGACAAGAAGGGAGAACGATACCCCCCAGAACTGCTGGCCAAATGGAAGGAAGAGCACGAGAAACGCGTCGCAATAGTCACGGGGGTTGATCCGAGCAAGAAGTCGTATGTCGTCCTCTACGGGGCAAAAATCGGAGAGCAAACCTCCAAACTACAGCCGGAGGCGGCGAAGGACGCTCTTTTCCCCGATTGGTATCCTGCCGAAGAGCGTGCCATCCACCTTTCGATGAACTGGGAAGGCAAAGACAGCGAGGAAGCCTACTGGAGAACCGAAGCCAACAACCTCAAAATCACATTCAATCGGCAGATCAGGCCAGTCCTTGATGCAGCCGATCCTTACCACCTGTCCATCTTTGCGCTGGCACCGATACCACTGATGATCATGTTCGGCTCCCTTCTGACAGACAAGATTCCTGCGCAGGTTTATCAGCTGCACCGTGAGCCGTACGCAACTTGGAAATGGCTCGATGGAACCGTTGATTGCTCTTTCGAGGTCAAGCAGCCGGCCTCGTTTGAACATCCACCAGCGTTGGTAATTTCGTTGAGCGATTCGATTGCTTACAGACGCGTGACTGCCGTCCTCGGAAACGCGGTCTCCATTTGGGAACTGACCATTCAGCATCCCAACAACGATTTTCTAAGGTCCAAGGAACAGCTTTCCCGCTATCGGGAGACCATTCGCGAACTGATGATCAACATCGGTAAGGCACATGGGAAATGCACACCTCTGGCGATATTTCCAGCAATGCCCGTCGCTTGCGCGGTCGAACTCGGCAGAGTGCGAATGCCGAAGGCTGACGGCCCTTGGATCATTTACGACCAGAACGCCAAATACAACAAATTCATCCGCGCCATAGAAATAGGAGGCGACCATGACTAACTCCATCACAAACCGCATTTTTGAAGAAGTCGCGGGTACAATCGACATCCCGGACTTAGCATATGAGAAAGCAGAGCAGCGCTATGAAGATGTAGGCAAGTGGTTTGGCAGGCCCGAGGCCAAATGCTCTCCCTTCGATCCTTATATCTATTCCCAAGGCTCATTCCGTCTTGGGACCGTCGTACGACCGGTAAATTCTGAGCATCCATACGACCTCGACCTGGGCTGTCGACTCCGTGTT
>JBEKDJ010000397.1:0-4524 GCA_050014415.1 Thermodesulfobacteriota bacterium | reverse complement strand
GGAATCAGCTCTTTCCCCACCAGTATGGCAAACATTGTTATCTGGACCCAAAGGGGTACAAGGGGCATGGTGGAGATATAGCGGCAAGCTAAAAGAATATCCAGAATGGCACAAGCGCTATGTTAGAAGCCTGCTTGCCGTGAAGAATCTCAGCGACCCGGAATTCGGTCCAAAGTGGGGAGGAGCAATATATTCAGAGGCAACCAAGTTCAAGACGATATCGGTGGGTTGTTTCAGTTGCCCACGTGGTTGCACCTATGCTACCAAGATTACGACTGGGCCTTACAAAGGGGTTGTGACAACTTTGGGTGGCGGCGGAGAAAACATGGAAGGAGCAGCTGGCATGGTTGGAGTTATTGAGCCTGGGAGTAATTTTTTCCTGACTGACCTCTACGATGATCTTGGGTTGGATTCTGGCACGATAGGTTGTGCAATGGCTTTAGCCTTTGAATGTTATGAAAGAGGGATAATCACCCCAAAGGATACTGACGGTTTAGAGCTCAAATGGGGAAATGTTGATGCCGTGATAAAGCTCCTGAACAAGGTAGTAAAGCGAGAGGGGTTCGGTGCTGTCCTGGCCGATGGTCCCAAGAAGGCAGCAGAGCGTATCGGCGGCGATGCCCCTAAATACGTCGTTCACATAAAGGGTACTGGGATGAATATGCACGACTGGAGATCCGCTTGGAGTGTACTTTTAGGTCAAGCTACTGCTGGAGCTGGACCTTGCTGGCAGGGCGTTGGCGCCGATGCTTTCTCTCCGGAACCGGACCTTGGGTATACTGAGCTGACCCAAGCCCCGTCTTCACCTGAGGGCAAGGCTGAGGCCTTATGGAAGACTCGCTGCAAGAAGCTATTCGAAGATTCTTTAGGGATATGTTGGTTTGCTGCCTGGGGAGTTCCAGGAATAATGGACTTTGAGCGAAGAGCAGTAGCGGCTACAGTTGGTTGGAACGATTTTACTGTTGAAGAGGCCTTGACCCTCGGGCATAGAGTATCTACTGCTCAACGATTGTTTAATATGAAGCATGGCCTAACGGCTGAGAATGACTTCGATGTTTCTCCCAGGCTCCTGGAAGCCCCTTCAGCCGGATTTGCGGCCGGAAAGGCTTTTGGGGATCATATTGGTGAATTGATTAAGCAATACTATACCTTTGAGGGGTGGGATCCTAAGACCGGAAAACCCTTATCCAAAACTATCAAGCGGTTAGGGCTTGAAGAAATGGCGAAGGGTTTATAACAAAACGATAGGATTGCCGTTACAATACACGGAGGATGAAAAACGTAAAAGCCACGACACAATTCCCCTGAGTTGGTATTAACTATGTAAGGATGTTTAAGACAACAGCTTGATCGGATCCAGACCTTTTGCTCTGTTTGTCCGATCGTCAGCATGCCATTTCCTTAATCTCTATACTTGCCGTGGAATTAAATCTCATGCATTAGTCTCGGCAGGGGATGCTCCGTGCGGACAGGTCAAAAGGTTCTTAAATCATAGATTAACAATAGAATGGACTCAAAAATGAGAAGGCAATTGATTATAGGAAATGGGGGAGCAGCGATAAGTGCGGTGAAGGCGATAAGATCGATAAGCCCCAATGATGAAATCACAATCATATCCAAGGAATCTTACCTCGCTTATTCCCCGTCACTTATCACTTATTACTTAAGTGGGAAGATTGAATTTGAAGATCTCTTCATTTGCGACGAATCGTTTTATCAGCAAAACAGGGTGGATATTCGGTTGAATAGAAACGTAGCGAAGGTTGTAACCAAGCTGAAGAAGGTTTACTTAGATCGTGGCGAAGTGCTCAAATACGATAACCTGCTTTTAGCTACTGGGGCACAGCCCGTTATCCCCCCTATCGAGGGGCTTGATCTTCCCGGTGTTTTTACTCTCTATACGGCTGATGATGCCAGAGAGATTGTCACTTTCCTTGAGGGGAAAGAAAGAGTAGCAGTCATTGGAGGAGGTCTCGTAGGTTTGCAGACCTTAGGAGCACTATCAAATAGTGGTAAGAAGACAATCTTAGTGGAGATGAAGGATCAGATCTTGCCTCAAGCTTTAGACCTCCAGGGAGCCAGAATCTTAGAAGAATGGCTACGTCAAAAAGGGGTCGATATACACTTGGGGCAAAGGGTCTCAGGGATCTATGGGGGGGATAGTAAGAAAGTGATCTCATTAGCCTCTGGGAATGAGTTGATGACGGATGGTGTGATCCTGGCAGTAGGGTTTCGCCCGAAAGTCGACTTTTTGCAGGGAAGTGGCATTGAATTGGCCGATGGAGTCATCGTAGATCAATATTGCCGGGCAAACAAAAATGGTGTCTACGCTGCTGGCGATATTGTACAAGCACCTGATCCCCTAAAAGGTGGTCGTCCTACGATAAACGCCTGCTGGCCAAATGCAATTAAGCAGGGAAAGGTGGCTGGTCTGAACATGGCAGGCAAGAAAGTACAACTCTTGCAGAATGTGCGCTATAACGCCTTTACAGTGTTTGGCCTTCCCTGTGTCTCAATCGGTCTGATCGGAGCAGTGAATATACAACTGGAAGAGGAAGTTTCACAAAAGGAAACCAATTATCGGAAATTGCTTTTCAATGATGATATCTTGGTCGGGGCAATACTGATAGGAGATGTTGGAGACGCTGGAGTGATAGCAAACATAATAGAGAGGCATGACCTTTTTCCGCGTCTCCAAAAAACACTGCGATCACATAGATTTTCCACATACTCAATTAGGGATTATATCTGGTTAAAGACGAACTTATGGGACCTACCAGGAAAGGATAGTATTCCCCAGAGGGATATGAGCAAATTGGAGTGAAGGGGAAACCTCCTCATAGCTACCGGTAAGTTATTGGCAGAAGATAAACTTTTTCGAGGGAAAAGCACCTTCTTTGAGTAAAAAGATCTTTTTCAAGTTCCATGGTGGTTTTCGAGGATCTTAATTTCTTACTTCGGAGCTTCATGATCTTACATAAACCACTTTATTTCATCTATCGGCGAGGATCATTCAAGGAGATTTGAAATGATTAAGAATTTCTTCACGGATTCGGGGATACCAATTGAATCTGTCTATACATTAGAGAACTTGGAGAAAATGTCGTTTGATTATCAAAAGGATTTAGGGTTGCCCGGCAAATGGCCTTATACAAGAGGCATAGACCCGGAAATGTATAGGGGTCAACAGTGGATTGAATCGGTCTATATGGGATTCGGATCACCTGAAGATTGCAATAAGAAATTAAGAAACGTTTTAAAAGAGGGGAAAGAGGTCGGTTTACAAATAGCAATGGATTTACCAACACAATTGGGGCTTGACTCAGACCATCCTATCGCTTCCCCAGAGGTTGGCAGAGTGGGAGTTGCGATTGATTCATTACAGGATATGGAGATTCTTTTTGATAGAGTTGACATAGAAAGACTAAGATTCATAGGCACACCTGCTTGTTCTATTGGACCCATCATGCTTGCAATGTTCATTGCCCTTGGAGAAAAGAATGGTATTCCCCCCAAAGAATACAAAGTAGTTCTCGCAAATGATGCTCTTAAAGAGTTTGTTTCTCGAGGAACTTATATATTTCCTCCAAAGCAGGCGCTGAAACTTGCAACGGATACTATAGAATACTGTGCAAACAACATACCCTCCTGGGCCCCAATACATGTTCATGGAGGTTCTTTTCTTGATTCGGGATCTACGGCTATTCAAGAAATTGGATTCAGTTTAGCTTTTATTCTTGCTTATATAGAATCCACATTGGAAAGGGGTTTAGGGATAGATGATTTTGTTCATATGTTTAGTCTTCGTTTATATACTGGAATGGATTTTTTTGAATCGGTAGCGAAGTTTAGGGCTCTTAGGAGAATGTGGGCAAGGTTAATGAGAGAAAGATTTGGAGCCAAGGATGAAAAATCGCTCAAATTGGATCTTCAAATTTCAACAAGTGGAGCCAGTCTAACTGCACAGCAACCAGTGAACAACATAGTACGGGTAGCCTTGCAAGCGCTTGCAGCAGTTTTAGCTGGCGGGCAGAAAATTCGTTGTGCTGCAATGGATGAGGGTTTATCTACCCCGACTGAGGAGACATTGAAAGTAGCATTAAGGACTCAGCAGATCATATTTCACGAAACTGGAGTTGCCCATACCGTTGATCCTTTAGGAGGCTCTTATTATGTAGAGTACCTTACTAAGAAGCTTGAAGAAGAAGCCATGGTCTATGTAGAAAAGGTAGATGAGATGGGGGGTATTCTACAGGCGCTTGAGCAGAGATTCTTTCAATCAGAGATCGAAAAGGCATCTTATAAATTACAAAAGGCGGTAGAAAATGGGGAGAAGGTGATCGTGGGTGTTAATGAATATGTTGAAAAAGAAGAGATCCCTATAAAAATAGTCAAGAGGGAACCGGGGGTAGTAAGAAATCAGGTCGTGAAGCTTAAGCGATTGAAAGATGAAAGGGATAATGACAAAGTGAGAGGCTCTTTAGACAGGTTAAAAGGAAAAGCGAATAATGGTGAGAATTTGAT
>JBEKDJ010000396.1:0-4537 GCA_050014415.1 Thermodesulfobacteriota bacterium | reverse complement strand
GCACCTCCCCGTTAAGGAATGATGCTCAAGATAATGCATGCTGTGGCTATTCGATTGTCAAAGAACGTTTGTGCACGATGTCCTGGCACTTAAATCTGTGAATGATGTCGTGGCACTTGTCATGTAAGATTTAGGTCTGACTCATAAATTCGATACTTCTTGGTCTTCCTTACCATAAAGCAAGGACAAAATAGTAAGTCATCATCCCTGAGACTCCCAGTCTCAGGATCATTGCAAAGAGCGTCCCCATCACCACCCCCCAACCTGCTCTGAGAGCCTCCCCTTTCTTCTTCCCCGATAACCACTCGGCGGCTACCGCTCCAATAAAAGCCCCCACAAGCATGGCGAATGGGGACCAAAATATCCCTATCACCATTCCTAACACGGAGCCCCAAACTCCCCATTTCGATGCTCCGTATCTTTTGGCCCCAAGCAATGGAATGATATAATCCATAATGATCGCAAAGATCATAACAATGGCCAGGACAATTAATAATGTCGGGGTCAAGGGAGGCAAGAAATGTTTTAGTAGAGCCAGCAGAAAGAGTCCGACAAAGCTAAGCGGCGGACCTGGGAGAATTGGAAGAATACTCCCTGCCAATCCGAGAAGTATTAGAATAGAACCAATAACGATCGTGATGCCTTCAAGCATTCATCTCTTCCATTAAGATCTTGACTGAAAAATTCAGTCAGAGGGTTTGGAACCCTTGACTACAAAACTCAGTCAACCACAAGTGAACAACTCTGAGACCCAATAATTCAATTACTCAATGACCTCATAACTTGTTTTGCGCTTCAATCTTTACTCCACGCTCATTGCCCTTTGCACCATGCTTCAGGGCAGGGCCAAGTTTCTTATGGATAACACCACAACTGCAAAATCAAGGATAACGACTTGAGGCCATTTATCTTGCCGGATCATGGAGACTGTCCAACCTACCTGTTTCTTTTCTCCTTCTTCATCTTTCTCTTCTCTTTGAGGCTTTTCTGTGGTGCCTTCTTGCTTTCCTTCAACCCTTTGCTTTTCTCTTTCATAACACCCTCCTCTCTTGAGTCTTTCTATGTCCTGGTCCTTCCATCTTATGAAAAAAAGGGAAACAACCACTCCAATCTCTGTCTCTTTTCACTGTGCTCTCTGTTATTCAGATCATGAGCCTTCTTGCAGATGATTCTCTGTCACCCCATCACCCCATCTCCTTATCTTCATTTTAATGGAAACGGTCAACTTCTTAGGGATGGCAGCAATTCATACGAGGTCTATTTCTTAAGTCACTTAACTGCGTCCCCGCGTCCCCGTCCAGTTTCTTGTCAAAGATCATGTGATAAGAAATCGGTTACATCTTTTTCTCTCAGAACCCTCCTTTTCCATGTTTTGAGAGATGGAATGATATGTGGCAGGAGTCGCAAAGAATAATAAGGTGGAAGCAGAGGAAGACCGATCAGATCTCCAAACATGACCAGCATAAAGAGGTTATCCAGGTGTCCCTTTTCCTTCTTCAATACCAGAACCGTCTCATGAAACAAAAATCCATACATAACCTCCCGGACTACTTTGGGAGAGCCTTTCAGTCTCACCGCGAGAGAGGACAATAGTTTTTTGATCAAACAGCTTCCTTCCTTTTTTCAACCTGACCCACTCGAAGGGATCGGGAGAACGTAGCCGAGTATTAGTTGCAAAATGACATCTCTATGATTCGCGTCCGCAACCTGAAATCCAAGATCCTATAGGCTTTGCCCTTTGCTGAAAGCTTCAGCCAGCTATTACTCAACGATCGACTGACTCTACCACCTAGCGATCTATCCAATGGCTCATTAATCTGTTTCTTTATTAAATCCGCATTCCGAAATCGCCATTCCGCATTTAAAGGGGCTAACTTTCTTATGGATGACACCAAACTTCACTTCATGATTAATTCAACCTAGTCAACTACATACCCTCCACGTCCCCCAGCAGTTAGCTTGGTACGACCTCAGTCCCGCCAGAATCCCACTAGCCAGCACAGCTGTCCTGATCATTTTCTTTTCTTGGAAGAGACCGTGTACTCAATCTGAGGCTCCCGAACCTCAATCTGATCAGCAGGGATACGAACCACTTTGCCATTGCGCCAGATGGCAATCGGAACTCCGTTGCGCTGATGTTCGGCGATCGCCTCTGCAACCGCCTTCTTTAAGGCTTCATGAGCTTGATGCACCCATAGAGAAGGAGATCTTTTCATTTTTCCCATTGCTTCTCCTTATATCTCAATAATAGAGTAAAACGATCTAAATCGACAATTTCCAACCTTCCTGATTCTTCAAAGGCGATCACCTCAGGAACATCTCCCGAATTGTTAAAAATGATCCATCTGTCGACAAGGGATTGATAAAATTGGAAGAAATTAGAAAGTCCTTTATCGAAACGGCGACGCACTATGGCTTCCGGGATGCTATGCCCTCCTTGCCGCACTCGTAATTCAATCCGTTCCAAAGCGAGCTTCACGTTGGCTATCCATAGGAAAAAAAGATGAATGCTATAGCCTTTCTTTTGTTTCAATTCATTTAAGAGCCTGACGTATGACTTGCCGGAAAAAGTTGTTTCGAAACCGAAATCGAGACCACGATTGCCTAAGGAATGGATTTGTTCCAGCATGAGTCTCCCTGCATGGATGGCAGCTCTATCCGGGGCAAATGGTGACAAACCACCCGCTATGAAATCGGCGTTTACAAATTCCAGGCATTCAACGTATTGAGGAAGAAACTTTTTGGCAAAGGTCGTCTTCCCAGCACCATTAGGACCCGCAATGAGATAAAGACGAGGCCTCCGGTTTTTATTCTTCAAATAATCCTCTCACTCGATAACCTAACAACTCCCTTTGAGCTTTCAGCTTTGCCATTATTTAATTACCCAATAACTCATTTACTCCCTTATTTATGGATTTTCAATCCGCAATTGGATGGGCCAACTTCTTATGGGTGCCACTGCCTCCCCTCTTAAAGTCAATCTTTAAGTCTGACCTACAAGCCCTGAACATTTGGCAGAAGCTGCCGAGTTGTATCTTTGAAATCTTCAGGGCAGAAAGGATCATAGGGATCCGGAAGGAGAAGTCCCATGAGGATTGCACGACACGCCGCCAGTGACCGCCTTGCCCACCAGAGATGAAGCGTCGAAGGATGACCATGGCGGATAGACTTTTTCCGCGCGGAGTGCTTTGACACCATTGCAATCGGAAAGTCCACCTCCGCAAGACGCTCGCGTTCTTTTGGGATCATAATTTCAGTTCCTGGGTCTTTAATTTAATGCTCTCATTTGTTAAGGCATTCTTGGTGCTAAAAGGTAAATGATGATAAAGACCACTTGCTAAATACCTACCTGCTGGGCCACCTGGATTCACATCAATAATACTAACTCCTGTATCAATACCCTGGTCAAGAACCGTGTTGATATGGGGATCTTGATAACCATATCCAATTACTATGCACACTTTGGCTTTCCCTACAGATCTGTGAAACTCGTAAAATAATGTTAGAAACGGATCATCAGACTGTATTTTATCTCTGGGTCCCAAAATCAGCCAACCCCTTGGAGAAACCTCCATATATGTAGGCAAGTTGCATAGCTCTTCTGCTCTCAACTCTACAGGCACATACTTGTATTGAAATCGGTCGCCCGATAATCTAGAATCTCTCGTACCATTCCAGCGAAGAGAGCCATGCAACTTGTAAAGGTTCATTCCTTTTGATTTTGACTGAAATAAGGATGGTTTCCATTTTCTTTTTATTGGATCAAATCCTGTTGTAAGCGTAACACCAGCAGCCTGGCAGGCGTCTTCAAGACAACAATCAAAATTTAAGGTGAACACTTTCAGCCGCCCCTTCTCGGGGAGGAAATCCGCAAGTCTTCCGAGATAATCGGGACTGGGACGTTTTGATTCTAATATTCGGGCAACTTCTCCACCAACTACGGAAGTTAGGTGAGCGGCAGCTTCAATAAGTGAATCCGAAATTCTCGCGGTGATAATCTTCCTGAAAGGTTCTTTTTGGACATCCAACAGGAGTCTGACCCATTCGAAAAAACGTTCATAATTTCCTTCCACTATTGGGTCGATGCGTGCAATAAAGTCACATAATTCGCCAAACTCTGGACGAGCAGTTCCATAACTATCTGAAAGTGTGGGAAGGTTCTTTCGTAAGTCCTGGGTCAATTTGGCCACTGTTGGCAATCCTGCATCAACCGATGCTCCTGCCCCCAACAGAAATATCAGGTCATTTTCATTCCATGTTATCATTAGTTTTTTTTATTATGCCGTCCGAGGCGAGATGGCTCTTTAATTGACTTCAAAAGAAGGATCATTTCAACATCACCTTCTCTTCAACAATATAGGGTCGCGCCTTCAAATTTCATTTTATATTCTGCCCCAATCCTATTGATCACTTATCTTTATAAGAAATACCTGTTGAATACCGCCCAGCTCTGCTGGGCGGATGAAAACAGGTTCGCGAAGCGACAAAACGTGGTATAAGCACTGCATGAGCTCGATAAAAAGAACAAGCCATGCAG
>JBEKDJ010000395.1:0-4974 GCA_050014415.1 Thermodesulfobacteriota bacterium | reverse complement strand
GCTGCGACTATCGCTCCAGGTATGACTCCTACATAATAAGGCAAACCAAGCCATGTCATTATGGTCATGGTGTACCCTGCTAACCCGACAAATGCCGCCGGGCACAGGGATATTAAACCACTGTAACCAGCAAGCAAATTCCACATATTGGCCATCGTTAAGTATATAAAGAAGAAAAAGAGGTAAAGGAGCCAAAATCGGGGCACTCCTATTATCGGAAACAGTGCCAATACCACAATAACCGCTATCAACAATATCCATCCTTTTCGAATTTGTGGAACGGTGACTATCATGTTTCTCCTAACGACCAAATATCCCTCGTGGTATCACAGCTAATACCACCAGCACCATGGTGTAAGCAACCAGCATCTGAGCGGCAACTCCAAAGAAATGTCCGCCAAGAGTTCCAAGAGTTTGTGCTAAGCCAAAGGCAATCCCCCCAATAAATGTCCCTACGATACTACCCAAACCTCCTAATACGACCACACCGAGTGCAATGATCAGGAAAGGCATCCCTGATATCGGGGTAAAGGGAAAAGTCAGACCAAGAAAAACACCGGCGATCGCAGCAAACGCCAAAGCGATAGCGAATGTGAGGGCGAACACTTGGTCGGTATTTATCCCCATCAGATGAGCTGCTTTTCGATCTTGGGCAGCGGCCCTGATCGCCTTACCTAAATATGTTCTCCTCAGGAATTCACGGAGGAAAAACATTACTGCTATGGCGACGATAAAATCTAGCAGATACACAAGTGGGAACCGAATGGGTCCGAAAGCAAAACTTTTTAAGGCGTAAGGTGTTGTCAATCCCCTTGGAAAAGGAGTCCAGATAAGTTGGCATGTGTTTTGTGAGATGATAGAAATCCCAAAAGCCATCATCAATGTAGCGTCCATTGATATTCTAAAGGCCCGGTTCAGGAGATATTTTTGAATAGCGAAACCAATCCCGAACAATATGGGCATACCTATGATTAAGCTCAGAATAGGGTCCATCCCGATCATGGTCAGGGCAGCATAACCAAAGTAACTTCCTAATATTACCAGATCTCCGTGGGCAACGTTCATTTCCTTCACCACCCCGAAAACCAGTGAAAGACCTAATGCAATGACCGCATATAATCCGCCCAAAAGAATACCCATCACAATGGGCGTCGACAAATCTGCTAATAAATCCATGGGTATGCCATCCTATTCAACTTCATGCACCAAAGTAGGCTTTTTTAACTCTCTCCTCTTCCCGAAGTTCCGCAACTTTGCCGTTTAAAACAACACGCCCTGCCTCCAGAATATAAGCCCTTTCAGCTTCTATGAGACTCCGCCTGACATTCTGCTCAACAAATAAAATCGTAATACCCCTTCCTCTAATTTCCTTCAAGACTCTATATAGTTCGTTAATGATGAGAGGAGCAAGACCAAGAGATATTTCATCAAGGAGTATGAGTTTTGGATCAGACATTAAACCCCGCCCAAGCGCTAACATCTGTTGCTCCCCCCCACTGAGTGTTTTACCTAGTTGAGTTTGCCTTTCTTCAAGTAAAGGGAAGAGGTGGTAAATCTTTTGTAGATTTTTTGCTCTCTCGGACCTTGCCTTACGATTGTAGGAACCGATGATTAGATTTTCTAAAACGCTCAGGTCAGGGAAAATTCTTCTCCCCTCCGGAACTTGGGAAATGCCAAGGTCAACGATATGGAAAGGTTCCAATGCAGAGATATTCTCCCCCACAAATTCAATATTTCCCTTAGCCGGATGCACTAAGCCCGAAATGGTGTCGAGCAGAGTGGATTTACCAGATCCATTGGCCCCAATGATAGCAACAATTTCTCCCGGGTTAACTGACAACGATACATCCCATAAAGCTTGGAAGCTCCCATGTAATGCATCGATATGACTAACTTTTAGCAATGTTTCTTCAGGCATTTCCTGGCAATATTTCTATACAGACTCACCCAAGTAAGCTTCAATGACCTTCCTATCTTCCATTACTTCATCGGGTGAGGCTTCGGCGATTTTCACGCCCTTATCCACCACTATAATCTTATCAACTGCCTTCTTCATTACTCTCATAACATGTTCGATCAATATATATGTTATGCCCATTTCACGTACCCGTTGTAGGATCTCTAGTATCCGTGGGATTTCCTCTTCGGTTAAGCCCGCCGCCACTTCATCAAGCAGCAGTAATGTTGGACTGGTGGCTAGGGCTCTCGCCAATTCAAGCCGTTTCAGAGTGATTGCTGTTAAATCTCTGGCGAACACATCTTTCTTTTCTAAAATATCTACTATATCAAGTATTTTTGGAGCCTCACTTTCAGCGGCAGCTTTCCGTAAGCCTCTTCCATATTCTGCTGCCACCACAATGTTTTGCAGAGCCGTTAAATTGACAAAGGGCTGAGGAATCTGATAAGTTCGAGCAATCCCAAGGTGGCAAATTTTATGGGGAGCCAGAGCCGTAATGTTATGTTTCTTATAAATTATTGTTCCAGAGTTTGGCTTGTATTCACCCGATATGATATTTAATAATGTTGACTTGCCAGCACCGTTTGGCCCCATTAAGCCCAAGGCCTCGCCCTCCTGCACATCAAAACTCAAGTCACATATCGCGGCCAACCCTCCGAAATGCTTATTTAATTTTGCCACTGAAAGAATCGGTGTCTCCATTTACCCCGTTAGAAAACCCCGCCATCTATGGCGGGGATAGTACAGATAGAATTTCAATTCCGTGTAGAAAAGGCGGGGCAAAAGCCTCGTCTTTTCTAACGGGGTTTACCCACGCTTCGTTCCCTTTGCTTGTCCTCGTCTATCGCCTAAAAATTAGCGGTAACTGCATATCTTTGATAAACTTCGGCTCAACCAAATGGGCATGCCCCTCCAGTTGAACAAAACAGGGCTTGGGCTACACTCCAGCCCAAGCCCTGTTTGATTTTTTTATACCTGGTTTAGTAAGACATTGGGAATATGTACTTAGTCGTCTGCACCAAGAAGTTATTGTAGGAAAAACATGTCGGTGCTTCCCATATCCATGGTTTATTCGTCTTCTGCCACTGGCCCCATGCGACTGGCCATCGCCAAAATTGTGTCCCTTTTTCAAACGTGGCACGCCCATGCATTGTCATCTTCATATCGGTTTTAAGTAAAGCTTCACGAACCGCATCTGGGTCAAGTGTGCCCGCTCTCTCAATGGCATTAAATAGTACTTGCGCCGTCCCATATTCGTAGCCTATACCCTGGGCCAATGGTTGCCCTGTCTTTTTACGAAATCTTTGAAAAAGCGCTTCCGGGGTTGTGCCACCAATACCAACGCCTTTAACTTGTGGGTTCCAAAACTCTTCCATACCGATACCATTCGGCAGGTCACCGCCCCAGGACTGTACATCATTATAGTAACCTCCTGCCCTGGTGGCGCAAACTAACTTAGGCTTAAAGCCCAGTACATGGCACTGCTTCCACAATATCCCATAATGAGGCCCGGGGCAATTCCCCCACATGATTTCGCAACCCGCCTTCATCCACTCCTTGATGATGGGGGTGAAGTCAGTCGTATCCACAGGAAATATACCAAATTGATCTTTGGCACGGTAGCAATCATAACCTGCTTTGGTTGCCTCTTCAGTAAATGCCATGTACCAGGCCCTGCCATCTGCGTCATCAAGAGCAAAGGCAGCCACTTTCTTACCGGTCTGTTTACCGAATTGATCCAGCACACCCATCATGGTAGGCCACATCAGATATCCCTTATCACCCTCTCGCCAATCTCCGGCCACAGCTGGAGTAGCTATAGCAAAGCCACAAGGAAAGCTGTATTTCCAGGTTGCCTTGGCTGACTCCTTCATAGCCTGCCAGGATTCAAAAGGACCGACTCCATAAACGCCTGGGATCTTATACTTATCAGCCATCGCAGCCGTACCTTGGCGCATCGTTGGTATCTCCAGACCACACCCAATAAAGTGTATCTTATCACGGAGAATCAGGTCTTCTGTAAGAGGTGCCATCTTTAGCACGTCGCTCTCGCTATCGCGGGTGATCCATTTAACGGGCAATTTTTTCCCATACTCTTTTACATATATTCCGCCCTGTTTGTTGATATCCTCAACAGCCGCTTCCACTCCAAATTTATTAATACCGAAAGTGGCATACATACCCGTATAGGATACAGCATCGCCTATACGAATTTCTTTTGGAATCTCTTTCGCCAACGCTGATACTACTAACTTAGTGCCACCGCCAAAAATTAAGACGCTCACCAATACCATCAACAATGTGATTAGAAAAAAACCTTTCTTCCTTTTCTTCTCTTCCTTCATTGCTATCTTCCTCCTTTTTTTAGGATTTCAAACTATAGATTAGGTAGTATCCAAACACATCATGTTTGAAATGTCAAGGGAAATGTTTTTGACTGGAGTTTCCTGAGTTTTTTGAGATTTAACACTCTTGATAGCCAATTTCAGTGAAAGAATTTCACTAAGTACTTGAAATACTTAGACCATGATTTTTGGAACTAAAAACCCAATAATTCCAGATCCTACTACCTCTAACACAGGGACATTCTTACATAAAAATCTTTTGCTTCTTGAAAACTCAGGAAACTCCAGAAATGTTTTGACTGGTTAACTTCTATGTCATATTTCCTTCAAAACCAAGAAACCAAAGTTTAAGCCTAGGCATTAATTTTCTTCTGAGTGAACTATCAAGTAGTTAAGTTCAAACCCATTAATCCATCCCACATCTCATTTCAATATCAGGCACCTGCGCCTGTCAAATGTTAAGGACAGATCCCAATTACGCTTCTTTCTGCGGTAGGCGGTATTGGTCTCAAGGAGGACTCCTGCCCTCCGCATTGCCCTCTACTTGGGTAAGGGAAATTCTATAATTTCACGGACGCCTTTTATGGCCTATTTATAAATTGCAGTCATAATAACCGCGGCAGACGTCAAAACGTCCCAACTGGGCGCCGCCTTCCCATAACTGAATGATCT
>JBEKDJ010000394.1:0-4584 GCA_050014415.1 Thermodesulfobacteriota bacterium | reverse complement strand
AAAAGAGACACAAATATTACCCAAATTTTGCCTTTAGAATTGGGGTAGGTCAGAACCTACGGGTCATCACTCCTGGGCGATCTCCAAGCTCTACGATTTCAGATAAAAATCGAGTATTCAACCTCAACATATCAAAATCAAATCGTAGCATTTATGGACGGTCAAAAACAGAAGATATATAGCAGATACTGAACCCATGAAGTTAATGAAGTCGTCAAGAGGGGTTGCTATGGTAAGCCTCCCAAGAATTAAGGTCAAACTAAAATTTTATCACAACCAAGATGTCTAAATAAACCCGTAACAAAATTTCCCCAGGTTGGAATGAGTTTATCAATTTCATATGGGATAAGTGCAACTTCTCCACGATGAACTTTTCCATGCACTTTTTCCAATTTCTCATATTTCAAAGGAAATGTTATTTTCCCCAATTCATCAATCATGTGGAAATTTCTTTGCTTTTCATCAAAATCTATTATTCGCAACCTCTTGAACCCATCTCCAGCAAAGAATTCAACATTAGTATCCTTCATCTCCTTTAAGTTTTCCCAACTGAAAGAACATTTCGACAAAATCTCCATTATTTCCGCCATAATTCCCTCTTTCTCTCCTTGGTCTCTCCATAATCCTTCTAGCTCCCTCTGCCAACATAGACTTCGGAGTGCTGAGCGTGCTCTTGCCAGTTCTTCGTGTAGAGTGAGGCCATTTTCTTGTCATGGATTATGAGAAGATTTTCAGCGTTGTTTTCCTCCTCCGCCTTCGTGAAGTTGAATGAGCCTGTGATGACAATCTCCCCGTCAATAATCATCACCTTGTTGTGGGCGATGGCATGTTGGGCGTCGATCTTGGTTGGGATTCCAGCGTTATAAAGAAAAGTGGCGGATGAATACTTCCGAGTCCCCTGGCTCCTGTCTAGAATGACCTGGACCTTTACTCCCCTCCTATGGGCATTCAGCAAAGTTTTGGCAATTGGGGCGGATGTGAAGGAGTAGGCTTGAACCAAGACAGGGGTCTTGGCTTTGTTCAATTCTCTAATAATGGCGTCTGTGCAACCTCCATGAGGTGAAAAATAGACTTCCAAGACCGGAGGTTTTTCCTGCGAATAGGTGGCTATAGGAAGGACAGTCAGATACATGAACAGGGTCAAAAGAGCAAATAAGGGAATAATCTTTTTCATGGGCTGTCCTCCTTGATGGTAACGAACTTATTATGTGAAGAAGCAGAAACCTTATCCAATAATTCTCTTAGAGCTGGCCGTATGTAAACCTGATCGAGGTCGAAATACTTTACTGCCTCTGCTACCGACCCCTAGGATATGTATGCATAAACATTTTTCATCTTTACCCATCCTCTTTAAGGCCCTTAACAAGAGGCCCATCCTCCCTCCAAAGATAGCAGGTATTTACCATATTTCTTACGGCCTGGTCACGAAGGGTTATTTTCTCTTCTTCCACGCCATAAGCAGCCCAGTATCCTTGGACGGCGGACGGTCCCATGGCGGTAATGAGGCTCGTCAGGTGTGCACAACCCTTCGTGCCTCCAATGGCTTTCTTTACTTTCAGGATGAAGCCTTGGGTGATTCTCAATCCCTCCAAATTCCTTATCGAGGGAAGCACCACCAGGCATTCTTCCCTCGGATGATGGGACATCGTGGCCCCTGCTTGTTCAATCAACATTTCGGGTCCCTTGACCTTCAATTGAATCACCATGTGATGCACGATCTTGGGTTGTTCTTGAACCTCATTGCGCCACGCCCGATGCTGACGGTCTATAAGGTTACCCTTCACAAGGATGAAATGGTCACCAAGATCAAATGTCCGTATTGAGATTACCCTTTTGTGAACAAGTTCTTTCATGAGTCTCTCCTACCTTTAGTCCTTAGCTTCTGGCTTTTAGACTGAATCTAACCAGCCCATTTATTCTTATCAACAAGTGACAAAAGATTACCTGAAATGATGGCTTTACAAAATAGTGAATGCATGGAATTGTAATTCCTGAATAATTGATCTGGCGTAAACCCACTTCGGTCCAAGATAAGGAGGGCAGTCCCGGAATTTATGAAAACTCAGCCCTGCTCTTTGGGCACGGTGAAGATATTCTTCGACAGTGCTTTGCGAAATGCCACAACTCTCGGCGATCTGCCTTTCGGAAAGCCTAATTTCTTGATGGAGTCTTAGAAGCTCTTTAATTTTACGCATGGATAATCTCCCGTTAGCCATGGATACCTCCTGATGGTTTTTCCAGGAGCGTAATGGCAATGGATTTGATTATCCAGCGTTGCTTACCTCATTCAGAGGGTGGCCGATTTGAATCGGAATGGATGGCCGGTTTGCGTCGGAATACGCAGTTCAACAACAAGACGTTTTGCGACATATAATGTAACACCTCTTCGGTTTTTCCCTTCTCATTCTCTAAATGCTTTGATAGGATATCATTTCATTAAGAGTCAACCTTTCTCTCAAATATTTGTTGATAATCTCATCTTCATCCGGGTACCCCATTGAAACACCGATAATTATCTTTTTCTGAAAGATCTTGCAAGAAATGCGTATCTCACATCCTTCCCTTGTTCACCTTTGCAACTTGTAACCTGCTTTTTCTCTGTCCCAGGTATCCTTGGTCACCCCCTCCTCTCTTAGCTTGTATTTCTCTACTCGTGATGTAGGAGTCTTAGGCAAACTCTTTTTGAATTCCAAGTATCGAGGCACCGCAAAGTAGGCCATCCTATCGTTACAAAATGACATTAATTCCTCTGGAGTCATCTTTTCTCCGTCTTTCAAAACCACAACTGCTTTTACATCGTCCTCACTTAGTTCCGAAGGAACCGCCAATACCGCTGACTCAAAAACCTTCGGATGAGAATTGATCACCTGTTCCACTTCAAACGAGGATATATTTTCTCCCCCCCTTCTTATGGCGTCCTTCTTGCGATCTACAAAATAGAAATAGCCATCCTCATCCATATACCCAAAATCCCCTGTGTGAAACCATAAATTCCTATAGGCCTTAACCGTAGCATCCGGCATTTTGTAATAGCCATCCATCTGCCTGTATGGCTCTCTCCCTCTCACGACAATCTCTCCTGTTACTCTCGGACCGCATTCGATGTCATAATCGTCAAATATTCTGACATCATATGCCTTTAAAGGCTTGCCGCATGAACCAAGCCTTATCTCCTCCTCAAAAGGGGATGCCATAATAACGCCCGATTCCGTCAATCCAAACATAGTGATCAATTTAAGACCAAATCTCTTTTCAAATTCCTTAAACTCCGGGATCACCGGCGATGCATCCATTACCTTCAAGGTGTTTTTGGCATCATCTTCTCTTCGAGGTTGCCTCCATAAAAGGGGGAAGATCGTTGCGAGTATGTTCGTATGGGTTGCTCCGTATTTCCTGATCTCATCCCAAAACCCAGAAAGACTGAACTTTTTTCCCAATGCAAACTTCCCTTCTGCAAGAATGGCCCCTTGGGATGCCATAGATGCATTTGCGTGGAAGAGAGGAAGACAAGAGTAAACGATGCTGTCCTCGGTATACCGCAAAAAATGACTTTCCTCATACGCAACTGCATAATGATGGGCATGACTCAAGATCACCCCCTTGGAAGGACCGGTCGTCCCGGAGGTATACATAATCACAATAGGGTCGTAGAAGTGAACCTCCGAAGTGGGATTCTCCGGAGACCCGTCATATAACTCGATGAATTTCTTGACGCTAATGTCGGAAGTAAATCCTATCTCCTTCTCTTTCTCCAAGTAATCGGGAACAATGATAATCGTCTTGATCTTCTTCAATTCCTTTTGAATAAATATCACCCGATCAATCAAGTCGACGTCGACGACAATTACCGATGCATCCGAGTTATCTATGATATACCTGAGCAGGTTTCCTTTGAGGGCGATATTGACCGGAACCATGACCGCCCCGATCTTGGCTAAGGCAAACCGGGTATAGAGAAACTCTAATGAGTTCGTCATGATCATGCAGACCTTGTCACCTTTCTTGATCCCTTGTTTGATCAATGAATTTGCGACCCGGTTCACTGTTTCATTCATCTCTTGATAGTTGACCTTTACATCTCCATGGAGGCAATATGTTTTCTCCCCAATCGCTCTCGCCTTGTCCTCCAAGATATGGCCAATCACCCTCTCTTCAAACGGGTACTCTTTCATCCGATGGCTCCCTCCGATATTGAATTTTTTCTATAGCTTATTTGAACCCGTTCATGCATTTTCACTATTTCCTCTCAATCTCATTTCCAGTGATTGATACACAAGCAATCCCCCCCCAAATATTTCCTCCCAGGTTATGCGTCAATCCGAGCCGTGGATTCCTCACCTGGCGGGGACCAGCTTTTTCCTGAAGCTGCTTATAGACTTCATACTGCATCCTTAAACCGCTAGCACCTAGGGGATGTCCGAAACACTTTAGTCCTCCGTCGGTATTGATAGGCAATTCACCTTTGAGCAGAAAGCTTCCGCTTTCAATATCTTCTCTCGCCCTCCCCCTCTCGCTCCACCCTAAATCCTCATAAATCACCATCTCATGAATGGTAAAACAATCATGCACCTCAGCCACACTGAG
>JBEKDJ010000393.1:0-4600 GCA_050014415.1 Thermodesulfobacteriota bacterium | reverse complement strand
AATATCAAAGAAAAACCTTGCTAGAAGGCAACTTCCCATTCAAAACGCGGCACTCAAAACAGGATCTAGGAACAACGACGCTTCGACGGAATAACGAGATGAACCCAACAAACTCAACGAGCACAACGACTCAAATACGCATGAAGGAGGCTTCCTTTTGAATATTCTTGTAACAGGAGCGGCTGGCTTCATCGGCTGGAAGGTTACTCAAAAACTTCTCGAGCACGGCGATCAGGTTGTCGGCGTTGATAACTTGAACACCTACTACGATCCGCGGATGAAGGAGTGGAGGCTCCAAACATTGCGGGGATTTAGAAACCTCACTTTTATTAAGGAAGACATTACAGATTACGAGGCCCTGGAACAACTTTTCAAAAACTACTCATTCGATGCCATCATCAATTTAGCAGCCCGCGCAGGGGTTAGAGCGAGTTTGGAAAACCCATGGATCTATTATGATACCAATGTGCGGGGGACCTTGAATCTGCTTGAGTGTTCCAGAAGAAACGGTACAAAGAAGTTCGTATTGGCATCCACGTCAAGCCTCTATGGAGCAGACAATCCCCTACCCTTCCGTGAGGATGCTAACACCGATAGGCCTCTCTCTCCCTATGCCGCTTCGAAGAAGGCAGCAGAGGTGCTCTGCTTCACGTATCACTACTTGTACGGGATTGATGTGACAGTGGTGCGCTACTTCACTGTCTATGGTCCAGCAGGCCGGCCAGATATGAGTCTTTTCCGTTTTGTAAAGTGGATCAGTGAAGGGCGGCCGGTGATTGTCTATGGTGATGGCAAGCAAGAGAGAGATTTTACCTTCGTTGATGATATTGCGCAGGGGACAATCGCAGCATTGAAGCACATGGGATGCGAAGTCATCAACTTGGGGTCGGATAAACCCATTGTTCTCATCGACGCCCTGCGGCTGGCGGAAGAGCTATTGGGAAAGAAAGCCACCATCGAGTTTATGCCTCGCCACCCCTCTGATGTCTTGGCCACCTGGGCTGGCATCAGTAAGGCCGAGAAGCTCTTGAACTGGAGACCGGAGACACCCTTTGCAGAAGGTTTGCGGCAATTGGTAGCCTGGTACAACGAAAACCACACTTGGGTCAAAGATGTCAATGTGTTATAGGCATGCAGTCAATCCGCCAGAAAATCTCTTTTAATCCAATTGAAAATTCTATAAATCTATAGTAAACACTAGCGTTGCCTTAAGATGGCGGACAGTACATTCTAAAACCTTTACCGAGCGAGTTTGATGATACAAATCCCTTATGGCTTGCGAAGAAGCATGGATCTCCTCTGGTTGCTTACACGAAAGGAGATCACCCTTCAGTATAAAAGAACCTCTCTCGGCATCTTGTGGTCGTTACTCAATCCCCTCTTGCTTGCTCTAATTTACTATATCGCTTTTATCGTTATCTTGAAAATCCCAAAAAAGGATTTTCCTCTCTTCCTTCTTGCTGCCCTCTTCCCGTGGACATGGTTTGCAAATTCTGTTAATGCCTCCACCGTCTCCATGATTGCCAATAGGAGTCTTATCAAGAAATTTCCATTTCCAAAACACTTCCTTCTCACAGCAGGTGTTTTTTCCCAAGGGGTCCATTTCCTTCTTTCTCTGCCAATCATCGCAGTTTTGATCTATTTTTATGGGAAGACGGCTCATGCAGTATGGCTTTTAGCAATACCCCTCCTACTCTTCATCCAATTCATCATGACGATTGGAGTTTCCCTCGCTGTATCGGTCATCAATGTCTATTTCATGGATTTTCAGTTCATCGTTGCTTTCCTTCTGAACATGTTCTTTTGGATGACCCCTATTCTCTATCAATTGGATACCATACCAGACCCCTACCGATTTCTGTCCTTATATATAAATCCTTTGACTCCCTTAATGTCTTCGTGGCGGGAGCTCTTCATGTCAAATAAGATCCACTGGAATTGGATGATAATCGCCTTTCTCTCCTCTCTCGTTGTTTTCTTCGCTGGTCTCATCATATTTCGTAGACTGAGCAGTCGCTTAGATGAGGTTTTATGAATCAGTCTGTGATCGCTTTTGATCATGTCTGGAAGAAATACCCTCTGCTTAAGGATCGGCCTGGATTTAAAGAATTCTTTGTCAATTTCCACAAATCTTTTAAGAAAAGAAGAGAAGGAAATAACTATTTCTATGCCCTTAAAGACCTGACCCTCAAGATCCAAAGAGGAGGGTGTGTGGGCGTCATAGGGAAAAATGGGGCAGGAAAAAGCACCTTTCTCTCGCTGATGCTTGGAACCATCTTACCATCCAGAGGGACAGTCATGGTTAAGGATCGGGTGACTCCCCTTTTAGAGCTCGGTGCAGGATTTCATCCGGATCTTACCGGTCGGGAGAATGTGGTCTTAAATGGCGTTCTGCTGGGTCTTACCAAGGAGGATGTCCTTAGGAAGATGCCTTCGATTATTGATTTTTCAGAAATAGAAGATTTTGCAGATGTTCCTGTGAGGACTTACTCCAGTGGAATGTATCTCAGGCTCGCCTTCTCGGTTGCTATCCATACAGACCCGGAAATCTTCATTATTGATGAGGTTCTCTCTGTGGGCGATGAAGGATTCCAGAAAAAATCACGAGACGCGATTCTAAGGCTCATAAAAAGTGGGGTCACCACCGTACTTGTTTCTCACAATCTCCAAGTAATCGAAGAATTGTGTACGCGGGCTCTATGGCTTGATCATGGAGAAGTCGTTGCTGAAGGAGAACCCGGCATGGTGATCGAAAAATATAGGGAAGAAATAATAGCCCCTAGACAGAAAACCTCACTTTGACCACCCTCCTGTCCTCCGGCAAAACCTCCTTCTACCTCACCCAAACGATCTCGATATCATAAGTGTTTCATCCATTCCGAAATGAATATCTCTCCAAATCGATTCTGGATGTTCAACCCTGATATTTCTTGTTCCAGTGAGCGGAAGAGATCCCTATCATGTGCCAAACCATGTTGCACTGGTGGATGATCACCGCTTACGTCGACAGGATTTGATGTGGGTTCTTATCTCCCGCTGGGGTGTGCGCCCATCCTCAATCAGGTAACTCGTTTGTGAATATTTGCTTGTTCTAAATGGCATAAAATGCCCTATTTCGCTCAATGAAATACAGAATTCCCCGGATTAACTCCTCCATCCTTTTCAAACTTTATCAAGAACTACCAAATGGGGAAAACGTTTCCTTAGAAATAGGGTGTTTCTTACAAAAAAATACAGGGTTCACTTTATTTACTGATCAGTTTCTTTTTGATTTGATAGTTGTTGGAGAAAATGAGTAATACAAATTCTTCGAAATGAAAAAGAGCCTGGAAATAAGGCCATCAGCAGCATGACACTCAATTGATGCGGTCTTTGGTCGCGAATCAGAGGGGAACAGCTTAAGCAAAGGTGCTTTCCGATTGGGAGAGATCAGCGGAGTAAGTGTGCTATGGATAGGGGCTGAAGCGTGGTTTGCATGAATGATGACATCATTGGATAGCTCAAGAAAAGGAGGAACGAAACATGAATAGGCGGAGATTCTTGATCTCTATGAGTTTGATGTTGGCAATGACGATCATTTCGTGGGGAAGCAACCCCGCCCATGCAGGCCCGGGGTTCGGCACGTACTACACCAACAGCCCGGCTGGTTTCAGGACATATGAGGGGTTAACATTTTACACCGGGCAACCTCTCCAGAAGTTTGTTGACCCTCTGCCTGGCATATGTACGCCTGGAGTGTCGGACCCAAACTTTTGCATTCCTCTGGCCGTCCCGGATACGGCAACCTATACAGGGTCTGATTACTACGTTATCGGGCTGCGGGATTACACCCAAAAGATGCACACGGACCTGCCCAAGGCCTCCAAGCTCAGGGGATATTATCAGTTCAACACCACCGACCCTAATGCATTTGTCAACCACTATCTCGGCCCGCTGATCCTCGCTCAGAAGGATCGGCCGGTACGTATCTTGTTCAAAAATGAACTCGGCCTGGGCACTGCCGGTAACCTCTTCATTCCCGTGGATACAACCGCCATGGGCGCGGGAAGCTGCCCCACCGGCGGGATCTTTACGCAGAACCGGGCCACCCTCCATCTGCACGGCGGCAACACGCCCTGGATCAGTGATGGAACGCCCCACCAGTGGATCACCCCGCTCAATGAGAATACAGCCAACACCCAGTGTTTAAAGGGGGCGAGCTTTGTGAATGTCCCCGACATGGTGGCGGTTGCGGCGGGTGGCTCCTGCAGCGCCACCCCGCCCTCCGAGTGCATCACACCGAGCCTGCCCGCTGGCCCGTCCGACGGCCTGCAGACATTTTATTATCCCAACCAGCAGAGTGCGCGGCTGATGTTCTATCATGATCACGCCTACGGCATAACTCGCCTCAACGTCTACGCCGGTGAGGCGGCAGGATATTTGCTCTACGATCAATACGAGAAGGACATGATCGAGAGCACCAATGTGACGGGCGTCAATCCGGGGGGGGCGCATGTCCTTCCAGACCTGGGAGGCGTGTACCACTTCGGTATTCCTCTCATCATCCAGGACAAGACCTTCGTGCCCTGGGACGTGGATGTGCAGGATGCCCTCTGGAATC
>JBEKDJ010000392.1:0-6659 GCA_050014415.1 Thermodesulfobacteriota bacterium | reverse complement strand
CGATGACATCTTCGCTTTGCCTAACGTACTATGGTAACCACGATAACCAGAGCACCCAATATAAATCTATACCAGGCGAATGGCAAGAAATCCTTGGTCTGAACGTATCGCAGCAAGAATCCAATACTGCCTATGCCGACGATACAAGAAACCAGCATCCCCATCGCGAAGTTTGCGGTGATCACGGACGAATGCGAAATAACGTGAGGCAGTTTTACCATGGCTGCCCCAAAGATAATAGGAGTTGACAATAAGAATGAAAACCTCGCTGCCCCTTCTCTGGTTACCCCCATCAGCAATCCTGTGGTCATCGTAATGCCTGAGCGGGA
This sequence comes from Thermodesulfobacteriota bacterium, assembly GCA_050014415.1. GTDB lineage: Bacteria > Desulfobacterota > BSN033 > BSN033 > UBA1163 > JBEKDJ01. Next base: position 6,330 of record JBEKDJ010000392.1, on the reverse strand, counting down.
AACTCCTGGAATAATCGCCAGTGTTTGGGATATCCCAATCAATAGACTTGTTCCAAAACCGATATTGTTCATTTCAATATTTTTGGCACTTCTGCGATCGGCCCAATATAGAAAAATACCCATCCCGATTAACATCATGGCAATTAAGAGTGGGGATCTGAATATCGTTTCAGCTTCTTTTTCCAGCAAGAATCCTCCAATTGCCCCTGGCACACTGGCCGCAACCAAATACCAAAACAATCGACCTTCTCCGCTTCGGGCGTCTGTCAAGCCTTTTACAATCAGTCGCCACCAGTCTTTCCAGAAATAGATAACCACCGCAACAAGCGTGCCAATATGTAGGGCAACGTCGAAAGTAAGTCCCGGATCTGCCCAACTGAAAAGCCAGGGAATCAAAACTAAGTGTGCTGAACTTGATATGGGCAAAAACTCTCCCAGACCTTGAGCCAACCCGAGTATTGCTGCCTGTAATATAGTCAAATTCTGCTTCCCAATTTGCCATTATCCATGAGATAGCTCACAGGGGTAATGATTACTGTTAGAAATGTGCCCAAATTCCAAAGCGTGTCATAGCAGTTTCGGAGACATACGTTAAAGGAATCCGTTCAAATCCGAAAGGTATGGATCAACTTCTTCTCCGCTTCGCCCTTGATCGACGCGTCAACCTCGACGTATGCTTCCAGGCCCGAACCTTCAAGCTTGTTTTTGAACAATTCGTCCAGTTGGAAAATCCCTGCAGAATTGCTCATGCCTACTACGATCCGAATGGGTTTGACTTCTCCGGGTTCAATGCTGATCCGCTCAATGGAGGCTGCCGAAACAGAATGGATGTTGATTTTCCCCTCCTGGAAGGGGATTCGCGTTCGGCCCTCTTCCATGTCAAGGGCATCTGCAACACGAACAATTCCGGCTTCCAGGGTCATCGGTTGGCTGTCCGCTCGATGGGAGATGATGGCCTGAAGGATTTCTGAAGTAAGAATGGTTCGCATTGGAACGTCATAGATACCCTCCAGAAGCTCCTTGATTTTGGGCTCCGCTAGGAAAAGGCTATACAGCTCATGGCCGGCACGGTGGATTGACATGCCCACGTCGTGGAGTAGCGCTGCCAAGACGACGATCACTTCGGCGTCTTCAATAGTGAGATTGTAATCGAGGACGCTGTTGGGCTGTACGCTTCGGTCCGCGAGTAGCCGCACGAGTTTCAAGGCGATGTTCGTGACGATTTGCACATGGACCGGACCGTGATCGCTCGTTCCAAGCCTCTTCATAGCGTTCAGATTAACGACTTGCCACAGCGTGTAAAGTTCATCGTCGGCATTAACCCGGTCAATAATCTTCTGCAAACGGGGATTGTGCCTGGCAGGGACACGGATCAAGAAACGTTCCTGCAGTTTAAGGGCATCTGAACTTGCGGTTTCATGGGCTACCCCAGATCTTGCCTCCTTATCAATGTTCTCTTTATCTTGCATGTTGATCCTCCTGGGACTCTTTTCGGCATTTCAAATTCTTTCTCTTAGAGACCATTTTATCCCATCTCATAACTTCAAACAACAACGAAAATTATCCAACAAACTCGCGGATAGGATTTCATCTCAACCCGGTGAAGTAGACCGCATTGTACCAAAACCACGGTCAGTATAGGGTCCAACTTCGATCGATTCATCTCCATTCGTGGACTTTAGGGATCTCAAATGTTTCAATATTTTTTCAATTTTTTTTCTTGACAATCAGATTTTCTCAATTTATATTGATTGGCAACCGCGAAAGCCAATGTTTTTCTGGAAAGGAGAGTCTAATCTGGTTTCGTATTTTAGATCAAAAAAGTTGGTTATTCAATCTATCTGTAATACCAAGGCATAATCCACCAACCTAATGATTTAAAAGCCACGAAGGTTTTCGTTTCCACAGAAGTGGAGATTTTCGTGGCTTTTTTATTTTGAAAAGTTAAGGTTTAAAAAATCTGAGAAGTGTAAAAGGCCATGAAGGTTTTGCCCCATGAAGGAGCCGCTTTCATGGCCTTTTCATTTTGGAGGGGGGAGGAACATATGAATATCACCGATACGTTCTTAAGTCGCCGTATCAATGCTGCAACGTTTGTTATCTCATCTGGAGTCTTTGCCCGGTCCTTCCTTGCTTCTTGGAGGGAAAAATTGATCAAGAAGTCTACCGCCAACAGAATTTTGCTTCTTATTATGGTCGCTCTTTCCACATTGATATTTTCAACGACTGCTTTTGCTGCGCGTCCTCTTATGACAGACGATACCGGGACGGTCGAAAAGGGCAAATTTCAGCTGGAAGCAGGTTTTGATTTCGCCCGTCAGGACAATCATGACAGGGAATTAAGCCCATCCTTGACCTTAACTTACGGCGTGCTCGAAAGAATGGATGTAGCCATCGGGAGCGGATACCTATTTGAACATCCCACCGACGGTAAAAGGGAGAATGGCTTTGCTGATACTGAAGTGAAGGTAAAATATCGCTGGGTGGACGAAAAGGATTGGCTGCCGTCTTTTGCTTGCACGGGTAAGCTAAAAATACCTACTGCAAGTGAATCCAGGGGGTTAGGTTCAGGAAAGGCGGATTTCAGTATCAATGCTATCCTCACAAAGAATATAAGCAAGAGATTGGTTCTCCATCTCAATCTGGGACATACCTTCATCGGAGAGCATGGGGGAGATAATGAATTCAATTATTCTGCTGCAGGGCAGTTTGTCCTGTCGGACAAATGGGCTCTGGTTGGAGAACTTGTAGGAGTGAATAACTTCAATGGCCGGAATGATGATCCCTTCTCCGGACTTCTTGGAACTTATTATCTGATTACAGATAATATCGTATGGGATGCAGGAGTGGAGATTGGCATGACCAGGGCGGCTCCAGATTTTCGACTCACAACAGGACTGACATTGTTCTTTAAACCATGATGAAAAGCAATATGAGGAGGGGCCAGGGTCTGGATTTAAGAAACAAGACCTTTTCACCTAGAGTCCGCGAGGAGGCAACCACACGAAAGGAGGTGAAAGATTGGAAACCACCCAACGCACTTTTTTCTTGATGATAGGCCACATTTCGCCCAAAGAGGTTCCACGTTTAGAAATGTCCGGTTGTCCAATCGTTTCTTTGATGAACGGTCTGTCTCTGATTTTGTCTCAACCGAACGCTGGGCATTGACCCAAGTCGGAGATAGAACCCCAACAGAGCGGATATCTCTATCCGTAACGGGATGACATGGAGGTGTTAAATGCATATACCTGATGGATACTTAAGTCCTCAAACCTATGTGCCTCTCTACGGGGTATCCCTTGTATTCTGGTCGGTTGGTCTTAAGAAAATGAAGAAAGAGCTTTCTATGAAGCATATCCCCTATCTGGCAATGGCCGCTGCCTTTTCTTTTCTCATTATGATGTTTAATGTTCCTATTCCAGGAGGTACGACAGGTCACGCGGTTGGCGGCGGGATTATCGCCATCCTTTTGGGTCCATGGACTGCTGTGATTGCGGTGTCTGTGGTTTTGATCATTCAGGCAATCGTGTTTGGTGACGGTGGTATAACGGCCATCGGTGCAAATTGCTTCAACATGGCAGTCGTGATGCCCTTCGTCTCTTATTGGGTATTCAAGCTTGTGCGCGGGAAGTCTAAGAGCGCCTCAAGGTTATCCATAGCGGCATTTCTCTCAGGCTATGTGGGGCTTTCCATTGCAGCCATCGTTGCCGGTTTTGAGTTCGGTATTCAACCCTCCATTGCCCATGGTCTGGACGGAAGACCTCTCTATGGCCCATATCCTCTCTCCGTTGCTGTTCCCGCAATGGCATTGGAACATTTGCTTCTCTTCAGCATTGTGGAGGCGGTCGTCACTGTTTTGCTGCTCAGGTATTTTCTCAAACACGAGGCCGATTTGGTCTATGCACTGTCGGTGAAGGAGGCTTGAAATGAAAACATTTCAGAAAAGACTCTGGATAGGACTTTTTATTCTGGCACTCCTAACCCCCCTTGGGGTCATCCTTCCCGAGAAATTCAATGCAGGGGACGCATGGGGTGAATGGGGACCGGAAACACTTGAGAAACTTCTCGGGTATGTGCCCGATGGATTGAAGAGATTGCCCTGACCGTCCAGGCGATATCGTACATCCTCTCGGGACTTCTGGGAATAGTGGCAGTTGGTCTTGCAGTCTATGTAATTTCAAGGTTAATAGTAAGAAGTGGAAAATAGGATTCCCCAGTTCCTCTTAGATAGGCCGTCCTTTGCCTCCTTCAATCGGGGCAAAGGGGGCCTTAAAACATCCTTCATCGAGAAAGGCATCTATCATCTTGCAGACGTAATCAAAACCGGGTACGTCCAATGGGAAACGGCTTCAAGGGATGACTTTTTTCAGAGGATTGATTCCCGGATAAAGATCCTCTTTCTCCTTTTCTTCATCGTGATCGTCAGTCTCAAAAGAGCAATCATACCCGAAGCCTCGATCGGAGTCTTTGTTTTTATTCTAACGGTGATATCCCGGCTTAATATTTTCACTTTTTATAAGCGGGTCCTTTTCTGGGGTTTCATTTTCGGTTTTCTCATAGCTCTTCCCTCTGCTTTGAATGTCATCACCAGAGGAGAGATCGTCTTTCCGATACTCCACCTTTCGAAACCCTATGGTTACTGGATTTACCAGATACCCCAAGAGATCGGTTTTACAAAAGAAGGAGTTTATGGAGTCATCATGCTCACCTTAAGGGTGACGAACTCTCTGGCTCTTTCATTGTTTGTCTTATATACAACGCCTTTTCCCGAGATCATAAAGGCCCTCAAGGTACTGAAGGTCCCAGACAGCTTCCTTATGATTGTAACCCTTTCTTATAAGTACATATTCATCTTTGCAAAGACGATTGAAGATATGCATCTTGCCAAAAAGAGCAGAATGGTCCATCAGCTGAGTAATGCGGAAGGGAGAAGATGGGTTGCAGGAAGGATCGCGGTCATGTTCAAGAAGACCAGGCTCCGGTGTGAGGAGATTTTTAAAGCCATGATGAGTAGGGGTTTTTCCGATAGCATAAAAATCTACGAAGTCTCAAGGCTTCGGATACGGGATTGGGCTTTCGGTGCTACCTTTTTCTTCATCGGAGCTCTGTTTTTATGGCTATGAGGTGATAGTGGAAGAGATCCTACGTCTTGAAGGGATAAATTACAGTTATTACGATAAGATTCCTGCGCTCTGTGACATAAGTCTTGGCATTAAAGAGGGAGAGAGGTGCGCAATTATCGGCGCAAATGGAAGCGGGAAGTCAACTTTGTTGCAGATTATGAATGGTTTGTTACAGCAGTCAAAGGGTAGGTACTTGTTCAGGGGGAAAGAGGTATCAGAAGATGCCTTGAAGGATAAGGGTTTTCTGAGATTCTTTAGAGAACGGGTAGGTTATGTCTTTCAGGATTCAGACGTGCAGCTCTTCTGCCCAACAGTTCTGGATGAGCTTCTTTACGGTCCTCTTCAGTTAGAAATTGACGAAAAAGAGGCTTTAGACAGGGTTTTCGGGGTAATGCGGATGCTGAATATAGAGAACCTGAGAGACAGACCTTCTTATATGCTTTCTGGAGGTGAGAAAAAGAGGGTCAATCTCGGTTCGGTTTTGACGATGAACCCTGAGGTGCTGCTTCTTGACGAACCGACCAATGGACTTGATCCGAGAACTCAGAGTTTTCTTGTTGAGCTGATGCTTGCCCTAAACGAGGCCGGCAAAACCCTAGTGATAGCCACACATGACCTTTCACTGGTTGATGAGTTACATACGATGGTTGCCCTCCTCTCCGAAGAACATAGGATTGAAAGAATCGGTGCTTCCGAAGACATCCTAAGAGACGAAGACTTACTGCTCAAAGTAAACCTTATTCATAAACATCTTCACTATCATGGGCAGGCAACTCATGACCACAGGCACTCTCATTACTCCATCCATAAGCATTGAATCCCGGTCAGGAACGGTTACAGGAATTGAACGCGGGTTATGAGACATTGGAGGCATCGCCTGCCAACAGGCAGGCCCTATGATCATCCCGATTTCATTGATTTCAGGGTGGATGTTGCAACGTTGGGTGAAATTGAGAAGACGCTCTTACTGGAAGAAGTCGTCGCTTGTGCGGAGATTGCTTATTAGCTCAAGTACTGGCCTTTGCAGCCTCTATAATTGGTTGCGATCTTCTGGGCAGGGTGAAATAGAAGGTGGAGCCCTTTTCTAATTGGCTCTCGACCCAGATTCTTCCGCCATGAGCCTGTACCAAATGCTTCACAATGGACAGTCCGAGACCGGTCCCACCCAGTTCCTGAGACCTTCCCTTATCTACTCTGTAAAACCGTT
>JBEKDJ010000391.1:0-4616 GCA_050014415.1 Thermodesulfobacteriota bacterium | reverse complement strand
GAAAGATCTCTGATGTCACCAGTGTCGAGATCAATCTCTAACTCATTAGCTGCCGTTATGGCATCCGGCGCCTCACGAGATTCCAACAGAGGCAGTCCCACATTGAAGGCGTTCCTATAGAAAATTCTTGCGAAGCTCTTGGCGATGATACATGAAATGCCTGCGGCCTTGATAGCAAGTGGCGCCGGTTCGCGGGATGACCCGCACCCGAAATTCTTGCCTGCTACAAGGATGTCTCCGGGGGTTACCTTACGGGGAAAATGGGGGTCTATACCCTCCATGCAATGTTTTCCGAACTCCTCCGGGTCTGTGCCGCCTGTGTATTGAACCGGGATGATCACATCCGTGTCTACGTCATCACCGAATTTCCAGACCCTACCTCGAAGGATCATCGTAATCCCCCCTGTTCCATCCTGCTCCTCCCTCTAACCACCTCCTCGGGGTGGGCGATTTTCCCTTTCACCGCGCTTGCGGCCGCCACCGCAGGGTTGGTCAAGTAGACTTCGCTCTCCGGGTGTCCCATCCTTCCGATGAAGTTGCGATTCGTCGTCGACACCGCCCGTTCTCCTTTTGCGAGCACACCCATATGCCCGCCAACACAGGGACCGCAGGTCGGGGTGCTGATTGCCCCATTCGCATCGAGGAAGACCTCAAAAAGGCCTTCGTGCATGGCCTGGCGGTAGACCTCTTGGGTGGCGGGAATAATAAGCAGCCGGACATAGGGCGCCACCTTGTTCCCCCGAAGCACTTCGGCAGCAATGCGGAAGTCCTCTATCCTCCCGTTTGTGCATGACCCAATAACAACTTGATCTATGGCAATATCTCCCGCCTCCCTGACTGGTTTTACATTAGCCGGTGAATGGGGAAAGGCCACCTGGGGTTCGATGCCCCCGATGTCGTACTCTTTCACGCCTGCGTACACCGAGTCTTCGTCACTTCGGAATACTGTGTAAGGTCTTTGTGCCCTATTACGGAGGTACTCCTCTGTAATTTGATCCACTGCAAATATACCATTCTTTGCCCCGGCTTCAACTGCCATATTGGCCATGGTGAGTCTCCCCGACATAGGAAGATCCTCGACCGCGGCCCCTACAAACTCCATCGCTTCGTACAAGGCACCATCGAGGCCGATATCGCCGATGGTGTACAGGATGAGATCTTTGGCGTCTACCCACCTTGGGAGCTTTCCGTGATAGACAAACTTTCTGGACTTGGGGACCTTCAGCCACAGAGATCCCGTCAACATGGCAGCAGCCAGGTCCGTGCTCCCCACGCCCGTAGCAAATGCCCCGAGGGCTCCATAACTGCAGGTGTGACTGTCTCCACCCACGATGACATCGCCGGGAACCACAAGCCCCTTCTCCGGAAGAAGGGCGTGGGCAATGCCCATCTTTCCGACTTCATAATAGTGGGAGATGCCCTGGCGTCTCGCAAACTCCCTCATCCCCTTACAGCTCTCTGCTGCTTTCACATCTTTGTTAGGCGTGAAGTGGTCGGGAACGAGGATGATTTTCTTGGGGTCGAAAACCTTCTTCGCCCCGATTTTCTCCATTTCATGTACGGCGAGAGGGGTCGAGAGGTCATGACCCATGATGATATCGATGCTTACATTGATCAATTCGCCCGGAGAGACGCCCTCTTTCCCAGCATGGGCAGCCAAAATCTTCTCTGTAATCGTCATTCCCACAATAAATCCTTTCGTTTTCATCACTCCAATTGGGACTCTCACCCATTGATTCAAGGCTTAATCACTAAATTCCCTTAAGATCTTCTCTTCCAGGGCCCTGTATTTCTTTAACCCTAAAAAGTCAAGCAACTCATCAAAAGGGAGCCCTCCATGAGCCCCCTCCTTCATAATCCCTACCTCTTTCAATTCGATCAGCTTCTCCCTGATCGCAACAAAAGAGGCTGTAAGGGATATGGGCGGATAAATCGCTATACTGTAGCCCATCTCTTCATATTTCTTGAAATGCAAAACCGGTGTTTTGGGGGCGATGTTTATCAAAATCGGCCCCTTGATCAGTTTCGGGATTTTCTCCAGCTGATCTATGGTGGTAGGTGCTTCAACAAAAATGACGTCCGCTCCCTCTTCCATATACCTATTCCCTCTACGAATGGCCTTATCAAATCCTTCCGCTGAAATGGCATCCGTTCTTGCGATCAATACGAAATCTTTATCTTTCTTGGAAGCCACCGCAGCCCGTATCTTTGCCGCCATCTCTTCGACAGAAATTAATTTGTGTCCCTCCATATGTCCGCATCTTTTAGGGGATACCTGATCTTCTATATGGAGGGCCGCAACACCCGCCTTTTCATATTCCTCTATCGTTCTCATCACATTGAGATGATTGCCATACCCTGTATCTGCATCAGCGATCACCGGGATCTCCACAGCATCGGATATCCGCTTTGCGTTCCCAACCATTTCCGTCATGGTAAGCAGCCCGATATCGGGGACTCCAAAAATAGAAGCAGCCGTTCCGAAGCCGGTCATATAGACTGCCTTAAATCCCACCCACTCGATTAATTTGGCACTTAAAGCATCAAAAGCCCCCGGCGCTACGAGTATCTTTTTACTTTGGATCAATTTTTTTAACCTGGTTGTCTGCTTCATTTTTTTCACCATCCTATTTTTAGACAATTTTTAAATATCTTTTATCCAATCTTTTTTCGATTGACTATCCAACCTTTGGAAAATTATGTTGGCTATGATTTATTCGTTTATCTTTTCTCAAAAAGGCTTTCCGGGACATAAACAAAACCTTCCATGATCCTTCGTGACGTGCGTCCAAAAGCCGCCAGTTTTAACTCAGGTCCGTCCATTGTATTGGACACATTCACCTCAATGGATATCGTTCCGCTGGGATGGCCGATTCGCACCATCTTTTCCTTCCATGCCCTTGGAGAGCAAACACGGCTCACCAGAGTCCCTTCGATCAATGCTGCTGCGCCTGTGCAAACCGTTCCTGTCCCCGGATAGGTCTTATGCATCTCCTGCATAAAAAAGAGTCGCGAGACGAAATCTATTTCGTCCGCTTTTACTTGGGACCCATCCGCAAAGCTGGTATAACCTATGGGCTGACTGACAACAGCCAGCATCGGAAGGGTTGGACTTTTAACCCTGGCTTCCGCCGGATCATCGACAAGGCCAAGCATCTTCGCAGCGGCTCCCCGGATCAACTCGATCTTGTTCAGAGAGTCAAGGACCTTTTGATCCAGAGGCCCTTCAATTCCTGAAAAACCCAGTACGTCGGGTTTTATAAAGCACGTGGGATTTCCTGCATCCACAAACGATATTTCAAAGGTTCCGATGGAAGGAACGGAAATAAGATCAACCGGGTTTCCTGTAGGCAAAACCCTCCCCGTCAGCGTTCCCCCTGTCGCTGAATAATCGAGGAGGATCTTGCTGTTTGTCCCGGGAACCCCGTCTATGCCGTAATCACCTGTATATTTTGTTTTTCCCTGGGAGGTTTGGACGTAGGCTTTCAGGATTTTTTTTGTATTCGTATTGTAAATGCGAACGATCGTTTCCGGCTCTTTGACGGGGACCAGGCCTTCGTCGATGGCAAAGGGGCCGACTCCTGAAGAGATGTTGCCACAGTTGCCCTTGAAGTCAAGGACGGGGGCACTAATATCCACCTGTACCATAGTGTAGTTGATATCAGCGTCCGGTCTCTCCGACGGCCCAATGATTGCACATTTACTCGTCAACGGATCAGCTCCTCCCAATCCGTCGATCTGCCTTCTGTCTGGACTTCCGAAGATCGCAAGGATCACCTTATTTCTCAACTCAGGGTCTTTTGGCAAATCCCTCTCGTGGAGATAAACCCCCTTGCTCGTCCCTCCCCGCTGGATCACGCACGGAATTTTTCTAAATTCGCTCATCTTGTCACACCCCCAGTCTTAATAATTTCTAAACCCGCAATTTTACGAACCTGCAAACATAGTATTTTACTGTAGTGATTCATAAATTCCTTTACTCTGGTTGTCATTCCTGCGGAAGAGGAATCCAGAAAAACAGAGACTGGATGCCGCATCAAGTACGGCATGACATTCTAACCAAATGCAAAGAAGTGTTAGATTCACTACACTATCGCACCAGATCGGCTAACTCAGCAATATTCGAGAGAGCTTCAAGACGGTTCACCGTTGTGATGATCTTTTCCCTCCGGGTTTTACCGAAGTACTGTTCTGTCAGGGAATTGAATTTTGCGATAATCTCTTCATCAGACGCAGGGTTCTCCGGGTCACCTTTCGGATAGTCCACATGGGCCCGCAAGACCCTGCCATCCTTCAGCTCCGCTATCAAGGTAGCCGGATAGGCTTTAGGGTACATCTTTTCAGCCTCGGGATCCAATTCCCAGGTCACTTTCTCAGCAAGAGCCAATACATCTGGGTCATGCAGCGCTTCTGCACTGAACTCCCTTATCCCTGTTCGATTCTTGCAAATAGCGACAGCAATCGCATAGGGAAGACTGAACTGGGCATCGACGTGGGTTTGAGGACGCAGCTTCCGATCAATGGGATAACAAAGCATCTTGACAGTAAACTCGCCGACCTTAGCTGTAATCTTCTTCACGTCCTCTGCACGCACGCCCTGCTTGTATAGGTCCAAA
>JBEKDJ010000390.1:0-4650 GCA_050014415.1 Thermodesulfobacteriota bacterium | reverse complement strand
AACGCCGTGAGAGGAAAGAAGGCGATAGGGGTTCTTGAGAAAAATCTCTGTTGGGGTTGGAACTCCGGGCACCTATTTATGGAAATGAAGGCGGCCCTCAGTGAGTTAGGATCGTCTATTCCGATGGCCGACTTTCTCGATGGGTTTGGTGGTCTTGATGTGACCCTGGAGAATGTCGCGCGTAGCGCGGACATTACGTGGCAGGCGGCCCAAGGCAAGCCCTTCGAGAAAGTCACATGGCTACCCTTAGAAGAGTAGAAAGGTGAATGAGAAATGGCACGTAAGAGACATGTGATAGTGGGCTGTAGCGCGGCAGGCTTGAGCGCTTTAGAGACTATCAGGAGCCTTGCCCCGGAGGATGAGATCCGTGTGGTAAGCAGAGAAAAAACTTTGCCCTACTCACCCGCTGTCCTCCCTTATCTCGTTTCAGGCAGGTTGAGCGAAGATAACCTATGGATAAAGAGCAAGGGTTACTTCTCCAGAATGAAAGTCTCTTTGTCCCTTGGGAAAGGAGTGGCTAAAGTAGTTCCTGACGGGAAGAAGATTGTATACAGCGATGGAGATTCAGAGGCTTTTGATACTCTTTTAATCGGTGTGGGCGCGGAACCCGCAAAACTTCCCATCAGTGGTCTGACGGATAGCATTGTACATTTCCATGCGCTGGAGGACTTCCAAAGGCTGGCTCAGCTCCTGGGAAAGAATACGGAAAAGGAAGTTTTTATATATGGGGGCGGCCTGGTTGCCGTTGAACTGGCGATGAATCTGCTGGAGAGGGGCAATCCGGTGAGCATCGTCGTTAGAAGCAGAATTCTCCGGGGGTATTTCAACGAGTATGTGGGTAGTGTGATCGAAGATATACTTCGTAGTAAAGGCGCCCGGATATACACCCAAAGTGAAATAAAGGAAGGCAAAAAACAAAAGGGTAGAATCGAAGTAGCCCTTTCGACCGGCAAGTCCCTTGTTAGTGATATTTTGATTAACTGCATTGGAGTAAAACCGAGGACATCAGTGGTCCATGGGACCAAGATCAAGATCAACGCAGGGATAATAGCCAACAGGCGAATGGAAACGAACATCCCCGGCGTCTACACTGCAGGGGATGTTGCAGAGGCTCCGAGCTTCTTTTCCGATGAGCTAGGCATAAATCCTATTTTGCCCAGTGCGTTCGGCCAAGGAAGGGTGGCAGGAGCCAATATGGCCGGCAAGACGAAAGAATACGAAGGTTGGATATCTGAGAACATCCTCAACCTATTTGGGAATATGGGCTGTTCTATAGGGTTGGCCATGCCTTCTAATAGCAGCTATGAAGTGCTGGAAGAGAAAAGCGATATAAGGAAGCGATTCAAAAGGTTAGTTTTCAAAGGAGATAGGTTGCAGGGCGCCATGTTTTTCAATGTGGACGCGGACCCTGGGACGATCCGCTATCTCATCGAAAAGAAAGTGGACCTGCGTTCCCATAAAGAGGCTCTGCTTGAAAAGACAGACAAGATGGGTCTGTGGTTGGTGGACTGTGCAGAAAGAGAGAAGAAAGTTCTCTAAAAGAAAGCTGGAGAGAGATAATGGGTATCTTTAATAATATTCTAATGTCGAAGTACAATATCTGCCCCACAGACTGTTCCGCCTGTGAGGAAGTGTGCGCCAATGAGAAAAGCGGTAGCATTGTGGGACTGCTTAAGAGCGTCCACCTCCCTGAGAAGGGCGTAAACGAAGTGGTGATGTGCAAGCAGTGCGGCGAGCCCAAATGTGCCGAAATCTGCCCGGCAGGAGCTATCACAAAGACCGAAGACGACGGGGTCGTACGGATTGACGAAACAAGATGTGTGGGTTGCAGGCTCTGTACTCTTGCATGCCCGTATGGAGGCATGCATTTCAATAGTGTGAAAAGCAAAGCTGTCAAGTGCGATACCTGTGACGGGAAGCCGAAATGTGTTGAGGCGTGTCCATATGATGTCTTGTCCTTCGGTCGTGGCCGCGCGGTATATAATTACCTAGCAGAGGACCTCATTAGTCATGGAAACTACTTGTGCCAGGGATGCAGTGCAGAACTGATCCTTCGGTTTGTTCTCAGGGTCCTTGGGAAAAGGACAATGGTCTTTACCACTTCCGGGTGTGCGAGCCTCATGGTTGGGGGCATGGGCGACGACCGTCAGACCATGAATCCGGCATCAAGAGGGCTTATGCCGAATGTGGCCTCCGTCATGACAGGTGCCATGAGATACTATCGTAAGATAGGCAAAGATGCCACACTTGTGGGGTTTCTCGGAGACGGGGCTTTGGCTGACGTAGGTTTTCAGGCCCTCTCTGGGGCTGCAGAAAGAGATGAGAATCTTATTTTTGTCTGCTACGACAATGAAGGATACATGAATACCGGTATTCAACGCAGCGCTACCACGCCCTATCTTAGTTGGACTATGACCACACCCACAGGAAAAGGAGCGAAAGGGAAACTACAGGCTCCCAAAAACATGCCCTTAATCATGGCTTTCCATGGAATTCCCTATACCGCTACGGCCTCGGTTGCTTTTCTGGAAGACTTTGCCCAAAAATTACTGAAGGCAAAGGCGGTTAAGAATGGCATGTCTTACATTCACGTGATCACGCCCTGCGTCACAGGGTGGAGGTCAAAGGATGATAGCGCCATTGAAATGGCAAGGTTGTGCGTAGAGACAAATTACTTCCCACTATGGGAGGCAGAAAATGGAAAATTTCGTCTCACACACCAACCCAAACGACCTCGGCCTATTCGGGAATTAACCCGATTAATGGGCAAATTTGGCCATCTTAAAGAAGCTGAACTGGATGAATTTCAGGAAATTGTTAATGCAAAATATTCCACTATTGAACATTTGACTAAATCTGAAAGGCCTTTAACAGTTTAAATAGGTTAAGAATCCTGATTAAAGGCTTGAGAATGGCAAGACCGCAGAGTTTTTAGGGATAGATCCAGGCTCCAGTTATCTTGGGAAATAATGAAGTTGGATATTCGTAAGAAAATAAATTGCCCAATAAACAGTAAGGAGGTAGAGATTTATGGGAAGTCAGTATTAGTCATTGGGGGAAGTGGTTTCTTAGGTCGTAGACTCGTCCATAGTCTATTACAGGATAGGGGGGGCGCCCAATGTTGTAAGCATGAATGTAAATCCTCCCAAAGAGAACTTTTTGAAATTGATTGAGGCATTTAGCAGCAAAATCAACTATGTTCGCGGAGATCTCACTCAAATTGAAAAGATATTAAGTGCCATATCAGGGCTACTATGGAGACAGGGGGAGATAACTGAAGATGACTTTTGCGTTCCAAAATTAATCTACGGCCTCATGAAAGACCTGAATGAAAGAATGGCTAATGTCTATAGCGAGCAATATGGCTTGAAAACACTGTGTTTCCGTCCTTGTTATGTGTTTGGCACTGGCAGGGAGGCGGCCAAGGTCGGCCGATTGTTTAACGATTTGATTTCGGACCCCGCTCTGGGCAACTCATTCCAGACGGAATTCGCGCCCTGGCCATATCTGTGGACGTATGTGGACGACGTAACCCGGTTCATAAGAGTTCTGTTGGATACTCCTTCGCCAAAGTACAGAATATATAATATGGGAGGGTGGACCGTGACTTCTGCTGAAGTGGGCGAGATAGTTAAACGGTATATACCTGATGCGAAAATAACATTTGGAAAGGAAAACGTGGACCTTGGCACACCTAGAAAGATAATTAATGCCAGGGCGAGAGAAGACCTCGGATTCAATCTGACACCGCTAAAAGATTCGGTATTGTTGCACATCAACGAGGCCAGAGCAGAAGCAGGACTGTCCCCTATAAAAGCTTGATCAACAAAAGAGATTGGTAATTTGCCTGACGGGTGGGGTTATTTTGAACTAGCAGACTGCGGTCCATGAGAGAAGAACCTTAAAAAGCTAAGTCGATTAGAGAAAAAAAGTTTTTGTTGGAGGTGATGTATGGATAGTGTTATGGGACGTTTGGCTACGGTTGATCTTAGTAAAGAGAAAACCAGTGTTGAAAAGATTTCGGACGACGATTTCAGGAAATTTTTAGGAGGCAATGGGCTTGCCATCAAGTTTTTCGTAGATAAGATGAGACCAGGCATTGATGCTTTCTCCTCTGAAAATATCCTCTTTCTCGGCACCGGTCCCATTAATGGTACAGGTGTACAGGGGAGTGATAGAACGTATCTTGCAGCCAAATCGCCTTTAACAGGTCTTTTCTTCGATTGCACCCTTGGTGGCAGATTTGCAAGCTGCATAAAGCAGAATGGGTACGATGCAATAGCTATTATGGGAAAAGCTAAAGAACCAAGCTATATCTGGCTAGGGGAAAATAGCATTGAAATACGTGAGGCACGCGATCTCATTGGGAAATCTCCTGAAGAGGTCAGAAGCGTACTTTCGACTAAACTCAAAGACATTGAAGTTTGTGCCATAGGAATAGCTGGTGAAAATCTGGTGAAATACGCGAGTATCGTCCATCCGAGGCCGAATGCCCGAGGAGGGGCTGCTGGTAGAGGCGGATTAGGGGCTGTGATGGGGTCAAAGAATATTAAAGCTGTAGTGGTGCAGCGGACGAAAGGGAAAGAAATAAAAACACATTCGGATGTACTCATTAGAGAAATGAAGGATAAGATCCAAACCAACCTCAAC
>JBEKDJ010000389.1:0-4655 GCA_050014415.1 Thermodesulfobacteriota bacterium | reverse complement strand
AATTACCTGTGTCGTTGCATGCCTGGCCAAGGCAAGACAGATACAACAGATAGACAGGTAGGTAATAAGATTCATTTCTTGACAGGGGATGAAATCGGCAGTAAACATAAGACGTTCAGAACAGGCCAGATCGGGATGGGGGAGAGATCATGGAGCATTTGAAACAATTCTTTGTGGAACATTTCGAGAGAATCCTTGTGGGTATCATTCTCATCACTGCATTTCTGGGAACGGTCTTCATTGAGGAGAAGACCCTCATCCTCAACTTTTATTATCTCCCCGTGCTGGTAGCAGGTTATTTTCTTGGACGCCGGATGGGAGTCCTTACGGCAGTCCTCTCCATCCTGATGGTTGTGATCTGCGTCTTGCTTTTCCCCGAGGGGTTCTTCGATGACAAGATAGTTTGGCATAGCCTCGCACGGCTTTCATCATGGGGCGGATTTCTCATCCTGGCGAGCGTCACGGTTGGCACCTTGTATGAACAAAATGCGCGTCGGTTGTCGGATTTAAAGAACGCATACATCGGCGTCCTAGAGATCCTTTCGAAGTATCTTGAATCGACGGATCGTTACACAAAAGGCCATTCCCTCCGGGTCTCGGAATTGGCCATGGAGACTGCGATCGCCATGGAAATGCCCCGGAACGAGGTGGAGAATATCCGTGTGGCTGGTTTACTCCACGACATCGGCAAGATCGAAATCAGTGGCGAGATTTTGCGCAAAGCCGCTGAACTAAGCACAGAGGAACGGGAACTGATCGATGCCCACCCTGTCCGAGGTGCATACCTTCTCACTGCGGTGGGTTCGGTACTCAAGGAGGTCGTCCCCATTGTCGTTGCCCACCACAAGTATTTCGTCGATACACTCGAGGCCAGTGAGAGGGACTTACGGAAAATACCTTTGGGTGCTCGTATCGTTGCTGTGGCAGATTCTTTTGATGCCATAACGAGCGATCGCCCTTACCGCAAGGGCAAGGCACCCTGGGAAGCGCTAGAAGAGCTTGTGGCCCAGGCCGGGAGGCAGTTCGATCCAGACGTGGTTGGAGCATTCAAACGGGTCGTCAGTGAGAAGCTGGAAAAGATTTGAGGGTGGGTACTGCCTGGGTTTTGAAGCGGCCTTCAACCTTCGCTTTTTCTGGTCAAACTCTTTACCCTCCAAAATAAATTCGATAGGTCGCAGAGCCTTCTTCCCCAAAAGGGCATCGACGACTTCCTGGCAATGGGATGGATGAAGCAAAAATAACGGCACTTGACCTTTTGCAATGCGTCCTCAAAACCCTTTTCATCTTCCACCCCGCGAAAGAAATTCGGAATCCAATACCCTGAAGAAGAAAAGGCGTTATTCTGTCCAGAATGATAATGATAAAAGTCCATGAAATTTTGGAGAGCGGTCTTCACACCGAATACCTCACGATCGAGAAACCAGGGAGAACCTGGTTCCATCTCGATCGTAAGAGTCCGAATTCCTCTCACATTGGGATACCGTGCCCGGATCTGCTTCTGTAATCGGATCGTCCGGAGAATATCTTCCTTCTTTTCGAAAGGAACGCCAAAGGTGAAGAAAAGGTCGCAGAAGACTTGATGTTCTCTCAACTGGTCAAGGCACTCCATCAGCGCTTCATTCGTATAGGCATATCCTTTATGAATCCTTCTCAAACGGAAAGACCCCACCTCCGGTGAAAGGGCGATAAGGGATTTGGGGCCGGGAAAGGTTTCCTTGAAAGATCTGATAAAATCGATAGTGGGGAGTCCAAAGGATTCGAAGAAGCATTCCATCCGAAGTCTCTCTGCACGGATACGGGAGAAAAGATTGAGGAAGTATTCAGGCTTCTGGGGATAAGGATCAAAGCAGATGTGAAAAGTCTCATACCCATACGCGACCGCTTCTTTGATCGATTGGAGAACCTCTTCCACCCCTCTGAAGATGACTTCTTCTCTCCCGCTGATCATCTTTTGAGATGTGAAACCCCCACCACACCAGGTGCACTGGACAGGGCAGCCTCTCCCTACGGCGAGATGAAAGATGGGGGATTTTAGGGAATACATCCAGAAATTCTTCTCTTTTGAGACACCCTTCACATAAAAGGGTTGTCCGATATATCGGATATAAGTTTCGTAATTCTTCAACAACGCGAAATTGGTGAAAGAAAGGCGATTCAGATCTTGCTCTGATGCAACATAGGAAAGGGGATTGACGAGAATTCTCCCCCTCCTCCTCCAAGTGAGGTTGGGGACGGAGAAAAGGTCTTCCTCCCCTTGGAGCAGGGCCTTAGCCAATTCCAAGATGGGGATCTCTGCCTCGCCACGAATAATTCCATCGATTGCATCAAAGTTCCTCATGATCTCCTCGTGGAAGAGACTGGCGGTGAATCCTCCAAGAAGAATATGGATGGTCGGGAAGGTGGCCTTCACTTTCTTGGCAACCTCTATTACATCGTGACTCTGGTGGTGCCAGTGGAGATCGATAGCCACGATCTGAGGGGCCTTCTCCTTGATATAGGTGAGGATGGAAAAATCGTGATTTTCAATCCACTCTACCCCCATGTGAACGATTTGGGTGGAGATCCCATGACGTTGGAGCAAATCGGCCAACCCAAGAAGGCCCATGGGGAGGAAATTGATCCAGATGAATTGATCAATAGGTCGATAGTAATTCTTCAACTTGGGGACATGGAGGAAAAGACAATCCACTTTTTCCATTGGGCAATTGTAAGATGGCCCGAAGAAGTATTGCAACCCCTTTCCCCCAAATTGGCCAAGAGCAAAGCCCATAGGGCATAGCTATAGCTATGCGGGAGCACTAAATCACAAAGACCGAATAACAAACAAATTCCGATGATCCAAATTCGAAATGGAAAAACAAAACCGTTTGGGTCATTTTGGATTGGTATTGGGAGCTTATTGGGGATCTGGTCCCGCCTTGGCGGGATTGTGATTTTGGATTTTTGACACTGCGCCCTTTGCTCTATACTCTATGCAGCTTTTGGAGGATGGCTCTGGCGGCAAAGAAGCCCGAGAGGCTGGCACCGATAATACCATGAGAAGGTTGGGTATAGTGGCCTACTTGAAACAGGCCTGGAATATGAGTCCGGTGGTGAGGTCTGAGATTTCCGATCTGATTGGGCGTAGAAGCCAGGCCGTACATCGCGCCCACCTGATTCCCCGTATATCGTTCTAAGGTCAATGGCGTGGCAGCTTCATGGAAAAGGAGGTGATTTCTCAGACCAGGCATCAACTTTGATTCCACTTGATGGAGGACCGTTTGGGAAACTTCTTCTTTGATGGATCGATACTTCTCAGGATCTCCTTTTCCCCATCTCCCTCGATATTGGTAAGGGACATATACCAGAATCTTCAATAGATGTTGGCCTGCAGGAGCTAAGGATGGATCGATGAGGGTTGGGATCGACATCATGATCGTTGGATTTTTCGGAATATCACCTTTTTGCAGCATGCGATCCTCTTCCTCCAAGTCTGAGAGAGAACGGAGATAGGTAAAATAGGGGAGGTCCGTCACTTTGAGATCTAAATCGGTGGCGAGATAGAGGATGAAACAAGAAAGGGAATATTCGAGACGCCTCACCGTCTCAGAGAGAGGTTTTTGAGATTCCGGCGGAAGCATGTCTACCAGCAGGTTCGGGTTAACATTGGAGATGACCACGGGCGATCGAAATACTCTACCGTCTTTTGTCAGGCTCCCTTCAACTCGGCCATCTTTTACCAGGATTCGATCTACCTCCGTCTTGAGAGAGATCTCTCCGCCAGAACGAAGAAATGATTTTGCGATGGCAGAGGAAATCCTTCCCATGCCCCCCCTGGGATAAAAAACCCCTTCCATCAAGGCTTTGCTGATGAGGGTGGCCACAAAGAGAAAAGAGAGTCTCGAAGGAGGATCGGTGACTGGGAGGCTGTGGAGGGCCATCTTGATCTCTCTTCCTTGAAAGAGGCTATCCAAGATTGCACCGTGACTCGCTCGATGAAACCGGATGAGATTCCAGAAGTAGAAGGGGAAGAGGATCTTTTTGACCCAAGCCATCTCAGAATAGGATCCTATTTCTTCCCCGATTCGCTTCACCAAGGAGAGATAGGCCTTCAATCCTCTCTCCTCTTCAGGGAAGAGATTCAAGAGGGTATCCACATAGGAGTTGAATCCGCCTTTGTGGAGATGAACCTCGAATCCAGGGTAGATATTTCGGATGTGATGAATAGGGATGAAATCGACATCTTCGTGGGCTCCAATCTCCTTGAGAACGTGCCAGAACTCTCCGCCCTCTGAACACCCTCCAATAAAAGCGCCTGTGGCATCGAAGGTGAAGTTACCCCTTTGAAAAGAGACCACATAGCCTCCCACCTGTTCCTCTTTTTCGAGAAGGAGGACCTTCTGTCCTCTTTGGGCCAGAAATGTCGCAGCGGTCAATCCGCCCATCCCCGCCCCAATCACAATCGCATCATATGCCTTAGCGTCTGACATGCTTTTCTTTCAGATGATTCATTCACACCGGCTCACGAAGATATTCCCATTCGTTATCTGAGGGATTTCCAATGAGTTCTCCCTTGGCTTCTTGTAACCACGAAGACGATCGCCAGCGGGATCACCACAGGGATTACGAGCCGATCCTCAGTCACAATTCTTGCAGATGGGTTTTTGATTTGTCAA
>JBEKDJ010000388.1:0-7013 GCA_050014415.1 Thermodesulfobacteriota bacterium | reverse complement strand
CGTCCTGGAGGAGATTTCCGAGAGGATAAAGCACTTGCGACTCCAGCAAGGGCAAACGGGAATGATATCAGGTTGAAGAAAGGAGGGTAAAGATATGCGGGACACATTAAAAGTTGTCAAAGGTGCAAAGGTTGCCTTACCGGGACTTAAGGGATATTAACTGATTTCATAAACGATTTTATTATTAGATGAAACAATCGATCCAGGAGGAAACTAATGATTGAAACACGTAAAGAAGTCGATCTCGTCGTGATTGGCTCCGGTGTTACGGGCCTGGTTGCAGCGCTCACTGCAGCCGAAGGTGGCGCGAAGGTCATTGTTTTTGAAAAGCAGCGCTCCCTGGGCGGAAGCTCGAACTTTTTCTACGGAATATTCGCAGTAGAAAGTGAGATGCAGCGGGAAAGGTACATTACCTACAGTCGGGATCAGGCGTTCAAGAACATCATGGAGTATAGCCATTGGCGCGCGAACCCGCGTCTCGTGAAAGCCATTGTCAATGAATCTGGAGCCACTATTACCTGGTTGCAGCAGCAAGGCGTTGACTTTACTGACGCCAGGATCAATTTCCCCGAAGCGCCTATGACTTATCATGTCGTCAAAGGGCAAGGGGCAGCGGTAGTGAAAGCGCTCAGTGAGAAGGCAAAAGAAAAAGGGGTTAATCTAAGAACTGAAACGCCGGTAAGGAAGATCCTGAAAAGAGGCGATCGAATTGCGGGTGTCATCGTGAAGGAAAACAAGCAGCCCACCGAGGTGGCTGCCAGCATGGTTGTCGTCGCCAGCGGCGGATATGCAAACAACAAAGAATGGATCAAGAAATATTCAGGATTTGACCTTGGGGTAAATGTGATTCCCGTGGGTAACGTCGACAAGATGGGAGATGGTATTCGCATGGCGTGGGAAATTGGCGCGGCCGAGGAGGGTCTCGGTGTCCTGGAGATGTACCGTGTCGGTCCTGTGGGGCCTGAGTTTCCCATGATGGGCCAGCTCGAATTCATCCCTGCCCAACCCGATCTATGGATCAATCAGAGCGGAGAAAGGTTTTGCGATGAAAGCATAGCATTTTCCGAAACCTCCGCAGGCAATGCGAACGCGCGACACAAGGAAGGTTACACCTACAGCCTGTTCGATGATTCTATCAAGCAACTCATTCTTGATAAAGGCATTGAGAGGGGTGTGGGAGAGGACAATCTTCCCGGTACACGGCCTGTGAACTTCGACAAGGAGCTGCACGCTGCCCTTGAAAGGGGGACCACGGAGCTATTCGTGGCAAATTCCATAGAAGAGATGGCAAGGAAGATGGGGATAGATCCGGTAGTCCTGAAGGCCACTGTTGGCGAATATAACAGATTCTGTGATAAAGGCCATGATGATCTGTTTGCAAAGAATCCAAAATACTTAAGGCCGCTCAGGGGGCCGAAATTTTATGCCGTCAAGGCCCGCACCATCTATTTAGGAACCCTTGGAGGGATCAAGATCAATCACAATATGGAGGTCGTGGATAAGAAAGACAGAATTATTCCCGGTCTCTACGCCGGTGGATTTGATGCCGGCGGGATGTACGGTGATAGTTACTGCATCCACGATTCTTCGGGTCTATCTTCAGGCTTTGCCGTGAATTCCGGTCGCATTGCAGGCAGGAACGCCTTGAGATATATTGGCAGGTAGCTGCCTATATTGGTCAAACGGGAGGATAAACGGACATAGCGGAAAAAAATATATGAAATACGTGGTAAGCATCCCTGTCGTAAGGGAGAATTCGGACCCCGATTTTATCTCTGTAATCTAAAATAATCTTAGTAATCAGGTATAATGAATAACTTTACCTGGGGATTATACCAGGAGGTTCTATGAAGACAGAATACGGGTATATGGGCAAAATGGTTTTTGTTGATTTGACTAATCGAAAGATCCACGAAGAAGACCTTTCGGAGGAGCTCGCTAGGAGTTTCATAGGCGGCTACGGTGTTGGTGCATGGATCATAATCGAGCGCATGAAGGCAGAGGCAGACCCACTCGGGCCGGGTAACATCTTGGGTTTTGGAACGGGTCCGCTCACCCTCTCCGGAATGACGTCATCGTGTCGCTTTACTGTCATGGGCAAGTCTCCCTTGACGGGATACTGGGGCGATGCAAACAGCGGGGGAAATTTTGCGAACGTCTTTAAGGCATCGGGTTACGATGCTGTCTTCTTTGAAGGCAGGGCTGAGCACCCAGTGTATCTCCTGATCAGGGACGGAAAGGTAGAATTCAAGGATGCCCGACACTTGTGGGGTGCTGATACGGTCAAGGCAGGGGAGATGATCAGGCAGGAAAATGGTAAAGCCCGTCTCAAGGTTGCCTGTATCGGTACCGCCGGAGAGAAGCGATCGCGGATCGGGGCCATCATGAATGACTAGGGAAGAGCTGCCGGGAGATCGGGCCTCGGTGGGGTAATGGGATCGAAGAACCTGAAGGCGATTGCCTACGGTGGTGCTCATAAGCTCAAAATCTTTGACAAAGCAAGGGTAGAAAACATCATGAAGGAGCTGGTGAAGGAGACGAAGAATAACCCTTCTGGGATGTACCAGATCCTGAGTCGTTCCGGAACACCGGGTGCTATGATGCCCCATATGGCAATGCATGACGTTCCAATAAAGAACTGGGCCGGGAATAACATAGAGGACTTTCCCGAGTCCAAGTGGGAGGCGGTTGGCTGGGAGAGTTTGGAGAAATATGTGACGAAGAAGTATTCGTGCTCAAGCTGTTTCATCACCTGTGGACATTGGGTGCGAGAGGATAGAATAATTGGAGAACAAATCCTAACTATACTAAACAAGGTGTAGACTATTTTTTCAAAAAAACTTTTGAGAAGGAGGACGATATGAAAAAAGTAAGATCAGTATCGGTTATTTCTTGTTTGGTGTTGGTATTTGCAGTGTTTTCTCTTTGGTGTTCTTTTGTCAAAGAAGCGGTGGCTCAAGCAAAGACTGTGAAGTTCGGTTTAATTAGTTCTGTAACAGGTCCAATGGCGCCGGCATTTAAGTCTGAACTGGATGCAGCAAAACCAGCAGCAGATTTGGTGAACCAGAGGGGCGGGATCACTGTCAAAGGCCAAAAGTATCACATCGAGATCGTGACTGCGGATGACCAGTCTTCACCCCCTGGCGCGGTGTCCGCAGCGAACAAGCTTCTACAGGATGACATCAAATTCGTAATCTCCCCGATGTTTGTGCCGAACGATTATGCAATTGCGCCGATCTGTGAAGAAGCGAAGGTTCTCCGCGTATGCCCTAATCGCACGGATCCGCTACCCTTCGGTCCTCCAAACCGGTATAGTTTCTGTGCAGAGGCGACTCTATACGATATCCCCGTTGCCTACAACAAGCTCAAAACCCTCTACCCGCACGTCAAAAGAATTGCTATCATCAAGCCTGACGATCCGGGCGTCAAGGTAGCCAGCGATGTGATGGAGAAAGAGATTAAGGGGCGTGGGATGGAGGTAGTGTTCAATGAATCTTACAAAATCCCGACTGAAGACTTCTACCCGATACTCACCAAGGCACTGGCACAGAAGCCTGATGCCATCGAATGCATTTTTGCTATATTGCCATGGGCCAAAGGGATTATCAACCAGTCTCGGGAGCTCGGTTTTACCGGTCCCATAACCGGAGTTTCTGCGGGCTTTGGTGACACCAACATGCTCAAGGGGATGATCGATCCAAAATATGCGTACGATATTTGTCATGCGATACCGGACGTCTATAGTCCCAAGATGCTGCCTATCGTAGGAGAGTTCCGCAAGCTGGTCGAAAAGGAGGTCAAGGATCAGTTTAATTTCGACCATGTCCTTACGCTACAAGCCCTCTGGGTTATGTTGCAGGGCATCGAGAAGGCGCAAAGCTTCGATACTGACAAGGTGGTGAGTGCCCTGGAGACTATGACGAGTATCGACACACCTTATGGAAAAGGGAGATTTGGCGGAAAGGAGCTGATCGGGATTAACCGTCTGATGCTCAGGGACATAACGTTTTCCCGAATTATGAAGGATAAAATAGAGTTTGAATTCTTGCCATTCAAATAAAAACGATCCTGGTCTGAAGGGCAAGATAGCTCAAATCATGACCTGCGGGGTGTGACCCCTTCAAGAAGCTCATGCAAGACAAGCATGGCCCGAAGAAGCAGCTTGACAGCTTCCACGGGGCTGGCTAAGACGGTGTGATGATAACGTCGGAACCAACAAAGGCGGCCGGCACGGATGAGCAGGCTGGCGTAAGAAACGCTTCTGAGAAGATCAGGTTTAAGAGGGCATGTCGGGTACGTTCGCCTGTACTCTGATGACCAACCACCAAGAGTCGCTTGAGGACATCTTTCCGATCTTAAGGGAAAAAGAGGAGAATTTGTGTCTTACGTCAAATAGATTCCCACGGGCAGTCCTGTGGCAGTTAGAATACAGGCTTTGCGGGAACAGTAAGAAGAAAAGGTCGGTATGATGCAGTCAGGCGCTCAATGACTGACGAAGAATGGTTCCCAGCAGAGAAGAGGTAAGCCATGAGCAAGACGCTAAGAGAAACGGATATTGTCGTGATCGGGTCTGGATTGACGAGAAACGGATATTGTCGTGATCGGGTCTGGATTGACCGGTCTATCCGCGGCCTTGACAGCAGCGGAAGGTGGCGCCGGGGTCATTCTTTTCGAAAAGATGCGAAGCATTGGGGGAAGCTCGAATTTCCCTGAAGGGATGTTCGGGGTCGAAACCGCCATGCAGCGGCTGGACTCCATCGGGATCACCAGGGATGACGCGTTTAAATTCATCATGAACTACAGCCATTGGCGCGCGAACCCCCGTCTGGTGAGGGCCTTTGTGAATGAATCGGCTGCTACAATCGCCTGGCTCCAGCAGCAGGGGGTTGAATTCATTGGACCGAAATCCAACTGGTACGATAGCCCCCGCACCTGGCACGTTCTCAAAGGGCCCCCTGATGGAAGAGGAGGGCCTATGATCAGGGTTCTCGCTGCCAGAGCCAAGGAAAGGGGTGTCGATATCCGGCTGGCCGCGTCCGCCCGGAGGATCCTCAAAGAAAGAGGCAGGATTACCGGTGTTGTTGCAGAGGTCGATGGCGAGGAGATAGAGGTTTCAGCAAAGGCGGTTGTCATCGGCACCGGCGGGTACGCAAACAACAACGAGTGGATCAAGAAATACACGGGTTATGACCTGAACGTCAATCTTTTTCCATTGGGTAACGTCGACAAGATGGGAGATGGTATTCGCATGGCCTGGGAGGTGGGTGCGGCTGAGGAAGGGATGGGGCTCCTACAGCTTCTCAGGGTCGGGCCGCTCTTGGGGCCGGGAGTAAAGTTCATGCAACAGCTCGAGTGCGTTGCCATGCAGCCCAATCTCTACGTAAATCAGAGAGGAGAACGGTACTGCGACGAAAGCATGACGCCTAACTTTACACTTGACGGCAATGCATTGGCCAGGCTTAAGGAAAAATACAGCTATAGCATCTTCGATGAGGCCGCAAAGAGGGATATGATGGACACGGGGGTGATCATGGGTATGGGAATGGTAAGACCCCCGGGAACCAGGTTTCTCGAGCTCAATGAGGAGCTGAAGGAAATGCTTGAAAACAGAAATCCCAACGTATTCGCGGCGGACTCCCTGGAAGAGCTGGCAGTGAAAATGGGGATGGATCCCGCAGCCCTCAGGGCCACTCTCGACGAATACAACAGCTTCTGTGAGAAGGGCCACGATGACCTTTTTGCGAAGAACCCAAAATACCTCCGACCGCTGAAAGGACCGAGATTCTATGCGATAAGAAGCTACTTGGCTTTCCTCGGAACTCTGGGAGGCATCAAGATCAACTACAGAATGGAAGTGGTGGGCAAGGAAGAGGAACCAATCCCCGGGCTCTATGCCGGTGGACTGGATGCCGGGGGGATGTACGGAGACAGTTATGACGTATTTATGAGCGGTGGAACCTCAGCCTTTGCCGCAAATTCCGGCCGCATCGCTGGCAGGAATGCGCGGAAGTACATCGAATAAAGCATCAAGCGTCCAACCAGGAACAATGAAGGGTGAGGCTTACGATGAGTAGAGTATCGGGCGTCCATCATGTTGCGATTGGAGTGAAGAACCTTGAGACAATGAAGTCCTTCTACCGGGATGTCCTAGGGTACACTGAGGTATTTGCCGAATTCGATCAGTCAGAGCAGGAACTGATGTCCGAAGTGGTACGGGCTCCGCACGTGGTATTCGGTGGCGTTATACTCAAGCAAAAAGCAGGGGGGATATTGATTGAGCTGATCCAGATGACGACCCCTGTTCCACGGGCTATCCGCAAGGACTTTAGATACGGCGATATCGGGGTTGCCAAGATTACGGTTGCCGTATCCGATGCAAGAGCGTCCTACGAAGAGCTGAAGGGGAAAGTGGATTTCTGTTGCAGGCCGAAGCTGGCGGCGATCACGGGATGGGGTGATTATTCCTTTGTCTACTGCAGAGACCCGGATGGAAACCTTGTAGAGCTTGTTTCCATGACAAACGTGGAGGTAAAGGACGGATTCGGAGGCGCCCGCTGGATAGGAATAAGCGTGACTAACCTGGAGCGCTCGATGTCTTTTTATCAGAAGAAACTGGGTTTGCATGCCGTGATCATGAATAGCCATGAGAGTTTTTCTGGACTGGTTGATGAGGTTTCCGGAGGTGAGGACACAAGGGTTCGCTCCTGCCTCCTCGCAGCAGCCAGCAAAGGCGACGGCATGATAGAGCTTTTCGAGGTCCTCAAACCGCGTGGAAGATCGATTCCTTTCTCTGCCATGTGGGGGGATTACGGCTATCTGCAGGTCTGCTTCAATTGCGATGATATCCGCGAGGTTGAAGCCCATGGAGAAAAGCTGGGCATAGAGTTTCTTTGCGCACCCAAGAGAATGGAGGGGGGTATCCCGGATCATCCGGGCGAGTTTCTGTATGGCAAAGACCCAGACGGGATACCCATTGAGTTTTTGTTTCTCCAGCAATAATCTGGAAGGTGCAA
>JBEKDJ010000387.1:0-9110 GCA_050014415.1 Thermodesulfobacteriota bacterium | reverse complement strand
AAACCAAAGGTAGAATATAAATACACCGTAAAGGACATTGCAGAGCTTGCGGGGATGACCCGGAACGCTTTAGGTGTAGCAAAAGTTCATGGGAAGATCGAACCTGGAGATTTCAAGAGTGTTGTAAGTTTCTTGGTGAGGAGAATTATTGATAAACGTTTTGAAGGGGACTTTTTTACCTCTGCACCAGGGGCGGGAAAGAGAGTGAAGAGGGGTAAGAGCCGAGTTCAAATCTCGGGAAAGAAACTCAAAAAGACAGTTCGCCGCAAATAGAGACTCCTTCCTGAAATGGTGATTTCTGAATTTCCTCTCTCAAAACAACATTTCAAATAGTAATAGATAATTTGCCTGACATACGTCTCTGTTTTCAGTATATTCAACTCACCCTAGAACGAGTTCTTATCAAACAAAGACTGATTCTTCAATCATCAGATTCCTATCTTCTATTTCTCCCACTTTACCCCTTGTTAAACGAGGAGATGAAGGTTCCCAATCCTTACATTGTTTAATCCCTCTTCGTGAGCAACTCTGAGACATGTCATTGCGAGGGCTTTTGTTGTTAGGGGCATGTCTGACATATAGAAATGGGGGTGAAAGGCAAGAAGGCTATAAGGGATATGAGGACTTATGGAGGCGATGAATCTTGCGATGTCCCTGACCTCGTTCTCATCTATATAGCCTGGCACAAGAAGGGTGCTTGCGATGAGGAGGGGGGGCTCAGATCTTGTCTTGATCTTCTGGCCGACCCTCGAAAAATTCTCCAGTGTTCTTTTATTGGTGATACCTGTAAGGGCGATGTGGAGATTTTCATCCCATGCCTTCAGATCAAACTTTATGCAGCCGCCGGAACTCAAAGAAAGCTCTACCATCTTATCGACAAGCCCCTTATTCATGGATCCATTCGTCTCCCAGCATATCCTGAGGATTCTCCCCTCATTTCTCTCGAGGGCAAGTCTTGAAGCCTTCAGCGCAAAGGGAAGCTGGGGTGATGGGTCACCCCCAAAATAACAGATACAGGACGTCTTTCTATCAACATCTGAAAGAAGCTTTTCTAAAGGGATTGTTTTAGAACGCAGGGTCTCCCTTCTAAACTGCCAGTTCTGACAGTGGAGACAATCAAAGGAACATGCATGGAAGAACACAGCGAGGTTTTTGTACCCCACCTCCGGTCCCGTGGAGTATGTATACTCTGGATAGCCCGCACCTGTTCCTCCCGGACATACCCAGTCAGCAACACAGTTAGTGGGTAGGGGGTCATGATACCATGAGAGCTTGCCTTCCTCTGAGGACACCCCTGCTAGCCTTTCTCCCACCACTCTCCTCAATCCACAGTATCCCATTCCGTTCTTCGGAATCCTACACTCATTCACACAGAGGTTACAGGGAAGACCCCCGGGTTCTTTCGGAGGCGTTTGAGGTAGTCCGAAGGCAGACCTACTTCTCCCGTGAGCCTCCATTGTAATTGACAGGGCATCCTTAGGTTTCTCCCTTATACACTTACGGCATACGTTGAGCTCCCCTGAGATGGAGCTCGATTTGGCATTACATATTTCGCACTGAGCCATTCTCTTGCCAAGATGGATGAACACAAACCTACAAATTCAAGAGGCTAACAAAAACGGACATAAATCGTGGTCAGCACTGCAAATTGTGAAGTCTCGAGCCCTTAGTATTATTTTACCCCATCA
Source organism: Thermodesulfobacteriota bacterium (assembly GCA_050014415.1). GTDB lineage: Bacteria > Desulfobacterota > BSN033 > BSN033 > UBA1163 > JBEKDJ01. Next base: position 7,422 of record JBEKDJ010000387.1, on the reverse strand, counting down.
CACCTGTTTGGAGATGAATCAAAGAAACCTAATTAAGGCTTAAATCTTCCTGGTATGAGGGTCCCGCATTTCGAGCATCTATCTTCCTTAATCCTGGCTCTGATAATCTCAAAGTTATATCTTTCTACTAGAAGTTCACCACACTTATGGCAATATGTATTTTCCAGCTTGTGACCAGGGACATTTCCGAGATAGACATACCAGAGTCCTTCTTCCTTTCCTATCGACCATGCCCTTTCGAGTTCAGAGATAGGGGTGGGGTGGAGGTGACTCAGTTCAAGGTGCGGGTAGAACCTTGTCACATGCCAGGGAACATCAGGGCCGAGGACATTCCTTATCCATGATGCGATTCCCCTGATCTCTTTCTCATCATCATTAAATCCGGGGATAACATTGGTTACAACTTCAACATGCATCCCATATTCCTTTGCCTTCTTGGTTATCTCAAGAATTCCATTGAACCTTGCTATATGGCCTATTCTCTCATATGTTCTCTCGGAGAACCCTTTTATGTCAACCCTGTAAACATCAAGGAAGGGGATGATCATATCGAAGGCCTCTTCTGTGATAAAACCATTCGTAACATAATTTGTATAGAGCCCCTGAGCCTTTGCGAGTTTGGCTCCATCCAGGGTATATTCAAACCAGAGCGCGGGCTCATTGAAGGTCCAGGATATGCCCAAAGCCCCTGTGTCTTTCGCCTTGGAAGCCAATTCCTCTGGAGACAGGTATTCCGTGTACATGGAACCTTCCTTCCAGTGTGCTATGTCCCAATTCTGGCAGCCGAGGCAGCGGAAGTTACATCCTACACTACCGACAGAAAGCCATCTCGAACCTGGGAAGAAATGGAAGACAGGCTTCTTTTCTATTGGATTGATCGAAATCGAGGAGACTTCTCCATAGATCAGGCTATAAAGTTTTCCACCTTCACTGATCCTCGTTCTGCACCACCCATTTTTACCCTGAGAAAGAGTGCATCTTCTCTGACAGGTCAGGCACACAACCCTCCCATCGTCAAGCTCATTGTATGAATATGCCTCATTCCGCATGAATCTATTTTAACACCTGAAAGCCATACAATTCCCTCTTCCACTTCATAATTATGCAAGACAAAGGATTATTTCGCCCCCATAAGGACTCGCAATGACGCATCAACTTCTTCCTGAAATCTCGTTTTTCAATTTCTACCCTTCTATGCAACATTTCGAGTGATAATAAACGGAACAAATGAAGGGCTTTGATTTATTTTCATACCGAAGTCTTTTGGAAATAGCACATCTTGGCAAGCTGTACGCAGTATAGGGTTGTGATCATTGCCAAAAATGGCATCATCTTTTATACTGTTTTTTTTGGACCTTGATTAAGGAAAAAAGAAGGAGATCTGATGAAAGACACTCTGCATAACACGAGGAAAAGACCGATGCCCCTTGAGGGGATAAAGATAGTGGAATACGGGATCTTCCATGCTGGTCCTGGAGCCAGTGCCATCCTTGGCGACATGGGAGCTGATGTGATGAAGATAGAGTCAGGGGTAGGCGATCCGGCTCGTAACTGGACCAAGTTGGGACGAATTGACATGTCCCTTCCGAACGGGGAGAGCCTTTTTTTCCAGATATCGAATCGTAACAAAAAGGGGATCTATCTCGATATTGAAAAAAAGAAAGGACGCGAGATTCTTCATCGTCTGGTCAAAGAGGCAGATGTCTTTCTCACTAATCTACGCAAAACCACCAAAGCCAAATTGGGCATTGATTATGGGAGCCTACGTCAAGTGAATCCTCAGATCATCCACGCCAATGTCTCAGGATATGGACCCAAAGGTCCGATGAAGGATCTCGGTGCTTTCGATCCTCTTGGCCTGGCCTGCTCAGGATTGATGTATGTGACCGGTGCGTCTGAGCCTGTCTTCATCCACGGTGGGGTGATGGACCAGGCCACGGCCATCGCGGCAAGCCATGCCATTCTGACCGCCTTGCTCGTTCGGGAGCGCTCTGGAATGGGTCAGGAAGTCCATGTCTCCCTTTATGGCACGGGGCTTTGGCTGATGTACCCTAATATCATGTTGGCCAATGTTCTTTCGCTTGGTCCGATGGATATTTCGCCTAACCGCTACGACCACTCTCCCCTGCGCAACCTTTTCCGGTGCAAGGACAAAAAGTGGATCATGGTTGCGCATCATCCCGAAGAGAAATACTGGCCTCTCTTTTGCAAAGCCACCGGCCAAACCGCCCTTCTTGCCGACCCTCGGTTTACGGATAACTCGGGAAGGAACGTTCACTGTGCCGAGTTGGTCGCCATTTTTGACAAGGTTTTTGCAACTAAGACGCGAGACGAATGGATGGAGACATTGCTCAAAGAAAAACTAATGGTCTGCCCTATTCTAAACATCAATGAAATCCGGGATGATCCTCAAGCCCGGGTCAACGACTATGTGGTCGGCTTTAAGGACCGTCTCCTTGGCGATGCGAAGATCCCTGGCTATCCCGTGCACTTTAGTGCCAATCGAGCAGGCACCCGAAGCTTCGCCCCGACTTTGGGAGAACACACTGATCTGGTCATGCACCAGATGGGCTATACAGATCGGGAAATTCAGGAACTGAAAAAGGAAGGGGTGATTAAATAGGGAAACGAAGAGTTGTAGCAATAAAATTTAGGGTTCCTCTCCCCAAAGTGCGCGTAATAATATGAAAGAAAATTATCAGGTGAGGATGCTGAAAAAAAGTTTGAAGCGATAACCGGAGCCTGCCCCGATGCTGAAGACGTACTTTGAGAGATCAGCTTATTATCCTGAAATATACCGCAATCCAAACCAGGCGCTCAGCCTCCGAGACCCTTCGAGACCGGGAGACATACCAGACGCCTCAGGAGGATCACTTTTGGGAGAGGATCCACAAATATAGTCCCTCTGCCATCTCTAACCTGCTTTCGTCTTCATGTTTATAACCCAAAGGAAGAGGATGAGCCGCTTTCTTAATAGAAAGCGAATTATGATATCGAAAAAGTTTCAATATCTGCTATCTATCTTCTGTTTCCGATACTTCAAAAAAGCCACGATCTGATTTTCATATATTCAGCTGGGATGCGTGATTTCTACCAGTAATCCTCAGCTCAAGATGTCATCGTTGGGCAACGAATTGTAGGTGCAATCTTCAAATAAGTGGTTTTTCAAACATATCCGTTTCTCCTTTACAATCAAGTTCACTTTCGGGATAAGTCCTATGGGGGCATCGTCGAGTTATTCGAATATATAACCTTTCTGTCCTCCCTTTAGAAGTTTTCTCCTCTTGCAATGGCATAGTGTGCGGCATTAGGTAAGTAATCCTTAACTCTCTACCATTCGAACCCCGTTGTTGACAGTTCCAATACCTTATCTTCTTCCTGAAACAAAGAATACGCCTCCTTGAAAAAACTAAGTTCTGCATGTTATCTAAAAAGATTATGAAACTGCGTGTTGGGGCGAATTGGGATACTGCATTCTTGGATGCTGTGAAAGGGACATCGGTAGATGCTCTCTTTGGCAAACTCCCGTTTGATATTGTCGGTGGGGCGAGGCCAGGGTTTGTGCTGCCTCAGATTAAGCGAAGGGATGTGGAAGCGTACGTAAGAGCTTGCCACGATCGAGGGTTGGAGTTCAGCTATCTTCTCAATGCCCCCTGCCTGGGAAACCTTCAGTATTCAAGAAAGGGGTATAGACAATTGGTCGATCTCTTGGAATGGATCAGCCAAGCCGGTGCGGATTCGGTCACTATAGGCATCCCTTATCTCATCGACCTTGTGAACAAACGTTTCCCTCACCTCAAGGTGAAGGTTTCGACGACCGCCCGAGTCAACACCGTCAGGAAAGCCCTCCAATACGAGGAGATGGGTGTCGAGGAGATCATCGTCGATGAGCACATCAACCGTGAGTTCAAAACCCTCGAAGCAATCAAAAAAGCAACCAAATGCAATTTAGAACTGATTGTCAATAATATCTGCCTCTGGCAATGCCCCTACAATTTCGAACACGTTAACCACGATGGTCATGCTTCGAGGGAGGGAGAAGACGAGGATTATTGCTATCTTCAGTACCCGGGATATCTCTGCCTTTACAGGAAATTGACGGATCCTGTGGAGCTCTTGAAATCCCCCTGGATCAGGCCAGAGGATATCTCGTATTATGAGAATCTGGGTTATGATCATTTCAAAATTACGGAGCGTTTCAAACGGACTCCTCTCCTTCTCGAACACGTAAAGGCTTACGAAAACCGCCACTATGATGGAAACCTCTTAGACCTTTTCACCCTTCCAAGAAAGGGAGCGTTTACTCCCATCCATTTGGAGTACTTTATCAAGCCAGAACATGTGAATATCATGAAAATCTCTCAATTGGAGAAGGTCTTTGATCTTGAGGTAAGAGAACTCATCCGGCTGGATAATAAGAAGCTAGATGGCTTCATCGAACGTTTTAGGAAAGTGGATTGCAATCAGACGAGTTGTTCCCAGTGCCGTTATTGTGAGAACCTTTTTGACAAGGTGGCAGTGGTGAACGAGAAGGAATTGAGGAAAGCCGCCCAGAGGGTGAGAGATTTTTCAGATAAGCTTCTTTCAGGAGAGATTTTTGAAGCCCCTTTTTCTCACTTCATCTTTCGTCTTCCTTTCGCTAAGCCCCTCTTGAAAAATCTCATCAAACGGCGTTTGAAGAGAGAACAACAAATCTAATCATAGGGAAACCAAGAGATGCGATTTTTACTGGTTGATCCACCTCATAAAATCTGGACCATCCTTCGAGCCTGGACCCCTTCACCAGGATGCCTTCAGTTATTAGCCTATTTAGAAAGAGAGCAGTTCGATATCGATTACATGGATTGTACCCTGAATGAAAATCCTTGGGGGGATCTCGAAGAAAAGATCCGAAGAGAGAAACCCGATGTCGTGGGCATCTCCGTCATCTGCACAGCTTTTGTTTATGACGGAATGAATGCTGCCAATCTGATCAAAGAGATTAGCCCTCAATCGACCATCATCATGGGAGGAGAGCATCCTTCTTTCATGGCGGAAGAGACGCTCAGGGATTGTCCTGCCATTGATTATGTCTGTGTGGGAGAGGGAGAGGTAACCCTGACTGGATTTCTCCGTGCTATCGAGAAGAAGGAAGATCTTTCGAAGATCCTAGGTCTCGCCTATCTCAACGGAAAAGGGGATTTTGTCTATACCGGGGATCGACCTTTTATCAAAGACCTCGATACCCTCCCAATGCCCGCATACCATCTCGCCCAGATGGAGCATCCCTACGTTGAACTTCCGTCGGAAGGGAGGAGAGGACTCGTCCTCAATTTTTCAAGGGGATGCACCTGGGATTGTACCTTCTGCTCAGAATCGGCCTTTTATAAAAGGACGTGGAGGAGAAAGAGCCCCAAATTGATTGCTGATGAACTCCAACTCCTCAAGGAAAAGTACAACAGAGATATTTTCTACGTGGGTGATAACACCTTTAATGTGACCAGGGAGCAGGGCGTAGGGTTTATCGAAGAGATGCTCAAGCGGAAGACCCATCAGCACTTCTGGCTCCAGTCCCGGGCCGATCTCATCATCAGGGATGAAGATCTATTGGATGGTTATCGAGAGGCGGGTGTCTACCAATTTATGATGGGGCTCGAATATCACTCGGACTCCGTGCTCAAAGATATCCGGAAGCGCCATTCCGTGGATCAGGCCCGCAAGGCCATGGAACTTCTGAAGAAGCATAAGCTAATGGTCATGGCGACACTACTCATCGGCCATTGGAATGAGACGGAGGAAGACCGTAAGAAGTTCTTCAGATTCTTCAGAAGATATGTGGATCACTTCGGCCTCAACCTAATCACCCCTCTTCCCGGGACCCCGCTTTTTGGGAAGATGAAAGAGATGGGAAGAATCATGGATTGGGACTATCGTAATTACGACTATCTCCACGCCATCATGCCGACGAGAGAAGCGGATAATTTGGAGCAGGTGAACCTCATCTACAAAGACATTATGAGGCAGTACTACTGGCGGCCGAGGGAATTGCTTAAGCTGCTCTCACCCAATCCGATTCTGCGGCATCATCATCGATATTACATTACCCAGGTGGCCTTCAACATCATGATGCACGAGATCTTCGGAACGCCCATGTGGGTGCAACCCAATTATGAGGAGTATAAGGACTATTTGGTGGAAAGGGGTGAGGCACTTCCCAAAGCGTTGATGACCTCGGCTAAATAGTCAAACCATTCTCTCTGGAGGGCGATCCTCCTTCTTGGAATGAGGGCGATGGGTGCAAACCGCACGGTGAAGGAGTTTTCGATCTGATCTCGAAAGGTGAGGTTGAAAAGGACCGTGTCTGATCCATAGTAGTTGTCACGAGTAAGGAGGATTTTCCCCATCTTGGAGAAGGGTATTTCTAAATCGATTCTCTCACCCTTTTTCCCCTCCGGAACATCAAAGTGCAGGACATCTTCTGTAACCCACAATCGGCCCCTCCTTCGTGATCCTTTGAATGGGAGTCCCCCATAATAATAAGCATAGCATGGTCTGGGAGTCATCTCTGCTAACCATAGCACGAAACGTCACTACCATCAAGGGATTCGATCAACTCCAGAAGGGAAAGGAAGCTGTTTCGATGGTTTGAGGTAAATGGCTCAGCCAACGGGATTTTCGATGAAGGCGTCCCGGAGGAGTTTGCTTTGTCTTGTAAAGGCCTGCCGCGGATTTCTTGTATCCTTCATTAACGAGATCTCTTGTGTGATGAGTCTTGTGACATTAAGGATATGTGTCTCTGGTCTTTTTGATTCCCTTTGATAGAGAGGATGCTGTTGGTTGATATAGATCACCGTTCCCTCTGTAAAACACTCTGGCCCATCCTCTCCAAAATCATCGACACAGATGGAGATCCCAGTTTCACCAAATCTCATCCTCTGAACAACGGCATTGGGAGTTAAGCGCTTGACCTTGGGAGATTTCTTCCTAACCTTCTTCGGTGAAGAGAGAGGTGGGGGGGTGGACTCAGCCGTCTTCTCTTCTTTAACCATTTGAGCCTCTTTCTCCTCCATCCGATCCAACTTCTTTGCGACCGCACCCGCACCCCCCATCCCTTCTCCTTCACCTGCTAGGGGGATGGCACCAAAAGGAGAGAGATCCGGATTCAAGGCCAAGGCGCGATGCACCCTTTGTAAGGCCTCTTTCAATGCTTTGCTGGTTCTCCTTTTCTCCTTGTGGCCCGCTAATCGCTTCAAGACATCATCTACTTCCTGAACAACTTTCCCCATCACACTTCGGAAGGCTTGATATTGGAGACTGTCCAGAGTAAACTACCCCGCAGCAGAGCTGCGGGGCATTAAAACACAAAACTTAATTGCTCACTGTGCTGGTATTTTATATACCGACGTATGACTTCTGAGGTTACCTTGTCACCAACGGACCGAA
>JBEKDJ010000386.1:0-5390 GCA_050014415.1 Thermodesulfobacteriota bacterium | reverse complement strand
CCTTGACGGGAGAGGGTAAGGGTGAGGGTAGTGTATTTATCATCGCTGTTACCCACCGTCCCCCTTCGTTCTTCTAAAGACTAAACCAGTATGTCGAATATTTCTCGACATACTGGGGCCTTAGTCTATCCATAGACACCGTATTCTTTCGTCGTGTCAACCCACACCTTGACAAATTCAGGTCTGCAACCTTCCATCTCCCCGACGCCGGTGGACATGATAAAGCCTCCGCCTTTGCCCACCTCGCGGCACAACCTGATGGTAAATGCACGGACCGTCTCGGTCGGGCCGGCCTGAAGCAAGGAATTACGCATGCCGCCTACAATGCACATCGTGTCACCTAGGACTTTCTTCACCTTGAAGATATCGCTTGACTGGAACCACCCGACGGTCTTTCCCCTGGGTAGTTCGGCAAGGTAATGGAGCCGCTGGTCCCATATCCCCTCATAGAAGACATAGGGCATAATCCCCGCATCGACCAGCCCCAACATGAACGCTTTAAGCTGGGGCCAGTAGAATCTCTCGAACTGGGGCAGCGACATAAAGCCGTCGGAACCTCGGTGCAGGGGGATGAAAGAGGCATTGATGCCGGTGGCTCGACTGAAGCCGATGGCATACTCAAGCTGAAAACGAAGGACCTTTTCCTGGGCAGCGAGCAGTTTCTCGGGCCGGCGGTAGAGGTCGAGCATGATGCCCCGCATGCCCCGTAACGTGTCCGACATGAGATCGAAGGGGGCTTCCGTTACGGAACCTACCAGCGTCGGAAGGGCAAAGCCAAGGGCCGCCAATTTCTGACCCGACGTCATGGCCCGAGCATCCGCCACAGCCTGGGCCTCGACGGCCTTGGCGAGGGCACGGAGCGCTTTGGCGACCGGCGGGGCCTTGAAAATGCCGAGCTGCGGCAGGCTGTAGGCGCCGAAGGCTGCGATACCCAAAGGAGGTAGAAGGGCCAATCCTTCGAGCTCGGTAAAGACGCGAGGCCAATATTTCCGGATGCTCCAGTCCGCCGGGTCTTCGATGAAGGCATCATAATCCTCTGCCTTCATATATTCCCCTTCGACGAACTGAAAAGATCCGTTCGGGTCCATGCTGTGGCCGGGAAACTTCGTCATCCGGTCACCTACTGCGAGGCTCGGTCCCGGGTTGTTGAAGACCCCCATTATGCTATCAGGCTGAAAGTACAACGCTGCTTTCTCCAGCATCTCCTGTTCTTTCTCTGCGTTCTCGTGCTGCTCCTGGTGAGTGACCCCGTACATCTCCGCAAGCATGTAACTCATGTCGAGCTGAATCGGGATACGGTCGGGCTGCCTCAAATGCAGGGCATCCTGAAGCCGCTTGGTACGTTCTGCAAAGAGCTTTTCCGGTGTCTTGCCTACATCGGGATCTGAGTAAGGTTGATTCATCTTTTCCCCCTCCCTTCCAGTCGCTATGATGCTATCGTCACGCTTCTTATCCTATGCCGCCTGTCCTTTTATTGGCTTTTCAGCCGATTCTACACTCTCTCATCCACGAATTCAATCAGGCTCCTAGGGAAATAACCTCTTTGCTTGCCTGATTGCTTCCCTTTTTTCCATAGCAGATTGTATAGTGGTGCCAATACTAATTCAAGATAAATTTCAAGCAACCCGGGCATGGGGCATTACGAGGAAGTTATAGACCCAAATTCGGATTGAACTTTGATGTTGTCGATATATTCCGTATCCAGGATGGGCTGATTGCTGAGCATTGGGATGTAGCGGATACTTACAGCCTATTTAGCCAGCTTGGCAAGATCAAATAGTCAATCCACTGCCTGAAATGAGTATGGCCGGAACGCTAATTCCCTCATTTGCGAAAGTCAGGATTTGATTGTACAGACATTGTCAAGAGCTATGGTGACTTCTTCCTTGTAATCGAGATCAGGACAATTTAATGGGGCATACTTGATTACAGTTGGCAATCGACGGGGAAATCTCCATTCTTAACTCATTTTCTACGGGTATAGCCTCTAAGTAGTTTCTATCTGTTCTTCATATCGAACGCTTTTAAAAAGCGCACATCTTGGCAAGATATGTTCAACTTCTGGATGCCCCGAAATTGGGACCGTTGACTTCTTCCTGTGCTCCACAAACCCACGTTTCCCACAAGTATTCAGGACTTCATCCCATAATCGCCAAACCATCCTGCTCACCAGCATACCTTCTCCTTCCCTCCCACAATTTCATGTATTAAGAGTAATAAGAAATCCCACAAAAGAGTGGGTGGAAGCGATTGCTTTGCTTCTTGCATCAACTTATTATTTAACCCTTATCTTTATGAAAACCAGAAAGAAATCCCTCTCCCTTTTTGTTTGACAAAATAATCGATTCAGTCTTATAGATTATTGAGTATTTCAAATAATAAAGAAGGAGTTCTCGTTGGATGGTGAACCCGATTTCATACCCTTTCGAAATCACTGATGAAAGGAGAGAACATGGGAAAAGTTATTGTCATCTACCATAGCCAGCAGTTTGGGAATACAAAGGTGCTTGCGGAAGCGCTTACGGAGGGGGCTCGGGAAGCCGGAGCGGAAGTTAACCTTATTAACACAAACGAACGGCGGGTACCCCTGGAAGAATTTTTAGCTGCTGATGCGGTTGCGGTCGGCACCCCTGACTATTTCTCATACGTCGCCGGCACGATCAAGACCTTCTTTGACGATATCTATCTGTGGGATCAGTCAGGAGAGTCTGTTAAGGGAAAGCCAGCTGTGCTTTTCTGCTCCCACGGGGGTGGTGGCGGGAAAGTAAAGCAGCCTTTCGAGTCCCTTGCTCACCGGTTCTTCCGGCAGATAGGCGAGACAGTGGGTAGTGGACGTCCTATCAGCGATGAAGCGAAGGGAAAGTGTTACATGCTTGGTAAAGAACTTGTGAAAGACCTAACCAAAAGAACTGTCAAATAATAAATTCAATGGTTTGGAAGGTATTCAAAGGGAAAGTCAGAAATGGCTCTGCCTTTGAATGCCTATCTCAGGGAAAAGGAGCCTTTGATGAAAAATACAAATGGAATCATTATCTATGAAAATTTGAAAGAAATAGTCGATCCTAAGCATTCTTGTCTCATTGTCTGGGATGTCCAAAATGGCCTTGTGGATAGGATATTCAATAAAGAAGAGTTTATAGGCAACCTGAAAGGCCTAAAAAAGAGCCTACGTGGCAAGATGCCTATAGTATACACTCTGATAACTCCTGTTCCGAAAGAATTCCAGTCGTCCTGGTCTTTCTACAGTACAATGAGACGCTTCAATATTAAGGAGGTTGACAAGTTGCCTGATTTCATGTCACCAGGCTCAAAGGAAAGAGAGATACCCGAAGCCCTACATCCAGAGAAAGGGGACATTATTCTGGATAAACCAACGGCAAGCATATTCATAGGAACGAATTTCGAGTACATGATGAGAAACCGAGGAATAATGACTCTGATATTTACGGGCATTGCGACCGAGATCGGAATCGAGTCATCAGCGCGTGATGCTTCGAACAGGGGATTCTATCCGGTAGTGGTCTCCGATTGCGTTTCCTCAATGGATAAGGATGCCCATGAGCGCTCTTTAAAAAATCTCGATAAGATAGTAATTGTGAAAAGTTCCGCTGAAATATCTAAGAGTACCGAGTAAGAGAGGATTTTTCTTTACCGTTTACCAAATTATTATAATGAGGTAGAAAGAACAGCCTACTTCTCCACTCTTTCTTCCTGAAGTCCGCAATTGGACATTTTGCTAGAGAGTGCTTGATTTCAATTGGCAATCATCAGTTTTTATATTTTTATATTAAAAAAAATCCTTGACTTTTTTAGGGGGGGGTAAGATACTCTTAAATTAATAGATGGGGCTGAATAGTTACAAAATATGTTCTAAAAGGAGGGTGCCAAGATGCCGGAATATCGAATTAGGGTTGCGCCCAATACAGTAGCATATGCTGACGGAGAGAGCCACAAGCTAGTAGTGGAGTTCGCCATCCCAGGAGCGCCAACGGATACCATCGATGTGAAGATCCTAGAAGACAGCGTCCATTTGACAGCGCCAGCAAGGGACATCGAGTATGTTTCAGCACTGGCTCTAGGTTGGCCGGTGAAACCGGACAAAGCCGAAGCAACCTACGAGAACGGCCTGCTCCGAATCGAGGTGCCCTTCAAAGATCCGATGGAAGATGCTGTGAAGGTCGCTATCAAAGCAGGTGGCGCGGAAACCAAGACCAAAAGAATCGTAGCCTGATGATCCGTTAAGTTGTTAGGCTTATAAACGAGACAACCGGGGCTTGTTGTCCAGGTTGTCTCGTTTGATGTTACCAGCGGATACTCTCACTCGAAAGGCTGGGGGATACACGTGGGAGAAAAAATCCAAGCCGGCCAAATGCTGGCCTGTGCAAACTGCCTCGGGATGATCGGCTGGGCGACTTGCAGCATTCGCCCCACAAGCCCACGCTCCGCCTGCCGGATACGTCATGAATCATTTCTCTCAACTCCCATGAACGACGATCACCTTTATCGTAGAGGGAAAGGAACCGGTGTGCTCGGAGATGGGTCACTTTGTGAAGGCCCTCTTCACCATAAAGTAATATTTCCATATCTCGTGGTCCTGGTTAAATATTCATAAGTTTCACTATCTGCTATAGATCTTCTGTTTTAAGGACACCGAAAATGTTTCAATATGATTTTCATTTATAGAATGGGGATGCACGATTTCGTAATCGTTGACCCTCAGATCTACCCCAGAGTGAAGATAAGCAGCTGAAAGTTGTGAGAAGGGTTATCTTGACGGTGTCCATCAACTCAAATGCTAGTCAGGAAACCTCATTTCTCCTTACAAAAATCTTACCCACTACATATCTCGTCTCCATTCAATCTACAAACTCACCCCGCTTCGTCATGGGAACCCAACAATTTAAATTTTTAATTTCAACTCATTTCTAATCTATGTAATCAATTACTAATCGGCATGATCAGGGGTTGCTAAGCTTTTTCAGAAAACCCTTTTTTTTCTTGACATTTGTTCACTATGAGTGTACAAATGCTAATCGTATGAATAAGACAGAAAAAGAAGCAGAATATATATGGGAAGAAATATCCTCTAAAATTAAATATTTAAGGCGTAAAAATAAGCTAAGTGTCGAAGCATTGGCCAAGCAAGCTGGGTTCACTAAAAGTTACCTTTCTCAGATAGAAAACCTCAAGAGAGAACCAACGATCGGCGCTCTCACAAAAATCGCCCGCGCTCTTTCAGTGAATTTTTTCTTTCTGGTCAATGGGGAAAGACTCGCGGAGGAGGAAGAATCCCTGGTTGTCGTGAAGCGTCAGGATCGGCGGACTCTCACGAGCCCGTCACGATTGGCAAATACGATATATGAATCGATAAACCAAGAAAAGAAGGACAG
>JBEKDJ010000385.1:0-4687 GCA_050014415.1 Thermodesulfobacteriota bacterium | reverse complement strand
AAAGCCAAGTGTCAAAACACCCATCAGCCTTCCGGAGAAAGAGAGTCAATGTTCGGTTGTTGGTCATTTCGATCTCTGTAGCTCTCTTGATTGCCCTCATTGTTTATGCTTCCTTCAGGCTCCTGTACTAGGCTTTCCCTTCTTTTCGAACAAAAGAACCCAAGCCTTCTTCATTATCTTCAGTGCAACCTTCTCCGTGGGCGGGTTTTGAATACTTCGTCGCTCGTTTTCGACCAGGAGAATTCGTTCTTCAGTTCACTTATCACGCTGCCAGCCTCTCCGAGAGAAGAGTGTACCTTCGTTGGGGTTTGTTATTCCTTATGGCAATGGCCAGGGCCTTTTTCGTTCCGATCATGATGACGAGTAGATTCTAAACCGGTATCAGGTCTTTTACAATCACCTTGACCATCTTCCTTTAATTTAAGAGGTTATATTTGCCCATTTCTTAGGCAAAATGGTGAATAAGGCTTCTATCAAGGTAAAGGAAGCTCAAGAGTCAATACTATTTTTAGTTGAAATTGGAGAAGGGCTCCTGCTAGTGTTCTGGACTGCTCCGCTTTGGTCATTCTTAAAATCTTTAAGAAGTAGGGATCTTAGGGTTCTAAGAATGACCTCACCATTTGCCCTACAATCGGTTTTCTCGCGTCGGTCCATATCCCACTATCCCCTCAAGCGGCCTGTTTCACCTGATGATTCCCCCCACCCGTCTGAATCGCCCTCTGGATGGCAACTCTAAGTTGGGGGAGATATCGGTATCCCTTCACTCTCCTGAGTCGTGGCTCAATATCTAATAGTGCTGCTGCCAACCACCGGTGCTTCTGATCGCTGTTGCGCCAATAATCCACCTTGTTGGTCTTCTGACCAATGAGCGCCATCAGCGATTCCATACAGTTGGTCGTCTTAAAGCTAATCCCCAACTCCTGAAACAGTCCTAAGCGGTGCAAGGTCAGCGTCTCCTCAAACCCTTCATCCAAACTATTCACCGCCGATCGGTTGATCTCCTGCAACTGCTTCCGTATCCTTAAGAGCTTTTCCTTGGCCTTCTCGTAGATGGGCTCCTCATAGGCCTCCTGAAGCTTCCGCCTCATCGACCCCTGCATCCCCTTCGGGAGATAGCGGAGCACGTTCTCTCTCTTATGCCACTGGCATCTCTGGACCCAGACCTTGTTCCCGAAGACTTCGTAGAGCGCCTTCCTCAATCCTTTCGACCCATCGACGACACATAAGAGTCCATCCTCGATCTTGAGACCTCGCTCCAGCAGCCCTTCGAGCATCTCCCGGCCTACTCGCTCATTCTCCGTCCCCGTCTGAACAAACCCTAACGGTATCTTCCGCCCTTGAACCGTCACCCCCAAGGCGATCACCATTTCATCCGCCCCGAAAGTCTTGCCGTCCAGGATCAGGGCCACAATGTTATAGCCCTCCAAACGACGCTCACAGAGTCTTCTCAGTTCTCTCGTACTCGCCCCAATATATCGCTTTGAAATCGTCGATCCACTCAGCCCAAAGACCTCCGGTACCACCTCCGCACACGTCTCATAGTTCCGACAGCTTAATCCATGAAGGATCTGTTTCAAAATCCCTCCATCCCCATTCCGAGGCTCTTGGAGCCGCTCATAACTCCTTAACCGAATCTCTTTCCCTTCTTGCTGGTTTCTCACCCGCGGCACCAGGATCGGAACCTTCTGATCCCTCAGATAGACCGATCCCCATTGCTTCCCCCAACGATCATACCCGCTCATCCCTTCACGCTTGTATCGCTCACCAGCCAGAGCGGTCACTTCTTGCTCCAGAACCTCTTTCAAGTGCCACAGCCCGAGAGGAATCAACGCCTGAATCAGTTCCGTCTTCACGTCGATATCCATTGTCCTCAATGGAAGATCACAAATCTCCCTGACCCTTGCCCGCCTAACCTTGACACCTCTGCCAATCCGTAATATTCTCTTCATCAATGGCTCCTTTCTTGGTGGCTTTCTCTCTCTCCTGGCGGATCAAGAGATTATCACCATTTTAGGAGCCATTCCCTAAATTTCAACTAAATTTAGCACACACTCATTTTAAATACAAAGAACGCAAATTCGGTTTGACTAAAGTTTCAAAAAAGTGGTGTCTTAAAGATAGTCGTGATAGTGTGTATAATCATAACAGATACATTGAAAGTTGTTGGGTTGATTTGATGAATCACTTAGAAGAATATTTAAAAACGGGCAAAGGACTGGGGGTTCATGACACCTATACAGAAGAACAATGGAATTGGTATCAACTCTCAATGGAAGATCTTGCAAGATTTACAGCACGGTCTGCGTCCAAAATGGCACCCATGCCGGGCAATCCTGCCGAGATGTTAGACATAGGCGGTTCACACGGACTTTACTGCGTTGAATTGTGTAAAAAATATCCAACACTAAAAGCAACCATTCTCGAGCTTCCTCAAGCCGTTGAAAAGGCACAACCGATTCTGGCAAAATTCAATATGGGAGACAGAATTAATTATTGGGCAGGTAATGCTTTGATAGATGACTTTGGTGAAAACAGATATGACCTCATTCTTACGTCAAGCCTGATGCACCATTTCAGTGCAGAACAGAACATTAAAGTATCCAAAAAAGTTGCGAAAGCGTTAAAGCCTGGTGGTTATTTCGTTATACAAGAGTATCTCAGGTCAGAAACATCCTCGAGAATGGAGCAGGTGGGGATAATCACGGATATGACTTTTAATTTGACCAGCACATCAGGCACCTGGAGTTTGAACGAACTGAAGGACTTTCAAGAAAAAGCCGGGTTGATCCACTATAAAGTTTATGGGACTTCTCTTTTTCGTTCAAGTTTGTGCAAAAAAAATATGAACTACTGCCGACCCTGGCTTGCTTTCTATTCGTAATGGTCAACTATGAATGTTAGCTCCGAGTGAAGATGCGTAGGTGAACTCAGCAACCCCCTTCCTAAGGACTTCCTTCATGTACTCCTCGTTTTTGAAAACCTTGCCCTGATGCAACACTTCATCCAGTAATAAACAGAACTAATCCGGGAGTGGATTTAATTGTAAAATCGTAATTTCTTGGAGGGCGCGTATAGTGGCAAGATATGTTCAACTTCTGGATGCCCCAAAATTGGGACCGTTGACTTCTTCCTGAAAGAGTGATTTTTCAATTTCCCTCCGTAATACAAGACTTCAAATAGAAATCAACAAACAGTGGGAAACATTTTTCACTTTTTAATGGAAGCAATTCAGGACTTTTGTGAAAAACGCTTCCACTTTTGGGTTTTGTTAAAATACCTATGGTTTAATAAAATTTAATAATTTTGAAGAGGTATGGTGATACGAAAATCTAGCATAAGAGTTGCCTACCATTTAATGGAGAAACTTGAGAAGAATACTCAAAAGTGAGGTATACGATGATGAAAAAGAATACATTATCAAAAACTTCCCGCTTGTTTATTGTCCTTTTGGCAGTACTTTTTTCAGGTCTACTTATTCATCCATCGTGGACATCCGCAAGTCAGATCGGAAGGCCGTTTCTGTTCGACAAAGTGGAGACATTCATCATAGGTGGAGTTGACCGGCCTATGTATGTTGAGCCTATCACATTTACAGCTCCAACAACTTGGACCGGGGCCATTGTCAACCCATACTATGAGTTACTCACCGGACCAGAAACAGATTGGTTGGACTGGGAGGCCCACACTACCTTAGCCCCACTCGTGGTAGGCAATGGCGAGGATTGGCTTATATGGCATCAAACCACTCTTGTAGATGGATTCCGATGGATAATCGTTGAAGGACCAGTAGGTGTGGATGGGTTCCCTCTCGACATAAAAACTCTGGATGTTGGTTCTTATGATCGTACCGCTGCGGTTCCCGAACCCGCTACCATGCTCCTTCTTGGTTCAGGTCTCATTGGTCTTGCAGGACTCAGAAGGAAATTTAAAAAGTAGATTAATATTTAATTGTCAAAAAGCGAAGGCAGGGTCAGGAGTGACTCTGCCTTTTTTGTTTATTTCCTTCGGTAATCTTCAACCCCGAGACCAACTCACTATTGCAGAGTAGTAGGTGAAACAGGTAGCCCAGGAATGGTCCCATTCGCTCATTACTTAGTGAATGACTGGCTCTAACCGATGTTAGAATCGATAAGGGTATCATTTTGTTTTATCAATAGGTATCTTTTATCTTTCAATATTCCATCATAGATGAAGGCATTAACGATTTTAGCTCTCTTAATAATACCCTGTCTCTCATGATTTTACCCCATGAGAAGATTGCTTTTTCCACTGAATACTGAGAGAAAGCTTTACTCTGATACTATGTGAAATACGCAAACAAGTTTACACATCGGACAAGGAAACCCAAAGATTGTGGATTGAAGTCTGCATCTTGCTAACCTCCAAGCTTAGAATCGAAATCGTATGAGTCCGAGCAGAAGAGTGAGTTATTTTGAGGCTTTCATCCCGAAACATGCACATTGACAATCCTATTGCAATGGTGAAGATTACTCTTGTAAATCCTCATTAAATGTGTCTAAAATGGTTTCTGTCGTTCTAACGAACACCCTCTCTGATGGATTGAAATCTATAGGAGGTCAGAATGCCGAGAAGAGGATCGAAGCACCCATATAAACCAAAGGTAGAATATAAATACACCGTAAAGGACATTGCAGAGCTTGCGGGGATGACCCGGAACGCTTTAGGT
>JBEKDJ010000384.1:0-4699 GCA_050014415.1 Thermodesulfobacteriota bacterium | reverse complement strand
CTGCAGATACTGCACCAGGCGGTGATGACTGATCGTCTCCCGTGACAATTTCAATGAGGTGTTTTTGACCTTTAACGGTAATCCCACCCCTCTGGTTCACCAAATCTGCTGCTGGCTTTGCTGCATCAAGTTCAGATTTGAATGCCGGCGCCATTGGACCCGTTACCGAACTAATTAAACCGATCTTTAAAGTCTTTGCTTGAGCCACCGCTTCTTTGACAAAAGAACACCAAAGAGAAAACACTGCAAATACCAACACCAAACAAGAAATAGCCGATACTGATCTTACTTTTTTCATTTCGTCCTCCTTCTAAGAAGTTATTGTAGAAAAATAGCCTACATTGTTTCTGGTCTAATGACAGGCTGGTGTATTTCTTCTACTGCCCATCCCGCAGTCCGTTTTCGACGATTCCCCGACTCCCCTTTGGTATAGCCGAGCATCTCCCGAAAACACCACCCATGACACATTCCGAGGATTTGACTGCCCCTGTTCGCACCCTTCGCGCAAATTGGTTTAGCGAAACCGTCCCTCCTACTATCTTGGCCAGAATTTAAGTAGCATCGCGTTACCAGTTTCAATGAGTGCCATGCGGGTTGAATAATCCACTCAAATGCGCTTTGGCAAATAAGTTCTGCACCAAGCCATACTCGCAAGATAAGAATATCTCGCTGTAAATCGTTACTTTCTTTGTGACCAGGGTAATATTTCATTTGACGATCATCTCAACATAGGGATAACGCCTATTTGCATCGTTGGCAATTTGCGTAATCTTCTGGCCAAAATCCCCGAAACTCGCAAGCTGTTTTTCTTTATACGAGGCCAGTTCCTTAGCCCATTTCTCCCGCTCTGCCTTGGATATGACAATGATTTTCGTGTCCCTTCCTCCTTTCGTAGAGTGTTGTTATGTCCCAAATAGCCATCTGTAGGCAACCCCATGACGGCCTAAGGGTTCCCAATCCTATGCAAACCTATCCGTTTTTTCCACGGGGGGCCCTCACCTTTTGGGTCTTAGGAGACTATTGGGCACCGGTATTGCCCTCCGTCGCCGATAATCTGTCAGCGACATCCTTCAGTCCCAGCTTCTCCAACACCTCTCTGGTCGGGACACCGGTTTCGGGATCGTAACCCCTCATCGTGCAGTAATCTTCCTGTACCTTCCTCATCTCCTCCAAGTCTTTCGGCCGCCCAGGCTGCGGCAAGATCGTTAACGATTCGATGGGCATGCCGACCGCAGGCTCTTCGCCTATCATCCGCCTGCACAGGATATTGTAGGAGTCGACCAATAACCGCATCCTACGGGCTGTTTCTCGAAGTTTCTCGGGTGTATACGGAATGCCCGTCGCGGCCTCGAGCCACTTGGCGTAGTGCTCGATCCCGAACCTAAGGCCGTAGTGTTCCAGATACGATGACTTTGCCTCACAATGTCCGGTCACATCACTCAGGAGAATCTCGTCCTCTTTCTCGATTGTGATGCGAGAGATGCCCTTGTTATATTTCGGCGTCTTCCAGAGATCTCGATCGCCAGTGATCCTTTCCGATGCATCACTACAGAATCCGTCGATAATCTCTTTGGCTTCATGGAAGGATACCCCAAGGATTTCTGCAAAGGCAGGTATGTTCCCATAGCCATCCCCGAATCCCGGTACGCGCTCTACCTCTCCAGTTCTCCATTTCGCCGCAGGGCCTAGATCCGGCGCATAGTCAGCCCATGCGTAGGGAGAGGCATTGTCGTATTGATCGGCATACACGAGAGACCCTTTCCCTATTTTCTTTGCGGCTGGGACTATGCCATCGGTGAAGAGTTGTCCAAAACCCTCTTTCTTTGCAATCTTCTCGATGAGAGTTCTGATGGCCTCCCTGCTTCGCCGTTCCATCGGTATCCCGTCAGTATCGGCCGCAGTTATAATTCCTCTCCTGTAAAGCTCCATGAGCCAGCCGCCAATCATTTCTATGGAGAGACTGTCCACCCCATACCTGTTGGCGAGGATGGTTCTCTCCCACCAGAGATCAAAGTCGCTGGCGTCGTACATCTTCTGAAAGAGCAGCCCTAAATAGTTGACGCATGTTGTAGCCCCGTTGCCAATCCCTGGGACGCTGAACATCTGGTGGCATTGAAAGGAACAGAAGGCACATCCGCTGGGCCGAACCATGTATTTTTTCAAAAAGTCGATCATTGGGGAAGGGGGGATATGTTCGGGGATGTCCGCGCCGTAGGCAAACTGATAGCCTTCGGCGATCTGTCTCGATATTCCTTCCTGGAACTGCACTCGTGCGAAGGTACTGCCTCGACCCGTGGTAATGTCGTCATAGAATTCGTCATAGAGGGCCATGAACGCCTTGGGATCCGCTATCTTTAATCCCTGGGTTCCCCTGACCGCAACTGCCTTCAGGTTCTTCGATCCCATTACAGCCCCGACTTTTCTCGATGCCGTGTTGTCGATGTCATGGAGGATAAGCGCGTAAACAACTAGATTCTCCCCGGCCGGGCCGATGCAGGCAATCTGGACATCGGGGTCTTCCAGCTCTTCTTTGATCCTCCGCTGCGTTTCGTGGGTGTCGAGGCCCCAGAGATGCGCCGCGTCTCTTATTTCCACGCGGTCATTCTCGATGAAAAGGTATACGGGTTTTTTTGCCTTTCCCTTGATGGCGATGT
Source organism: Thermodesulfobacteriota bacterium (assembly GCA_050014415.1). Classification (GTDB taxonomy): domain Bacteria; phylum Desulfobacterota; class BSN033; order BSN033; family UBA1163; genus JBEKDJ01. Next base: position 2,045 of record JBEKDJ010000384.1, on the reverse strand, counting down.
GGTCGTAGCCGGCATATTTGATCTCGGACGCGATCTGTCCCCCCATTCCGACGAATGTGTAGGGATGGTTGGCTCGTTCGGGAGTCTTTGCCGCAATTGTAGCCTTGTTTCCAAGGAGTGTTCCCGTGAGAGGGCCGGTGTTGAACATCAGTATGTTCGCGGCGTCGAAGGCCCTGGTCTCCGGCGGCACTTCTTCCCAGAAGATCCTTGTCCCAATGCCGGCACCGCCAATGTAGTCTTCCACATACCTGGATGTCGACTCCTTTTCTATCTTTCTTTCAGTTAAATCAACCCGGAGTATTGTTCCTGCCCTTGACATTCTAATCCCTCCTCTCCATCTCGAGGAACTTCTCGGCTTTGGCTCTGGCCTTAGCGATACCTACTCTCTCTCCGGGGAGGAGCTGAAGCGCCTTAGGGTAACAATGCTTCACACACTGGGGTTCACCCACCACGGCGCATAGGTTGCACTTGATCGCTATATGTTTCTCGGGGTTTATAGTAATGGCCCCGACAGGACAGGCGATCTCACATAGTTTACAGCCAACGCATTTCTCACCGTCTATAGTGAGCACACCGTCACTGTTCCGACTAATGGCATGAGGCGGACATACCGCCTCGCAGTAAGCTTTCTCGCATTGGAGGCAGAATACCGGGATGCTGTAGAGTATCTGATTCTCCACCGTGCGCACCACCCTTATCCTCGATTTTACCGGATTAGCCTCCCCCTCGTTGACAAGGCTGCATATGCCTTCACATACCCGACACCCAACACACTTGGCCGGGTCCAAAACGATCCTCAGCATGGTTTCACCCCCGTCTAGGCCTCTTGGACCTCGTTTCTCTCAATACCCTGTCTGCCTCATTCTAATGTGTTACTGACCTTTCTAACAGCTCGGCGATATCCAACACTTTAAGCGACTCTTCAACACCCTTTGTCTTTATGGCATCCTCAAACATCTGAAGACAGAAGGGACAGGCAGTCGCTACCGTCTCAGCATCGGTCTCCATAGCCCGCTCGATGCACATCTTGCTGATCCTTTCACCGATGTTCTCCTCCAGCCACATCCGCCCGCCTCCGCCTCCGCAGCAGAAACTCCGCTCCCGATTCTGTCTCATCTCAACCACAGTCCTGCCAGGTATATCTTTCAAAACCTGCCTCGGTGGCTGATAAATATCATTATACCTACCTAGATAGCAAGGGTCTTGATAGGTTATCGCTCCACCATTCCCTTCGCGAACCCTAAGCCTACTTTCTTTAAGTAACTTAGCAACAAACTCAGTGTGGTGAAAAACCTCAAACTCACCTCCGAACTGAGGGTATTCGTTCTTTATCACGTTATAACAATGAGGACACGCGGTAACGATCTTCTTCACATGATAGCTTCCCAGTACCCTGATATTTTTCTGAGCCTGATGTTGAAACAGATACTCATTACCCAGGCGGCGAGCTGGATCGCCGCAACAGCTCTCCTCCGCCCCCAGAATACCAAAGTTGACTCCAGCCTGCTTCATGAGCCTGCTCACAGCCCGGGCTACATTGATGCTTCTATGGTCCAGTGCCTCGGCACAGCCAACCCAGTACAGGATGTCCACATCGCTGTCCCTGGTGAGAATTTCGATGTCAAGTCCTTCGGTCCAATCCTCCCTGGCAAGGCTAATTCCCGCCCATGGGTGTCCTCGGACTTCTATGTTTCTCAGAGGGTTCCTGACCGCCTTTGACGTGGGGTTTGACGTGGAGATCATGACCAGGTTTCGCCTCAGTCCAACAATCGCATCAATAGGCCGCAACTGCACAGGGCACACCTCCTGGCACGCACGGCACGTAGTGCATGCCCAGATTTCCTCCTCGGTGATCTTTCCACCTGAGAGCGCCTTGTCATCACTAACAGGAAAGACTTCTGCGTCTCCCTCGAGCAGTTCAGGGCCTACCTGAGGTAAATACTTCTTGAAATTGGAAATCAGGTCTCTTGGCGACAGGGGCTTGCCGCTGAGGTTGGCTGGGCAAGAGGCAGTACATGACCGACAACCGATGCACAAGAAAAAAT
>JBEKDJ010000383.1:0-4746 GCA_050014415.1 Thermodesulfobacteriota bacterium | reverse complement strand
GATTCAGGAGATAGGGTAAATGCCGCGGTTGTGTAGCACAAGTTCACGTCCTTATCCGGGGAGATCTGTCCGACATGGCCGTGTGGTGCATGGCAGTGTAAAGAGCCAGTCAGGCCACTGGTTATGGGGGACGCCCTTAAATAATTCAATAACTCACTGGTTGAGCTGATAATTATTCTCCTGAGCAATCGCCTCTCCCCTTTGGGCGGCATAGCCAACCCCCGCCGGGCTCATTCCTAATTGCCTCGCCAGGCCCGTCACGGAAGTTCCCAACTCCCGCACCGCCCAAAAACAAAATAGACTCCGCGCATTAACCCGCTGTTTCTGACGCCCCCTCGCTAAAACCTCCTTTATTTTCACTCCGTAAATCTCCGCAACTCTCTCCGCAATTCTCTGCACATCATAACCCCGCTTCCTCAACGCGCATTGACGCGTATATTCCTCCTCCGCCTGCCCTAAAACCGAACCCACAAAATCCGAATCCCCCAATATCCGCTCATCACTTTTTATATGGTCCCGGCCTCTCAACCTCAATTTCTCTACTTCCTCCCAACCCCCAAGACTGCGAATCAAACCACCTCCAATAAGATCCCTACGATGCCCTTGGCCAACTCCCGCCTCAACGTAGGAAAAATATTCTCTTCTGGCACGACGGACCGTTTTCCCAAAGGAATAAAGAACATAGCTTACATTCTGCCATGGGCGGCCTACTTTGCCCATCAACACCCTATGCCCGCAATAGGAATAACTGTTTAGAGCCTCCAAATGGGGAACAACTCCGGCCCTGAGCGGGTTCAGGTGGATATAGCGAACTAACTCCTGCAGATATATGTCTTCTTGACACACAATTGATTTGTACCGGTTTTGTAACAGATGACCATGGCGCTTGTGACGACGGTTGAAGCTGACCACATACCCGGTAAGCAATCTCCTCATCAGAGTTGCAAGCGGGACCTCACCTGTGCGGAAGAGAAAGTGAGCATGATTTGGTAGAAGCGCCCAGGCATAGCATCCTGTCTTCGTTTCCAGCAGAAGCCCACCCAATCTTTCAAGGAAATTCTCCCGATCGCGGTTATCCCTGAAGATCTTTCGGCGCTCAATCCCCCTGATGATGATATGGTGAAATACTCCCGGAGCGTCCAGACGAGCTAATCTTGGCATAGCGCTTAATAATCACGCCCAATCTCTCTTGTCAATTGAATTATTTAAGGGCGTCCCCCTTTAGGGCGTCCCCCTTTATCCACTTGATCAGTTGGGCGCAGAATGAATAATCACCCCAGTCATCCTTGTTTCCTGGTTTTTTCGCAGGGGATGTGTTGATCTCAGGGGTTGCCCACACCTCATCCACAATTGTGCCGAAACCCGCCGTTCCTCCTTTTGCTCCCACATCTTTGGGAGTTCCGAATCTCACTGGTTTCCCGATGCGTGAAGTCAGGTTGCCTTTGGTTCTAGCAAAACTCATATTGGTTTCCTTTCTTTGCTGAAACATGAAGTTCACCGGGAGCGTTAGCGATCCGGTGGAACGGCTTGTTCGGCTCTGCTTTGCCATAATACAAAGTCGATTTTCTTGAGATCAGATATCCTGTTATGTTCGGGCACCATTTCCCCGAATGTGTGGAGAATAAGTTTGCCATGATCGGATCTCATGTGCCTCTCATGCCATTCTTGGAGTTTCTTGTAGATTGCTTCCGCCTCGTCAACTTTGGTCCTCGAAGTGTAGAGTGGGGGTTTGATGCCCACGTATTTAAGAACGACGGAGTCCCAGACAGGTGAGTTTGCGTCTATGGTGGCGACGAGTTTACTGGAGAAGGAGGGTTCGTACCGCTTTAGAACCGAATGGAGATGCCTTAGAACGGCAGAAAAAGTTGGGTTTTGGCCTTTCTGGCTCTGCATGTACGAATAGTATTCTTCATACCACGCAGGTGGTCTCTGTTTGATTCGATAGAATCCGTTGAATTTCCTCTGAAAGTCTTTGTCTATTGACACGTCCGTGTCCGGAAATAGCCCCATTATTTCCAAATACCGGCCGATACCTTTTCTTGCTCTTTCAATGGCTTCTTTGATCTCGTTTATTTTCAATTCTCTTCCCTGCGCCGAACAATGAGTTCAGCGGGTTCCCCGCTGGAACGACTAGTTGGAAAGATCGACTCGCTTGATTTATTGCACTTCCACTTATAGTCTTTATTCCAGCGCAAATGTCAATAGTCAAGCCGGAGAGCATCGCTTCTCCATGTATTTTACCTGGAGTCACCTTCATCCCCTGTTATTGACAGTTGTAAATCATAGGATCTGTAGAAGATAAATTCCAGTATGAAAAATAGGAGTAACGCATATTGTTTGCTTAAGTAGGTCAGCCCTCCTCCATGTAGAACTGAATTCCTGATGTTAAGACCGAAATCATATTGAAAACAGAGCCACAAAACCTCGTAGAAATCTTCCCCCAAGATATCTATGAGATTTTGTTTATAATTGCTCAAAATAGTATTCAGGTTTATTTCTTCAAGATATTTGATATCTCTTTCACGGACGCTTATCCCTACGCTTTCCAATAACATTTTCAGCGAATGTTCGATCTGTGGAATGACTGAGTAAACAAATCCTATAACATCATCAGCGAAATATTTCTTGATTACGCTAATGACAAGGGCTTCCCTTCTTTCATCATAAACTGTTGATTGTTGATAGATGTAGGTTAAGCATTCTTCCAACCCTTCAACCCCATATTTCTCAATGAACCATTCAAGAATTTTATATATCTGATAGAAAGAATAAGTGAACAACATTCTATTGAGTAAGGTCGCTTTCCAATGTTCCTTTTTTTCTTCCTCTGTTGTCAGAACGCCGCTACGCCCTTCAGTCATAGGTGTTACAGTTGTTATCACATACGTTATTGGCATGTTGTCAGATTGTTTTTCTATGCTTCCCTTTGAGGGCAATAGATGGTTATTAAATAAATAGACTAAGAGGTCAGCACATCGCACTTCTTCTTTTGATAGCTGTTCTAGTCTTTCAGTGACATCAGCTACTTGTTGTGATATTTTCTCCTGCGATCCAGCTGGCAAGGCAGATTCACTTATCTTCCAATCTATAGTCATTTCCTTTTTCTTCATTGCACCCAATGCTGCATCCATATTCATGTGATCATCCATTTGCTGAAACATTGTTGCAGCAATCCTCAAGAAGCCTATAGCCTGCAATCCAGCAAATTCCATTCCTGCATTGAAATAGAGAGTTGCCACTTTCTTTTTGAGAGCGATAATTTCAGCCTTATCAAAACAGTCTTCAAAGTCCTCAAGTACGTTCTTGGCCCAGTGAACATCTTTCTTGGCGATGTAATTGTCGAGAAGTAATTCTATTAGCTGTTTGAACTTGCTTTTGTCAGGGGCGATTGATTTTTTTGAACAATAGAATGTCAATAAAGGCTTTAACAACCAGAATGGAGCATTCGGATGGATAACGTCTTCCGATTTGAAGATTTCAGCAATTACTTTTGTCGCATTTTTTTCGTATGCAGATAGAAACGTCATTAGTTCCCTTATAGCTGCGAGTTCACTTGGTTTGACAAGCAGGGGCAAATAATAGAAAAGGTTGTGAAGAAATCTATAAGTGTAAAGCTCTTCTTTAATGTCACGTTCCAGGCTGAAAGTGCCGTAATACTCCGACAGGAGGCCGAGGGTTGATTGCAGATGACTTATCCCTTTGTTTTTCAAATTCAACCATAATGTAAGATGTAAAATAATTTTCCCGATATCAGTTTGTTTGCTTGCCAGAGAGCGTTCTAAGACTTCAATTTTTGCATTATCAAGGTTGGTAGCTCTTTTTAAGACTTCGGCGGCTGTTACAGACTCATTAGGAGAATAGATGCTAACAATGATGCTTTCTACTTCACCCTCCCTATCAAGTAAGCCTATGTCTTGAATTCTTGTAGCATCACAGAGCTTGATTCTTGCTCTTACATTCACGGCCTGACCCCCTTATAATCAAAAATCCTTGAATATTTGTGTTATCCAACAAAAAGCTCACCGGGAGGCAGGTGCCGTTTCCTGCCGATCCGGTGAAGCGACTCGTTAGGATTCTTTCGGTCACGTAATAAGGCTTTCCTCATGTCACACCTATGCCCTGCAATCGCTGAAAGAACTGAACGAGATCGCGGAGAAAGTCCAAATCATCGGGAGGCATAGGGTCGGGATCGAAGTGCATCACATCGTTCCGAATCTCGCGTACTCTGTCCAACTGTTTTATGAAAATCTTCCGGTCAATGGGCAGTTCGAGTTTCTTCCACCGCTCCGGGTTCTCGATAAGCCGAATGTATTCCCCAAACGTGAGATCGGAAACCTGAGATACGGCCAGTTGAGTATCACGAGGATCCTGTGCTTCTCCGAGTTCCGATGCTGAGAACTTATTAGCGAGGATGCGACGAATGTGGTTCTCTATCTCGCCCAATAGCAGGAACGGTTCTGCCAGTTGCTGGAACTGTAGACTGAGGTCACTTGCGGTTACTATACCAGTTATCCGATTGTCGCTTCCACGAATAAGGACGTACTGGTGCTGAGTAATAATCGGAATGGCTTGGAACAGAGATGCATCGGCACGTATTTCCTGGTGTATGTCCATGAGTTCCCGTGCGGAAGTTCCGCTCTTTTCAAGGGCAAGGCGAGTCCCTATGGACGTCCAACTGATCATACCCCTGACGTCGCGCTCGCTTGTCATGACCGGCAGCTGCGAGAAGTCATTGGAAAGCATGAG
>JBEKDJ010000382.1:0-4769 GCA_050014415.1 Thermodesulfobacteriota bacterium | reverse complement strand
AGATCATTATCTGCTTTAACTTCGACTCTTTTCTTCACCGTGAGATCCTCTTATCTTAACTGGGAGAGTAAACAACAAAAGAAAGCGAGCAGTTTCACCACTTCCCACTCTTTACCTCCCACATTAGCAGACGTTATCGAAGAATAATAATCGATGTAAATCCGGATGTCAATAAAAGGTAGTTGCGAATTCTGCAATTCAAACACTGGATTGCAGACCTTAGACATCGGGTTTTTTCTACAGAGAATCTCTGATCCTTTCTCCCCTCAGTCTAATATCTGGGTCGGAGGGTTGAAGATTAGCAGATTCTTGGATACTGACCACCTGTCAACAAATCCAGGATTCGATGGCCTCCGATCAGCGTTCGTAGGATAACCTTCTTTTGGTTCTTATCGGTTACCCTTCCGATGATCTCAGCGTCCTTACCCAACGGGTGGTCTTTCATTACCTCCAATAGCCGTTCTACTTCGTCCGGAGGGCAGATGGCAACCAATTTCCCCTCATTAGCAAGATAGAGTGGATCCAAACCCAATAGTTCACAAATCCCTCTGATGGATTCTCGGACAGGGATCTTTTCCTCTTCAATCACCATTCCCACATTGGACATGGATGCGATTTCATTGAGGGTGGTCGCCAAACCGCCGCGGGTAGGATCTCGCATACATCGGATGGAGGGACAGGCATCGAGCATCTTTTCAACCAGATCGTTCAACGGAGCACAGTCGCTTCTTAGTTCACCCTGGAAATGAAACCCTTCCCTCTGGGAGAGAATGGCTATCTCGTGGTCTCCTAGGTGACCGCTTAGTAGAATTTGGTCTCCCGGGTTTGCATTGATCCCAGAAAGGTTGATCCCTCGTCTGATCCATCCAATTCCCGCGGTATTAATAAACAATTGATCTGCTGCCCCATGCTCCACGACTTTGGTGTCGCCCGTAACGATCTCCACCCCTGCACTTCTAGCCGTTTCATGGATAGAAGAGGCAATCTGCCGAAGGAGCTCGACAGAAAACCCCTCTTCAATGATCAGGGAAAGGCTGAGGTAGAATGGAGTGGTCCCTATCATTGAAAGGTCGTTCACTGTTCCACAAACGGCTAGTTTTCCAATGTCACCGCCCGGGAAAAAAATGGGCTTGACGACATAGGAGTCTGTTGTGAAACCAATCGATCCCCGCCGATTGTCTATCTTAGCGCTGTCATCCAACGATTCGAGGATCGAGTTTGTGAGCTGAGGCAGAAAAACCTGTTGAATTAGATTTTGGGTGAGTCTTCCTCCGCTTCCATGGGCTAAAAGGATCTTCTCTTCAGCCATCGAATCTTCTCCTTCCTCTTCCATAGAGGTGATTCTCGGGTTCATCCTGGCTAAAGGGTTCTTTCCCGCCGAAAGCGAGACAAAACCCCTTGAATCCTTAAAATGATTTCTTATTGGAACTTGTAATAGGTGTGACAGGTTCCTTCGATTGAGACCATGCAGGGACCAACAGGGTTTTCAGGATGACAGACTCTCTTGAATAGCCTACATTCCAATGGGGATTTGATCCCTTGAAGAACTTCTCCGCAAAGGCACTCAGGATGCTCTTTCGTGGGTTCTACCTCCACATCAAAGTTCTTTGCATCCATCCATTTGTAAGATTCTTTAAATCGATATCCGCTGTTCGGAATAAGCCCAAGCCCCCGCCAAATTCCTTCGTCCTCCTCGAACACTTCGTAAATCTTACTCCGCGCCGTTGGGTTTCCTTCCTCACGGACGACCCTTCGATATTGGATCTCTATTGCCGCCCGGTTCTCTTCGATCTGTTGGATGAGCTGCCAAATACCCTGGAGGATGTCCAAAGGCTCAAAACCTGTGATCACAGCAGGTCGGCCAAACTCTTTTGAGATGAATTGATAGGGCTTTGTTCCGAGGATGGCGCTTACGTGGCCAGGGAGGATCAATCCGTCAATCCCCAACCGTTTTGATTGTAATAGGGCACGGAGGGCAGGAGGAACACGTTTCTGACTATCCAGGAAAAAGAGGTTTTGAATCTTCTCCTCCTTGACCTGAAGCATAGCAACCGCAATCGTTGGAGAGGTGGTCTCAAAACCGATGGCCAGAAAGACAATTCTCCTCTCAGGATTCTCTTTTGCGATCTTCAAAGCATCGAGAGAGGAGTAGATGATTCGGATATCCCTTCCCTCGGCCTTCTCTTTCTGAAGGCTCGAGGTAGAGCCAGGAACCTTCATCATGTCGCCGAAGGTCACAATGATCACGTCCTTTTGCCTGGACAGGGCAATGGCCAGATCGATATCTTTGTTGGGGGTGACGCAGACCGGGCAGCCTGGCCCGGATAGAAGCCTGATGTGCTCTGGAAGCAAGCCTCTTATTCCATACCGGAAGATGGCGACCGTATGCGTTCCACAGACCTCCATCAACTGGATAGGACGGGTACAGGTTTTCCGGATCTTCCGGATCAACCCTTCCGCAATCCCTTTGTCCCGAAACTCATCGATGAATTTCATATTGCCCCTGCCATTTTTCTCAAGAGCTCCAAGGTCTCCTTGGCTTCTTCCTCGTCTATCTTTTGAATCGCAAAACCCGTGTGGATGAGTACATACTCTCCGACCGAAACGTCTGGGCAGAGGTCAATTGAGATATCTCTTACAATACCGCCCACGTCTACCTTTGCAACGTTTTTTTCAAGCTTTACGACTTTTCCTGGAATACCCAAGCACATAAAATCACCCTCAATTTAGGAATTGCGAATTAAGGAATTGGCGGATTAGAATCTCACATTCCGAACCCTTGAATTCGGAAATTCCCGAATTCCTAAGTTCGTCAATGATCACATGCTCTGAAATAACCTCATTTGGGCAATCACCGCTTGTCCTAATGAAATCCCTCCGTCGTTCGTGGGGACAAGATGGTGCGTATAAACATCAAAATTTAACCTTCTCAAGTCATCCTTGACAAGGGCGAGAAGGAAGATATTCTGGAAGACCCCGCCACTCAGGACCACACGATTCAACCCTTCTTGGGATCGGATCGCATCACAGGTCTCGCCGATAATCCCTGCAATCGTTCTGTGGAGCTTCCCTGAGATCTTGGAGGAAGGTACCTTTTCTACCAAATCTCGAACCACCCCCCTGATGGTCTCTTTGAGGTTGATGACCATCGGCATTTCCTCTTTCTGTAGGTCAAAGGGATACTCGTTTTTTACTTCGAGGTCAGCGATCATCTCCAGTTCGACGGCTGCTTGCCCTTCATAATGAACCTCGTCTCTCACAGACAGAAGGGATGAAATTGCATCGAAGAAGCGCCCCATGCTCGAGGTCCACGGCGTGTTGATATTCTTCTCGATCATCCTCTTCAGGGTTCCCCATTTCTCTGGGTCAACCCTTTTTATCAAGTCGATTTTTAGACTGTTGGCTTCATCTCCAAAAGCCTCAGCAAGATAGACCATGGCCATCCGCCAAGGCTCCTTAATGGCCATGGAACCACCGGGCATCGGGACATTCTTCAGGTGAGCCGATCGATCAAAGTCTCTCAAGTTGGCTTTCATGAACTCGCCCCCCCAGATGGTGCCATCCAATCCGAAGCCCGTCCCGTCCAGGGCAACACCAATCACATCGCCTTCGATTCCATTTTCGGCCATCGCACTCACAATATGGGCATGGTGATGCTGGATTTCGACTTTTTGGATGTTTGGAATAGAGAGGGCATAACGGGTAGAAAGGTAGTCCGGATGAAGGTCATAGGCCACTGCCTTCGGCTCAATATAGAAGAGCCGCTTGAAATGCTCGACCCCTTCTTCGAAGGAGGCGAGGGTTTCCAAGTTCTCAAGGTCTCCGATGTGGTAGCTCATGAAGGCATAGTGACCCCGGGTCAGGCAGAACGTGTTTTTCAGTTCGCCACCACAAGCCAAGATCATTTCAAGTGGAAAAGGGAGTTTTATCGGGAAAGGAACGTAGCCTCTTGATCTTCGAAGGATGTAAGGTTTTCCATCAAAGACCCTTGTGACCGAATCATCGCACCTCATGTGGATATCCCGATTGTGAAGGAGGAAATAGTCTGCGATGTTGCGGAGGCGATGGATGGCCTCCTCGTTCTTGTAGGCAATGGGTTCATCGCTTATATTGCCACTCGTCATCACCAGAGTCTTAAGGGTGCCATTAAGAAGAAGGTGATGAAGGGGCGAGTATGGAAGCATGACACCAAGGGTATTCTGATAAGGAGCGACTGCGTGAGCGATCGTAGAAAGTACCCTTCTCTTCAAAACAAGAATCGGCCTCTCTACGCTCAAGAGAAGCCTTGCTTCCTCTGCATTAACCTCACAGTGTTCCTTTGCCTCGTCAATATTCCGGCACATCACGGCAAAGGGTTTGTCTTCTCTGTACTTTCGGGATCTCAAGGAGGAAACAGCGTTAGGATTTGTCGCATCACATACCAGATGGAACCCTCCCAAGCCTTTGATTGCCACGACAAATCCCTTCTTGAGCAAATCCAGTGTGGTCTCAATGGGATCACCGGAAATTCCATTTTCTTCCCTATCCGTCAATCGCAGGGAAGGTCCGCAGATCGAGCAGGCATTGGGCTGGGCGTGGAAACGGCGATTAGCCGGATTCTCATACTCTTTTTGGCAGACCGGGCACATCCCAAAAGAAGCCATCGTCGTTTTATGGCGGTCGTAAGGGATGTCTTTGATGATGGTGAATCTTGGACCACAAAGCGTGCAATTAATAAAGGGGTACCTGTATCGAAAGTCTTGAGCTGAAAAGAGTTCAGACAGGCATTG
>JBEKDJ010000381.1:0-4811 GCA_050014415.1 Thermodesulfobacteriota bacterium | reverse complement strand
AAAATCGCATTTGTGGGCCTTATGGTTCTGCTTCTCTTCTGTTTTGGTCTTATTAGTCCGAACTCCGCGGCATTGGCGTTACAACCCTTTACTAGAAATGTAGGAAGTGCATCAGCCATCATGGGCAGTACCATGATGATCTCCGGGGCCGTCGCAACCGGGCTGGTGAGCTACTTGCACAACGGAACAGCCATTCCGATGACCCTGATGACGGCCCTCTGTCCCAGTGCTGCCTTCATACTGATGACCACAGGGGAGCGATTCATGCGAATACACCATCAGGACATCCGCCAATGATGGCAATCGAAGGGGCTTTCGATCTGGAGGGAAAATCTCTGGGGCAGGCGCAATATCGCGATTAAGTGGACAAAGCAGGAGGCATTGCAAATTTTTAAGCCTGATTTCATTGTTGGTTCCCTGGTTTGCCGATGATCAAGAAATACCTTAAAAGACTGTTCCTTGCGAATAAGGAAGCCATCCTATTGGAAGTTCTTTCAATAAAAGGACTGATGCAACTTCTTATGAAAGCCCGGAACACAGATGAAAAATGGACAAAGGAGGAGAAGAAAGAGATAAAGAAGCATCTGAGAAATATAGCGAAGATCATCCCGGCAGTTGCTATCTTCTCCCTTCCCGGAGGCTCCCTCCTTTTACCTATTCTGGCTGAGGTTCTCGATCGAAGAAAAACCAGAAGACTGTTAGAAAAGAAGACCCGGGGGGACGTTTGAGGAAGGTAGTGGAAACAGCGTTTATTATTTCACTATTTTTTGGGATCCGTTTATACTGGAGCTATACGACTCTGCAAACCTTCTCTAAGTGGTCTATTTCGTAAATGAGGAAGCGTATGAAATGGCCCACCAAATCCCTCCCCGCCTCCCTTTGCAAAAGGGAGGTGAAAATCAATTTATCCCTCTTAACAAATGGGGGAAGGCGAGATTCTGGTGAGGTGGCAGACACCGTTGCGCAATGCAATGGACCACCGCACAATACGTTGCCGAATTTATGAAACACACTGCTAAGTGCAAATGGCCGAATCTAATTGGATCATAGAAAATAGGAGCACTGGCTGGGATTAGTTCGAATGGGGTCTAAGGGGAGTTCAGTCAATGGAGAGGGAGAATAGGCCATGAAGACTCTGTTTGTGGGGGCTGGAGCCATTGGCTCCCTCGTGAGCGCCTATATGGCAAGAGGAGGGGAAGATGTCACCCTTCTCGATATTGCTGATCATATCCATGTCATTGCAAAAGATGGGTTGAGGGTTCGCATGGCTGGGGGAGACTCTTTCGAAGTGAAAGTGAGAGCCGTTTCTGATGCCAGACAGATTGAGGACATTGATCTTTTGATTCTCACTGTAAAAACCTTTCATACAGAGTCGGCTCTGGCTTCTGTAGCGCATCTTAGAAACAGGCTCCTGTGTGCGCTATCCATTCAGAATGGTGTTGAGAAGGAGAACCATCTCATTCGTTTCTTTGGAGAGGAGAAGGTGGTGGGAGCTGTGTGTCTTGAGGCGGCCACGCGTTTGGGCCCAGCCGAAATTCAGCATACCATGAGCGGTATCACTTATGTGGGTGAGTTGGATGGGAGGGAGACGGACCGTGTGAGAGCGATCTGTGAAGTGTTTGCGGCGGGTGGCTTGAGGGCAGAGGTGACCCCAAATATCCATGCAGCAGACTGGGCAAAGTGGATCAATTTTGCTGCGGGGGCTGCCCTTTGTAGTCTGACCCGGCTGGAATACCATAAGATCTTGAAGACCAAGGAACTGGCTCTATTGTTTGCGCAGGTCTATCGTGAGTATGCACGGTTGGCTAAGGCAGTAGGGGTGGAGGTCCTGGACTATCCGGGTTTTGAGGTCAAGACGATTTCAGAAGCTGATCCTTCCAGGGCGGTGGAGATTCTAAGAGCGAGGGGAGAGGGGTTAGAAGCTCGGGGAATGACGAAGATAAAACCCTCCCTTTGTCAGGATGTAGAGAGTAGAAGAAAAACGGAATATGAGGCAACCTTTGGCTATGCGATTCGAGAGGCCGAAAAGAAGGGAGTGGAGATGCCTCTGACCCTTTATGTATACCAGATCCTCAAAGGTATCGATGGGGCCCTGGGGGAAGGAACGAACGAGAAATAGTTAAATTGTCGACTAACTCCTAACTGGGTGTCTATACTCATGGGCGCTTTCACGACATCCACAAGATTACAACCGTAATTGAGTTAAGAATTCCGACAAATCCCCTCTCACTCCCCTTTACTAAAGGGGAGAACTGATCGTCTTCCGCGTTTCCAAAGTATCCCTTTTTCTGGAACGGACCCTATTTTGCTTCGCCATTCATCTCTCCGCGTTCCCTTATGAAGAAAAGCCCGGGCAATGCTAAGGCAGATAGACATGCCCAAAAGACAAAGGGCAAACCGAGGTTGATATCAGCCAAACTATTGCCCAACGGAGGGGCAAAGAAAGCACCAAACATGCCTATCGTATTCGTTAAACCTATTGCGCTTCCACCATATGTACTGCCAACACTTCTCATCTCAAATATCAGGATATTAAAGAGCGCAACCAAACCGCTCCGCAGAAAACCGATGATGATGAGCAACATCCATACTGCCGAACCGTCAACGATTGATAATAAACCTAGGCTGATAGACATGATGATTATGGAGAAGACAAGTACCCCTTTCCGCGTCCCGAATCTATCGGATAGGAAAACCATTGGAATGACACCCGCACAGCCGACGCCACTGAGAAGGGTTATGGCACCATCAGCACTCGTTGATGTCCAGCCGATGCCCCGTAGATAGAGTGGAAGGTAACCCATAAACCCCACGCTCGAACCAAATTGGGTCAGCGTGATGAGTCCGATAATCCACACTTCTTTAATTCGAATCACCCGTGATAATGCCTGGCGGAAGGGCACCTCGTTGACTGAAGTGGCTAGCAATTCACTCTTATCAGGTTCCCTGCCAGTCGCCAGCCATAGCAGACCGACTATAACAGCTGGCGCACCGTACAGGAATAAGACGTTTCTCCACCCACCGAGTAAAGGTGAAAACACCGTTGCGCTAAACATTGTTCCCGTCATTGATCCGAAAGACCAGGCAACGTTGAGAAGAGCGCTAGTTAACCCCAAGTACCGTCCACTGAACCAAACTGCTGCTACCTTGGGCACGATACTCGGCACCATCGCAGCCACAAGGCCAAATAAGAACATAGTGGCTGCCATGCCAGCGAAGGTGTCCGATAGCCCTCTCAGGGCACCGAACACACCGGCCAGGAGACAAATCACCACCAGAGTGCGCTTCACCCCGAACCGATCAGCAAGCAATCCTCCAGGAAGGCCGACGAAAACACCGGCCAGCGGGTCCATCCCCCAAATAGTACCGATTGCCACCATGCTCAAGCCTAAGTCTGCCGATATCTCCTTGAAGAGGACAGGCATACACATCCTCTCAGCACCGGCTATAGCGCCGTACGTTACCATACCCAATGCCAATATAAACCATCTGTAATTCGAGCTATTCGTCCTTGTCATTAAAACAATCTCCTCTCGTTGAAAGAGGAATGGATTCCGGTCAGGTCTTCAATCTCGCTATTTGACTCTACGGGCGAATTTGGGTGCGTCTCCATGGGCATCTGTTGAAGGCTCGTGAAATTCTTTTAGGATGAGGTTCCCTCCATCTCTCTTTCCATTCCCATTCTGGTCTGAGGCCCAAAAGACCTCCATCCAATTACCGGATCAAGGGTCTTCCTAGGTAATGGATACGAATGGCCTGCAAGAAAGAAATGGGGTAGTCACCAGGATAGGGGGAACTTGGCTCTTCTCTTCGTCTCAAGAGGACGGGTATCCACATTCCTCAATGGTGACACGAGGTGTGACGATTTAACGACTACGATTGGGGTTTGACCAGTGCCAGCTTCTCCAGTGCTTCATCTATGTTCAACGGGTTAAGGGGCTTACAAATAATCTCATTGACCCTGAGTTTCTTCATGTTTCGGGAAGAAGCAGCCTGCATGACGAGAGCTGTATCAGATCCATGGCCAGTCCCGGCGATTGCTATCACCCTTTCCCCACTTGTCAAAAGGCCTGCATCCGTTGCCATAAGAACAATTTCAAAACACACCTTAACCCCTTGGCAGAAGCAGCGCAAGAGGTTGGCCAATAAAGTTGGGATACTCGATTCATATAGACTTTCAGTATGGAAAAGCATGGTGCCAAAGTGCACCGTATGTCCGGATTCTCCCAGAGTTCTGACCAATTCCTGAGGGAATGGATTTGTTTCGCGCATAAAATCAAACTGATGGGGCACAACGATTAACTTGGCCCCTTTCTCATTGAAGAAATCCAACGCCTTCCTGGCCGTGGCACCCGTGGTGGAAGCTAACACCAATTTCTTAGTTCCCAGGGCATCCATTCTTTCTCGGACTAGCCTGAAAGTAATTTCCGTATTCTCTGCTCTAATATCTTCGAAGTAAACTATCTTGCTTTCCATACATTCGGCCCCCTAACCTCTTATTAAGGAATGTATCATTGAGAGGAAATATTCTTCGAAAATCTCTCCTAACCCCTCTTTCCCAAAGAAGGGGAATTCCTCCCTTTTTCTTACTTCTATTTCGTTTTGAAGCGGCGATCAATATAATTGACCAGGTCGAAAAAATAATCCATAAAACGGTCACCCCGCTCTTGATCGATTTGATTGACAAAGAAACTACCCCGCCGCAAGCAGCGGGGTATTGAGTATCTTTCGTCATGCCGGACTTGATCCGGCATCCAGTCGGTTTCTTCTCTGGATTCCGGCTTTCGCCGGAATGACGGATACGCGGCAAG
>JBEKDJ010000380.1:0-7479 GCA_050014415.1 Thermodesulfobacteriota bacterium | reverse complement strand
TTTCTTTTCTTAATGTTATTTTCTTTTCTTTTCTCTTGCAGCGTTACACTTTTTTTGTAACGTTTCGTTTCAAACGTTTCAAACGTTACAAATGTTACACTTGTGGGATTTGCCATTCGTCCCATAAAAACCTCGCCCCCTGGACGAGGTTGAATTTCCTGGTCATACCATCTGGGTTGACTGTTGTGGCCCAAAGTTTGGCTTTTACGATCTTTAGGGTTTGCTTTTCAAGGCTAATATAAAGTCTTGGTTTATCGGCTGTCGGCTGCCCCCCATAGCCAAAGTCACTCCCGAATTTCTTTTGAAGGCCGATCACCGCGATTCCATCCCTTAATTTTTCATAGATTCTTTTGATCTGGATTCCCATTTTATAAAATTCGCCCTCGTCTGAGACTTCCAAATAATCAATGACGTTCAAGCCGTCTGGATCAATCACGTCCTGAAAGTCCCTTGACTTCTCAATGAAGGTGATCTTTCTCCATCCGTCAAGAAGATATGGAAACCCCTCAAGGCGTTGCCTCAATTCGTCTGCTCCAAATTCTGAGCTAAAATAGAAAGTTTTCATTAAATTCCTGTTATCCCATGCCACGTTTAAAAGATAGGCGGTTTTCCCGGCCTGCATCGTGCCCGCTACCCCTATGGTACTTTTGCGCATTATTTTGACATATTTTTCAAGGCCCCCCGGCCATTTTACGGGAAGAGGGTTCGAGATGGTGTCTTTAATTTCTATAATCATGGCTTCCCGGTCAATCTTTCGGTATGTTCCGTTCGTGAGGCCCCGTTCAATCTCCCCGCTTTCGACTAACCTATGAAGGGTAACCCGGCACAGTCTTTTATCGGCAGGCGCGCTAATATTAAGCTCAGTATAGATTTGTAAAGAGGTGAAATTCCCGTAAGCATTGTCAACCCACATTCGCAACTCTTCTGCAATGTTTTTGGATTGCCTGTTTTTATCCATCGGTATATTTACGCCCGTGGAATTTTCCTGAGAAGAGGGTTGATTTTTCACTTCACAGTATTTAACAATGATTCCTTCCCCTGAGATTGCCTGTCGCGCCTCATGCCATGTCTTTTCAAAGCATGAGTTATGAAAACACTTATATCCAAGTTTTCCGCTCGATAGGTTTTGTATGATCGCTCCATGGCCCGGCTTGTCTCCGTGGCCGTGTTCGGCACTCCATAGGCATCTTCTCAGAAGATAGAGAATTCTGTCTCCGCGCTGTTTGGGTTTGTAATCTATCCCGTAATCGGATAGATACTTTTCAACATCAAACCTTCCCAAATCAGAATCGTTGTTATCTCCACAGGGTTTTGACATCTTAGGCGGTGGTATCTTCGCCTCGATCTTTTCATAGGCCTCTTTAGGAAATTCAGGGAAGGGGATCTCCCGTGGAGAATGTCCAGGTTCCCACTGATAGGCGCGCCCTGTTTCGGGATGGATTGACGGGGGGACCATTATACCGATAGGTCCGGTTCTTACTTCAAGCTTATCGTCCTTCTCAAATTTTAATACTAGGAAGTCTAAGGGTTCGCTTGTCTTAAAATACCTATGTCTGGACTTCCCCCCGCTCTTAGCGGTAGGGCACTTTGGTAGATTCAGGGATTGAACAAAAGCCTCTGCAAGCGGTCCGTCCGGATCGAAAATCACAAACTTAGATCCTATCAAAACCCAAATGTTAGCATGGGGGTTTTCCTCTGCCCATCTTTCACAATCTTCCTTTGAGTAGCGGATATATTCTCCTGTAGCATCATTCTGTAGTTTAACAATCGGCCTCTTCTTATCTGCAGGGTAAGGGGGCAAACCAAGGTCAAAATATTCCTTCCAGTGAGTTTTAAATATTGAATCGTCCGGTTCCGGGTCCGGTAGCTCGGAGATGATCGCACCGGATGATTGATTTTCCTTTTCAGAGTTAGAGAGTAGGGCATTCTGCTTTTTGTTTTCTTTCACTGGCTGTTTGGGTCTATCAAGATTATTAAGAGTTCCCTTCCACCCGCATTTATAACAGTGAAAAATATTCAGTTTGTCACTGATAATGAGAGTTCGGCTTGAACCTTTGCACTTAGCACAGAGAGATTCCCACTGGGCCTGACGTTCTTTTCTTACAGCTTCAGTCGGGATGGTTTTGTTTGTTTCAGTATCCAACAGATAAAAAAGTTTCTTTTCCATCCTTATTTTCTTCTCTCTTTTTGGATCCCTTGGATTTCGGGAAATTTAAACTCCCCTCCCATTGTTTCTTGCTCCCTGGTTGTCCCGGCCGGTCAATTCGTTTTTTCTTAGAGGTCCATGACGCAGTGATCGCAGATTCCGTATTCAAAACCGTCGTTATCCTCTTTCGGAATGTCCCGTCCCTCGATCACATTCAAAGTCTCGCAGTGGTCATTACACCCACCACACCACACGGTCTCTTCGAACTCTTTCCTCCCTTCTTTTCGGCCTCGGCTTCCGCTGTTTTGACCTCCTTTTTTGACATTTACGCAGATGCGTAAAGATCGAAACAAAAAAAACTCACCGCTCAATTCCGAGGAGGTGATTTGGAGTTATCCCCCATCGGTCATAAATTGTTACGAGATGGCGCCCGGAGGGCATGTACCCCTCGGTCCACCTTTGAACCACGGAGACTTGCTTCAATTTCAGAGAGCGCGCCACCTCACTCAGGAATCCTCGAGAATACCTGCTCATCGCGACATGTTTTTCCGCTGCCGCGAGAAATCGGGTTCGAAAGATCGCCTGGACCTCGGTCATTTTCCTCATGCCCACCACAAAATCCCCCCGGGGAGACTCAAGAGGAACAACCGGATGCTGGGTCAGAGACATCTGGAGGGAAGTCTCCCCCGGGGAATTAAATTAGTTCGAATGATCTTTGAGGTTTGTCATGTTTCTGACCTTGACGCAAATGTATTACATCTTTTTCCGTTTGTCAATAGCTGATTTTAAAATAATTTAATGGTGGGAAAAAAGGAATCGCCAATTGGCGACAGGTTGACTTCTGTTAGGGATATTTTCTCGGTTCAGTTTTTCTTTGGACCCGGAGAGGACTTAATAGCACCGGCAACATGGTTGAGCCCCCTGGTGACCTCTCCCAAAATTTTCCATATATCTCTTGTGGCACTTGCTAGATCGATCGATTTAATAAGGGTTTTTACTGTTTCGTCAGTAAGATTCATTTTTTATCTCCTTTCGTTTTTCATCTAACGGTATCAACATCTATTATGTGTATCACCTGTCTCGATGTCAAGGATTCTTGACATGGGAAGAAGGTTCTGTTGAATTTCGCCGGAGTTCTTTCGATTGAACCCCGGTGGATTTGCCGCCAGCAACTCTCCTAACTTCACCTCAGCATAGATGACTATCGTCCCGGCATCGTGGGCATCGTCCTGAGCCAACCGTTTGGCTTCTTCTGCCATGCCAACAGCCACAATCTTTGCGGCTTTCTCAGCTGCCTTGGCTGCCTGGGAACCGGACTGAGCGATCATGGGGGGAGGAGAAACGACATCTGTCGTTTTTTCTTCCTCAAGACCTCCACTAATTGTGGTTTTTCTGGATTCTTTTGCGACATTTGTCGCACCCCGATTTTTTCCCAAATCTCTGGCGATAGTTATTTCCTTTACCCCCAGCATCTTGCCCGTAGCCCTCTGGGTTGCTCGGAGATCGGAGAGCCTTTAGCTAATTCAGTCACCCTTGGAAGATACTGAGTCACAGAATTAAAAAGCTCTCTGAGTTCTTCCGGGAAGTCTGTGGGCGGTTTTTTTTGTTACCACCCTTAAACCTTCCCTTTACATTACCCTTCCTCTTCCCCTTTACCTTCCCCTTCACTTAGGCACCCTATTGCCAAGGCGGGTCGGCATAAATGACAGCAAACTTACCTGGTGGGAATAAGGGTGTCTCCAATAAACCGGTATCTACGAGGGGGAACCAACGCCTAAGCCAGCGATTTATTACTTGTTTTGATGATCCGATATCCTCACAATATTGAAACCAACTGTGGGGCGGAACTTTTGTCCCACCCCCCCCTTTTTGCCATTTTTCAAATTCTTCGTTTAATTTCTCCCTTGCAATAAATAATTCCTGAGCAAGTCCAATAGTCAAATTCTTCCATTTATAAATAATCTCGCCTGTCTTATTGACCGATTCCCGATAATCCCATTTCTCTCACCTCCTTTCATTGTGGACATAAAAAAAGCCCAAGATTTGATACGGCCTACTACGGAGCCGCCCCCACCCTCACGGATGGAAGAATCTTGGGCAATCTGAGCAATAAAAAACTCCCGGGGCGGGAGTAGCCCGTAGCAGTTAATATCAATTCCATGATAACTCTTTCACCGGAAATGTCAAGGCCCCCCCACCCCGGTAGGTTACAATCGGCCCCTCGCTTGCGGCGCGCCTAGAGGGACGGTTCCCCCTCCTCTCCGAGATCTTCCGGCTGGCTTAAAAATTTTAGCCCTACCACATTTCTTCGGCTCAAAATACCCTAAAATGTAAAAGATAAGACTTGAATTGGCAGACTGTCGGAATGATTGTTACACCTACAAATCGTTTGCGGGATAGACGAATAGGAGTTGTGCATTACGGAGAGAAAGTAAGCATAAGAAGAGTTTCCCATAAAGCGAGGGCGCAGTCAGAAATGACCGCGCCCTTAGCATGTCTGACTTAACGAGTCTTGCGCTTCTCAGCATTAAATCTTTCCCATAAGTCCAGCCTTTCTTTTCACTTCTCCCAACTCGATGTACTGGTCTTTGGCCACATCATAGGCGGGCCATTCCGGCAAACCTTCCTTATTGGGGTTCCCCGTTTTCGCAAACTGCACCCAATATGCGCTCATTGTATTGGCGAGGGCTTGATGTTTCCCTTCAAACGGTACTTTGAACGTATTCTTCACACGTTCGATGTCGTTGAACACAAAAACAATTTCTCCCGTGTGATAAGCTCCAAAGACGGCCATAGGGCCCAGCCCCGGCATCGTAAAATGGTACAGATACGCCTTGCCCCCAGCCTTGCTCATCGCCCGTACAAGACCCCGGGCCGGGGCGACATACCTAGAATCGGCCAATACGTCACGAAATGCCTTCAGAATTTCAGAAGGTTCTTTGGCGGGGTACATGGCAAACACCTCATCCGCAAACGTTCCACAGGATGCTTTCAGAAATCCACGATAAGCGTCCACGCTGTCAAAGGGCGACTTCTGGACAAAAATGGTTCCCTCGTCGGCATTTGTTCCTGTGACCAGCGGCACGATGTTCTGTTTTCCCTGATCGAATATGGTCATCACGTCGTCCGGAAGCACCCAGCCGTCCAACCACCGGGGTAAAAAGGTTACCAGGGGGCATCATGACCGCCCTGGAGCCTTCAAGGAGCTTTTCTGCGCTGAGAGCACGAAGTGCCGCGAGTGGGTCTGCTGCTTCCGAGCATCCGAGATCCTTGGTGATCCGTTCGCCCTGTTTCTCCATTGGCTCCATGCCATACAAGCCTTCGCGCAGATGACGATTTGCAAAGGCGGCGAAAGCACTGCCACTTTCGGTAATTGCCCGATGGAAAAAGCCTTTCGCAAGAGGGGAGGCTATCAAATAGCTGACATTAAATGCGCCGGCAGATTCCCCAAAAATGGTGACGTTCCCCGGGTCACCCCCGAATGCTTTTATGTTGTTTTGAATCCACTTGAGAGCAGCAATCTGGTCAAGCAAGCCGTAGTTGCCCGAGACATTGTGCTGAGATTCTTTGGAGAGTAAAGGATGGGCAAAATAGCCGAACACGCCGATCCGATAGTTGATGGAGACAACGACAACCCCTTGCCTGGCCAGAGTCTCGCCGTCATTCCCAATGGGAGTACTTAAATGGGCCGCACCTATGATATTTCCACCCCCATGAATCCACATCATGACCGGCCGCTTCTCATCGGCGCTCTTCACGGCAGTCCACACATTGAGATAGAGGCAATCTTCGCTCCGCTTCTCATGTTTGAGAGGCCAACCGGGAAGATCCGGCTGAAGACACGCAGGGCCATATTCAGTACTTTGACGAATCCCCTCCCAGGCTTCCACTGGCTGGGGAGGCTTCCAGCGCAAGGGGCCAACAGGTGGCTTGGCATAAGGGATACCTTTAAATGCCAGGACATCTTTATTTTCTCCCAACGCCAGCCCGGATATTTTTCCACCCTCAATTGCAATGGTTTCCGGTAGGCCTCCGCTACTCTGTCCTTGGGAGGTTACACCAGTCAGCAACAATGCAGCGAGGATGAATATTGAAATAAAAAAAGATAGCAGGGTGGTCTTGTTGAATGCCTTTTTCATTTCAATTGATATCATTGCCCTCCTCCTTTCCCTTCTGAAAGAAGTTCTTAACCTTATGGTGAATCAGATATATTGTTTTTATGAAGTATACAATCAAGAATGCCTCCCAAAAGGGATAAAAGCCCCCTCTGGAGGCTTCACAAGGGCATTTTGTGGAAACTCCACTTCATACCTTACTCCTAATAGACACCTTATAACAAATATAATGGAAGGCCTTTAAATATCTTTAGAGGTCAGAGAGAGATTCAAAGCTAAATGTTCGATGGGACCTTTTAATCTTGGAGGACCTTTTAAAGGTCTTTCTCCATCCACTACCACCTTGGAAAGAGAAAACTTTTTAGGATTGTTGAATCAATCCTACCAAAAGTGACCATTTTGTCAATACTTAAAATGAAATTGTGAAAATTATCTTTTTTAGCGTATTTAGGGAGAGTTTTGGTACAGGATGAGACAAAGATTATTGATTTGCGTTTGAAAGGTTGTACCGTGGGACAAAAATGAACAATCAATGTTTCAGGAAGAAGTCTGCGGTTCTCAGGGAGAATTAGCCCTCCATTTCAATTTTAACGCTTCCACCTACAAGTCCTCACCCTAAGATAACATTGGGAGCTGAGGATTACTGGTAGAAATCATGTATCCCAACTAAATATATGAAGATCATATCGGAACTTTTCGGAGTTTGTTGGAAGCACCGAACAAATAGCAGATATTCAAATTCCTGGGACATCATAAGAAAGACGGTCTTTTTTTGATCGGTCACCTTGCCATCTTTGTCAATTTTGTCATGTTCAAAGGGGACCATGACCTCTACTTGGCATAAGCAATAGATGTTTAAAAACCCAAACTCCGCCTATAAGATGATAGTGTGTTGAATCTTTCAGTCCCCTCTTCATAGGGAGTCTTCCTGTAACAGGAAGGCTGTATATCACGGTTCTACGGCAATTTATTACTATTTCATTTATGCGACGGTAAAGTTTGATCTCTGCAGGCTGTTCCATCGACGTATCACTTTTTAAAGACCTCTGGATGAATTATCCTCACTAATGCCTCTAGCCCTTCTGCGATCCTAGGTGTGGGGCGATCCACTAAATTTGAGTCTATAACATAGATCGCATTCATTTTTACTGCAGGGATACTTTCCCAATTCTGCCACTTTTTGACCAAATTCAAATAGTTTTTTTTGCTCTCCATGGA
>JBEKDJ010000379.1:0-4870 GCA_050014415.1 Thermodesulfobacteriota bacterium | reverse complement strand
TTTGCTGAAAGGGTTCTCTTTTCTTTTTCAGAAAAGAGCGGGACTACAGCGGCGGGTCCGTCCCCGATTTTCCCGGCCATGCGGGATCACGGGGTTCCCTTCACCTGGATATCACCGATTAAACTTCGTTTCTTATAACCATAATAAGAATGAGTTGTCAAGTTTTTCATTGGAGATAGCTTTTCCAACCCCCCTGCCTGTTCCATGGTACTATCAATGGGGTGGAAAAAGACTTTTTCAGAAATCTCTACTGCAAAAAAATTTCCTGTGTTCTTTCAATCACTTTCCAGAGGTTCATTCTGAGTTCCCTTCTTCAATAAATTGATCCTGGGCATTCCAGATATGGGGTTTTGGTCTACCAATACCTGACAGCCATAGACTCGTTCGATATTCTCTTCAGTGATCACCTCGTTGGGAGATCCCATCTTGTAAATCCTCCCTCGGTGGAGAAGGATGAGGCGATCACAGAATTCCGAAGCAATGTTTATATCGTGGGAAGCCATCACAATGGTCAGTCCCTTCTCCCGATTGAGAGTGAGGATGAGATCGAGGAAGTCGATCTGATGATGAATGTCTAAGTTAACCGTTGGTTCGTCCAAAAGAATGACCTCCGACTCCTGGGCCAAGGCCCTGGCGATGAAGACCCGCTTTCTTTCGCCGCCGGAGAGTTCATCGATAGATCTTTCAGAAAAAGAAAGGACCTTTGTCCATTTCATGGCCCTTTTTGCAATCTCCAGATCCTTCTTGCTTTCAAATATGACTTGCCCGAGGTAGGGAGACCTTCCCATGAGGACAATTTCAATGACACGGAAGGGAAAAAGGTGGTAGGTCTCCTGGGCGACCACCGCGATCCTCTTGGCGATGTCCCTTTGCTTCATCCTCCTTAAAGGAATGAGATCGTAGAGTACCTCTCCCTTTTGGGGAGAGAGGAGACGGTAGAGGATCTTGAGAAGAGTTGTCTTTCCCGAGCCATTTGGGCCAATCAACCCGATGCATTCCCCTTTCTCCACCCGGAAGGAGACATCCTCGATCACCCACTCTTTATGGTAACGAAAACTGATTGATTTTGCTTCGATCATAATGTCTTGACTACTTTCCTCGTCCTTAATAGATAAATAAAAAAGGGGCCTCCAAAGGCAGCAGTGATCACTCCCACTGGTAGTTCAATGGGAGCCAAGAGGGTTCTGGCCAACGTGTCACATGCGATGAGAAAGGAGGCGCCTACCAGCGCGGCAGAAGGAATAAGAAGACGGTGGTCAGTTCCAAAGACGAGACGGACCGAATGGGGAATGATCAAGCCAACGAAGCCAATCAGACCGCATACAGAGACCGATGCGGCAGTAATCAAAGAGGCGAAGAGATAGGCTATCCATTTCAGTCTCTCCACATCGACTCCAAGTTGGACAGCGTTCTCTTCACCTGAAAGGATGAGGTTTAACTGGCGAGAACGGAGGTAGAGAAAAAAAGTACCCAATAGAATGTACGGGAGAATTACAAAAATAGCTTGAGGGCTAGAGAAACTAAAATCTCCCATCAGCCAGAATATGATTGTATGGAGTTGCTCTCTTTGTGAGAGGGAGATGAAAAACATGATCACCGCGGATAGAAATGAACCGATGATGACACCTGTCAGCAGAAGGGTATTAGGATGGATTTTCCCATCTTGTCTTCCGAAATAGAAGACAGCGATGACCGTCAGAAGGGCTCCAGCAAAGGAAAAGACTGGTGTACCGAAGGAGAATGAGCTCAATCCCATGAGAATGGCGATGATAGCGCCTACCGCTGCTCCGCTTGAGACTCCTAAAATGTAAGGATCAGCCAGAGGGTTTCTGAGGAGTGCCTGAAAGGTAGCACCTGAAACAGAGAGCCCTGCTCCTACCAGGCCTGCCAGAAGGGTTCTTGGGATCCTAAGAGAGAGTATGATTGTCTGCTCTGCTTCGCTCCCTACTCCTTTCAGACCGAAAATCGATTGGAAGACGATTCGGATTGCACGGAGCGGTGGAACGCTCACGCTTCCCATGGTGACGGATAGGAGGGTCACAAAGCACAGGAGAAGACTCAGGAAAATCGAGGTTACAACGACTTTTTTTCGAGTAACGATTTTCATTTTTAAGTTCGTTAATTACGTTAGGATCGTTAAGTTCATTAAACCTGTTCTCTTTTTTTCCACTCAACGATATTAACAATCTAAACGTTCTAAACCCTCGTCTATTTTTTAAATTGTTGGGGATGGAGAATTCTGGCCATCTCTTCCAATCCATCGATGATTCGGGGTGAGGGACGATCTATCAGGTCTGAGTCAATTAGGCGGATGCGACCATCTCTCACCGCAGGGATGATCTTCCAACGGGCCCATTCCTGAAATATCTTGTGATACTCAGCCTTAGGATTCATCGAGCTGATCAGAATCACCTCTGGAGCCCTTCTCAATATCTCCTCCATTCCCAATCGAGGATACATCTCTTTCTCTTTTCCCGCAATATTCTCACCTCCAGCCAGATGGAGGAGGTCGTCTGCAAAACTCCCTTTTCCCACGGTAACGATGGGAGCTTCTCCGATTTGGAGAAAAACTTTGGGCCGGGGAAGGTCTTTGGTGAGTTCGATCACTCTCTGGCTCCTTCTTTTCATTCCCTGGATGATGTCCATCGCCTCTTTTTCTTGACCCACCACCTGACCGAGATGATGAATGCTCTTGAGGACATCATCAAAATTCTTTGGAAAGATCACGTAGGTTGGAACCCCAATTTTTTCTAAACGCTCCACCATATCCCTGGTATTTCCAGCTCCTGTAGCAATGATAAGATCGGGCTTAAGGAATATGATCTTTTCAAAATCGAGACTGATATAACTTCCTACCTGGACCTTGCTCTTGGCCCTTTCAGGGAAGTTACAATGGATGGACACACCCACGATCTCCTGATCGAGGCCGAGGCTAAAGAGAATTTCGGTGATATTGGGCGCTAAGGAGATGATCCTCCGGGGAGGAAAAGGGAAGGCGACTTGCCTTCCCACTTCGTCGATAAACTTTAGGGGAGAGGCATGAGAGATCGGGGTCGTCAAAAGCACAATCAACGACAGAATTAAAAGGAATGGATGCTTCATTGGAGTTGAAATGTGATTGGGATATTCACCCAAAAAAGGAGTTGTCTCTCCCCTCTCTCTTTGCAGGAATAAATTTCCACCGTTTGACCGTGGCGAAGGCGGAACGGTCGAGTAATTCATAACCAGACGATCTTTTTATTTCAACCTGTCCCACCTGGACGTTAGCGTGTACTTCTACTTTCAGCATCACTTCACCCTGAAGTCTTTAGATTCAAGGTCGGAACTCTATGCCCTACTGGATTTTTGATAATCACCCAACGCTCATTATCCATCATGTGTACATCAAAAAAAATCCCCAGCCTTCACCTGAAAGACTGGGGATTTTACCCGCTTGCACCCTTCACAGTCTCATCCTCGAAGACTTCTTCGTGAAGAATAGCCAGGCAGGTTTTCTGACTCTCGGATCTTCCTACTCCTTGCGCCTTCCCACCCCGCGTGAAACGCCGGGCAGTGGCTGATTGCAAGTTTCGTCCCCGATTACAGCGGCGGGTCCGCCCCCGATTTTCCCACTAACACGGGATCACAGGATTCCCTTCACCTGGATATCGCCGATAGAATAATTTCTTTTAACAAATATCAAATGGTCTGTCAAATCTTTTCACCCGATTTTTTAACTTGATTAAATTTTTTGCTGAAAAAAATCAGAAATTTGAAATACCTATGTTCACGAATGGAGACGAAACGTTGGAATCTATATTGAAATGTCTGTGGCTCTGATACAATGCCGTCTACTTCAACGGGTTGAGATGAAAACCTGTCCGCGAGTTTGATGGGTGATTTTCGTTGTTGTTTGAAGTTATGAGATGAGATAGAATGGTCTCTAAGACAAAGAATTTAAGATACCAAAGCGAGTCCCAGGAGGATCAGCATGCATGATAAAGAGAGCATTGACAAGGAGGCAAGATCTGGGCAAGCCCCTGAAACCGGAAGCTCGGATGCCCTTAAACTACAGGAACGTTTCTTGATCCGTGTCCCTGCCCGGCACAATCCCCGCCTCCAGAAGATTATTGACCGGGTTAATGCCGACGATGAACTCTACACGCTGTGGCAAGTCGTCAATCTGAACGCTGTCAAGAGGCTGGGAACAAGCGATCACGGTCCGGTGCATGTACAAATCGTTACGAACATCGCTTTGAAACTCGTACGCCTACTCTCCGACCGCGGCGTACAGCCCAACAGCGTCCTCGATTACAATCTCACTACTGAAGACGCCGAAGTGATCGTCGTCTTGGCGGCACTACTCCACGACGTGGGCATGTCGATCCACCGTGCTGGCCATGAGCTGTATAGCCTTTTCCTAGCCGGGCCTAAAATCAAGGAGCTTCTGGATGGCATCTATGACGTTCCAATGCGAACCATTCTTAATTCAGAAATCCTTCAGGCCATTATCTCCCATCGGGCGGACAGTCATCCGATGACGCTTGAAGCCGGAATTGTTCGTGTTGCGGATGCCCTTGACATGGAAGAAGGCCGAACGCGAATCCCCTTCCAGGAGGGAAAAATCAACATCCATTCTGTCTCGGCAGCCTCCATTGAGCGCATTAGTATTGAACCCGGAGAAGTCAAACCCATTCGGATCGTAGTAGGCATGAGCAATTCCGCAGGAATTTTCCAACTGGACGAATTGTTCAAAAACAAACTTGAAGGTTCGGGCCTGGAAGCATACGTCGAGGTTGACGCGTCGATAAAGGGCGAAGCGGAGAAGAAGTTGATCCATACCTTTCGGATTTGAACGGATTCCTTTAACGTATGTCTCCGAAACTGCTAT
>JBEKDJ010000378.1:0-4907 GCA_050014415.1 Thermodesulfobacteriota bacterium | reverse complement strand
GGTTGGCTTTTTGGCTGCTCCCTGTAAAATGATACCGTCATACCCTGCAAACTTCAGGTACGGGCCAAGATAGCCATGTGTATGAGAGGAGCCAACAGTGTAACCTGTTTCGTGACTGAGAGTCACGATGGTAAGGTTATTAGCGGACAGCACCGAGGTGGCAGTCAATGGCCCAGTCATGAAAATCATACGGTTCTCCGGATCTAAAGGCTTCACATCTGTGGGCTGTTCTTCATCCAGCATTTTGAGACCCAAACCTAAACCCCCTAAATACTTCCTGAGCTTAGCCTCTGAAGGCAAACTCTCTTCAGTTATTTTCCCTTTCGTCAAATTTACCCGTAGTATTTTCCCTACATATCCGCCTGACATTTTATGGTCCTCCTCTCGTCATTACATCGTAATCTTAGACTCTTCAGGAGCCTCCGCAGCTATCTCTTTTATCTTCTCGGCTACGACGACTCTCTTACCAGCGCCGATATCCTCGACCTCACCATAAGTCAGAGCTTCAGGTCTGCAGAACTTAACGCACATGGGGTCTCCACCACAGAGATCGCACTTAATAATTTCTAAATCCACCATGTGGATAGCACCAAAGGGGCATGACACCAAGCACATTTTGCAGCCAACACACTTCTCCTTGTCCAGCTCTACCACGCCAGTATCAAGATCTTTATACAAAGCACCAGTTGGACAAACGAGAGCACATGCAGGAGATTCGCATTGAAGACAAACGCTAGGACAGAAAAAATATTCATCTGGAAAGCGTATGTTTTTGATACGAGATTTGTATATTCCTGCCTCCTCTGCTTTAACTATCGAACATGCTGTCTGACACAGGCGACAACCCATACATTTAGCTGGATCAAGGATTAAGACTTTGTTCATAGGCTTCTCCCTCCTTCTGTTTTGACTTGCTTAAGTGTATCTCGAATTGAACTTCTATCTTGTTGTATGTTTCATGATGAATGAGCCTCATTCATCACTTCAAAACGTCCATCCTCATGAACTTCTTTCGCTATTCTCTACCGCATTATTCTCCTTTACCACATTTGGCGGTTGGTCATCTTAAACAAAAGCGCATCACCCGTCTTAATCTCTTTTTTTCAACCCTTTTTGGCTCTATTAACGAGTCATGTATATGCCCCCATCAGTGCCGATAAGGTTCCCAGTCACATGACCGGACATAACATCAGAGGCGAAGAACAAAACAGCATGAGCAACATCTATCGGTTTTGCTATCCTACCCATGGGTGTCATAGCCTCAAAATTCTCTAGCAAGGCCTTTTGGTCTTCCGGAGAAAATGCACCCCTCCAAACACTGTCGCTACTCGTCTCCTCAAGATTCTCCGGCATCGTCAACGCAGGAGCAACCACATTTAGCCTGATCCCGTGTGGGGCCATCTCCATCGCAAGACTATGGGTCAGATTGATTTGACCAGCCTTTAACCCGCCATAGACCGGCTCGTGCGGATCTCCCTTCCGCCCAATAATACTGCTCATTGTCACAATATTTCCACCCTTCTGCCTAATCATCACGGGAAGCACAACCTTGAAAAGGTTAAGAGTGGCTGTATAATTTGTAGCTATGATCCAATCCCAATCTTTCGGGTCCAACTCCAAGAAGGAGGCCAGCCTGTTCCACCCGATGCTTACCACTAATACATCTATCCTTTTGAATCTCTCCAACGTTTTCTTGACCAATGCCTCACAGGGCTCGAGTTTAGTTGCGTCGAAAGCAACCGCCATTGCCTTACCATTTCCTAAAGTTTCACATTTGTCTGAAACCTTCCGGCAATCCTCAATCTTTGTTGCACCAACCACAACGTTTGAACCCTCTTTGGCAAAGGCCAAGCAACAAGCTCGCCCAAGATTGGAACTTCCCCCGACCACAATGACGGTCTTTCCAGCCAAACCCAATTCCATTTATTTTTCCTCCTTCCTTTTATTAGGTGGTATCAAATTGTTTATCTTCATTCTCCGAGGTAGGCCCGATTGATAATTTCATTGTTCCTCAATTGATCCATATCACCTTGCAAAATGACAGATCCCACTTCCAGCACATAGCCATAACTCCCAAGTCTAAGGGCCAGAGAAACATTTTGTTCAACGAGCAAAATAGTAACCCCACTCTGATTAATGTTACGAATAACCGAATAGAGTTCATCAATCACAATCGGCGCAAGACCCAAACAGGGTTCATCCAGCATAAGAAGCTCTGGTTTCGCCATGAGTGCTCGGCCAATTGCCAACATCTGCTGCTCCCCACCACTTAAGCTTCCTGCTTTTTGATGACGTCTTTCTCTTAGAACGGGGAAGCTTGCGAAAATTCCTTCCATCTCCTTCTTCATGCCCATCTTGTCTTTCCGAATACTCGCCCCTAATTGTAGATTATCCAAAACGCTAAGATAGGGAAAAAGCCTTCTTCCCTCAGGAACATGAACAAGGCCCAATCTCGCAATCTCGAATGCTTGCAACCCATTAATCCGTTTCCCATCAAACCAAACATCACCTGACGTGGGTGTTATCAGTCCCGATATGACTCTCAAAATGGATGTTTTACCAGCTCCATTTGCCCCAACAATAATCACTGTCCTGCCTCTCTGAATTTCCAGGCAGACTTTCTCAACAGCTAAGGCCTTTCCATAGCGAACCGTAAGGTTTTCTACATTAAGCAATAGGTTCATGCCCAAAATAAGCCCTCATGACCTCTTTATGTCTCTTGATCTCTTCATAGGTGCCTTCTGCAATTTTCTCGCCGAAATTTACCACGACGATTCTTTCACAAAACCGCATCAGCCTCATATTGTGTTCCACCAATACTATGGTCGTCCCCTTCGATCGGATTCTTTCGATCACAGAAATGGCCCGATTGACCTCATCCAAGGTCATTCCTCCTATGGGCTCATCCAGTAATAGTAATTTCGGCCTGATGGCCAAGGCCCTTGCCATCGTCAGAAGCTTTTGAGGACCATGTGGGAGATTTCTGCCTAAAATGTCCTTTTCCTTTTCAAGGCCCACCAATCGGAGAATCTCTGTCGCTTCATTCAAGATCTTCTCCTCCTTCGCTCGATAGGAACGGGTATTGAACAGACCTCCCCAAAAACCATATTTCGGATAGAGATAAAAGGAGGCCACGACATTCTCCAAGACCGTAAAGTCGGGGAAAAGATAGGCAAATTGAAAGGTTCTGCCAATTCCTAATTTCGCAATCAAATGCGATTTCTTACCAGTAATATCCCGACCTTCAAATATTACTCTGCCACTCGAGGGTCGGTAAAACCCGGTTATCAAATTGAAAACGGTCGTCTTCCCAGCTCCGTTTGGCCCCATTAACCCTAGGATCTCTCCTTTATGAACAGACATATCTAGGCGGTGAACGGCTGCCAAGCCTCCAAAGTGTTTTGTCAATTCCCTGATCTCAAGCAACATTGACATTCCCTTTTTTGTTTCTCCCCGCCTCTTACGAAAAACAGAAGCGCTAAGGGAAGCATTTATCGTACGCGCCTTTCTCCTAAACGGTTTTTGAGAGCAATGATTTCACGGACTGAAATAAGCCAGCAAGCCCTTGAGGCATCAAGAATATCACCAGTAGCATGATGCCGCCGAAAACGAAAGGAGCGAATTCTTTCAGCGTGCGAAATAGTTCCGGGATCGCCACCAAGACGATCACTCCGATTATAGGTCCAGCGAAGTTATTGACACCTCCGAGTAACACATAGGTAACCAAATAGATACTTGGAAGTAAACTAAAACTGCTCGAAGAGATCACACCGCTGTAATGTGCGTAAATACTTCCAGACAGACCAGCGAAGAAGCACCCCACACCAAAGGCAAGGACCCGGAATTTGGTTTCACTGACGCCTACGCTAGAAGCGACCAAAGGAGATTGGGCAATCGCCATCCAATTCATCCCGGTGCGAGATTTCTCAAGCCGATAAAGGATCAGGGTAGCAATGAAGGTCAAGAATAGAAAAAGATAGTAGTAAGGAGTTTTAGAGGTGGCAAAGTCAATCTCCATCAAGCCAGGGATGTTAAGTGTGGTCAATCTTGGAAAACCTATCAGACCCGATCTTCCACCCGTTAAACTCACCCACATTCTCATGACCGCTTCCACTGCGATCCCAAAAAAAAGGGTGATCATTGAGAAATAGATAGTCCTCAGCCGACAAAAGAGATAGCCGCTCAGAAGTGCAACGAGCATGGCTGTTAAAGGTCCTACGACCAGCATCGTAATCCATGGCGTCCAGCCCATTCTCAGGGATACTACAGCAGAGGTATAGGCGCCAATACCCATGAACGCAGCATGCCCAACAGACACCTGCCCAGAAATAAAGACTGTTCGAAGACTGCTCGTAGCAATAATATATGTCAAAATCAAGATACAGATGTGGATGAAGTAGGGGCCTACGCGAAACAGGGGAAGAAGAAGAAGGAAGATTAACAAGATAGCGTAAGGAATATACTTCTTAGGCTTTTTCCATTCATGGGAGATCTTTTCTTTTTCACTCATATCTCATGTCCAAAAAATCCTTGGGGTCTAATCAGTAAGATGAGAATGACAAACGCAAATGCCACCGCGTCGCTGCCAGCACCACTGATGAAGATGGGAAGGATGGCATCTATGAAACCGATAATGAGACCGCTGATAAAGAGCCCGCCGATACTTCCCATCCCAGCAATGATGACCAGCGCTATCGCTTTGACCAGCATGACGTCTCCCATATAAACATTTAGGCCCAAAATGGAACCCATCAGTCCACCTGCCATCGCAGCCAATGCACACGATAAAGCAAAGGCAATCACAGCAACACGCTGGACGTTGATTCCCTGAAGAGAAGCAGCCTCCCGATCTTGAGCCACAGCAAGCATTTGTTTGCCTACCCTAGTTTTTCGAATCAGAAGGGTGA
>JBEKDJ010000377.1:0-4924 GCA_050014415.1 Thermodesulfobacteriota bacterium | reverse complement strand
CATTCCCTTAGAAAACGCCGGTTTGTACTGGCACCTGGTCGATATTATCTGGATCTTTCTCTATCCCCTGTTCTATTTGATCGCGTAGGTTGAGTCGATTCCGGAGGAGTTTGAATGAAACCAGAAGAAGAGATTCGGAAGACAAGATATAAGACCTATGCACTTGTCTGGATGATATTGGTCATCCTTACAGGAATGACGTTTAGCGTTGCAGGGATGGAACTTGGCGGCTGGACTGTTCTCATTGCTTTGGCGATCGCGGGAACGAAGTCTGGACTGGTTCTAAACTATTTCATGCACCTCAGGTCCGAGAGGCTGCTCATATTTAGAGTGATCATCCCCCTGGTCATGGCCGTTTTCCTTGTTTTCATCCTCCTGACCTTTTCAGACTTAGCTTTTCGAGGTGGTGTGAAATGATCTTTTCAGGATCTACGGGTTTATCCGGAAGAGTTGTAGATAACGTCTTTCTCTACATTCTTATAATCTGCGTTTCCCTTTTGGGGCTCATCACCTTTTTGATGGTTTACTTTGTCATCCGCTACCGCCGGGAAAAACACCCCAGGCCTGCCGATATCGAGGGAAGCACCTGGCTGGAAATCACCTGGACAGTGATACCGACGCTGATCGTTTTGACGATGTTCTATTACGGACTGACGGGTTTCGAATTCTTGAAAAAGGTGCCTCCAGGGGCGATGGTAGTCAAGGTGATCGCCCGCCAGTGGTCATGGCTCTTTCAGTATGAGAACGGAATTCAGGATCCCGAACTAAGGATTCCAGTGGGGAGGCCTGTCAAGCTACTTCTGACTTCGATGGACGTGATCCACGGTTTTTATGTCCCCGCCTTCCGGATCAAGCAGGACGCCGTCCCCGGAATGACTAACTATCTTTGGTTTCAGGCCACCCAGGTCGGGAAGTATGACGTCATGTGTTCCCAATACTGCGGGCTTGAGCATTCTCACATGCTTTCCAAGGTAATTGTGCTTCCGGAAGAGGAGTTTACGAAGTGGTACCAGGACAAAAAGGAAGAAGTGGCAGCAAAAGGCCCGCCCCCGGGATTTCAACTCTACCAGATAAAAGGGTGCGTCGCCTGCCACAGCACTGATGGAAGCTCACGGGTCGGCCCAACCTTTAAGGGTCTTTTGGGAAAGAAGGAAGAGGTAGTAAGCGGTGGGAAGGGGGAGACTGTAGTGGTTGATGAGGCTTTCATTCGGAAATTCATATCAGAACCCAATGTGGTCCACATTGAAGGATACCCGCCCATCATGCCCAAAATAAGCATGACCAACGAGGAACTCACGGTACTGGTCGATTATATAATAAGTCTGAAGTGAGGGAAGACGTGAGGACAACCGCCATCAACGTCAGAATCATCGCCGGTCACCAAGCCTACTCACTGAGAGAATGGGTCAATCTTCTTCTCCAGCTCGCAAAAATAAGAATCTCTCTTCTCGCCACTTTCTCGACGGCCACAGGTTATCTTCTCGCAACGGGGAAGATCACAATTCATATGCTTGTGCCAACCGCAGCCCTTTTCCTTCTTGCATGCGGTTCCTGTACCCTCAATCAATATCAAGAAAGGGAAACGGACCAATTGATGGCGAGAACAAAATCTAGGCCCATACCCTGTGGAAGGTTGAGTCCTGAGACTGTTCTCTGGATCTCGATAGGCTTGATCCTTTCAGGGTCTCTCATCCTCTTTCACGAAGCCGGGGACCTGGCACTCGCTTTAGGCCTTTTGGCTGCTCTCTGGTATAATATGATCTACACGCCTCTCAAACGAAAAACAGCCTTTGCAGCCGTCCCGGGAGCCTTGGTCGGTGCGATACCGCCTGCCCTGGGATGGATTACAGGAGGAGGAAGGATACTCGACCCCCGGATAGGGGGAGTTGCCCTCTTCTTTTTCATCTGGCAAATACCTCATTTCTGGCTCCTTCTTCTGGATTCTTCAGAAGATTACGAGAACGCTGGGTTTCCTTCGATCACAAAGATCTTCTCGACGGAACAGATCAAACGAATCATTTTTATCTGGCTTTTGTCGGCAGAAGTTTCTTCTCTTATTATTCCGTTATTCGGGT
Source organism: Thermodesulfobacteriota bacterium (assembly GCA_050014415.1). GTDB lineage: Bacteria > Desulfobacterota > BSN033 > BSN033 > UBA1163 > JBEKDJ01. The sequence continues at coordinate 2,849 of JBEKDJ010000377.1, read as the reverse complement.
TTCTCAATTCCATTTTCTTCTTTCTTCTATTGGTGGCTGCAGCCTCTTGGCTCTTTTGGAATACCCTGGTTCTTCTAAGATCTCATGCCGACAGAGACTCGTTGAGGGCTACTTTCGTGAAATTGAATATTTATGCCGTACTAGTGATCTCACTCCTTTCCATAGACAGATTGCTCAGTCCATAATTTGAACTTCTGGGGCGTGGGTTGCGTTTTTGAGTTGACAGATTTGGACGCTTGAGAATAGACTGAAGCTATGAAGAAGATTGGCTTTCTTGCGGCGGCTGTCCTGATTCTTCTTCTCGCCACTGCTGCATGGCATCGCTTTCGAGTTCCGATGAAATCTCTCATTTTCTCTATCTTCCCAATTCTAAAAAGTGAATATGTTGATCAACCTATCCGCTTCAATCATATTCACCACAAAGAGGTGGCCAGGTTGAACTGTTTTTTCTGCCATCAGTATGTCAGCGAACACCGTACTGCGGGAATTCCAAACATTGAACTCTGTCGAGTATGCCATTCAAGCGATGCGATCAGTAAGAGACCCGAGGCATTGAAAGTGGTTGAGTATGTCAAAGCAGGCAGAAAGATTCCTTGGAACCGAATGTATGAGCTCCCAAAATTCGTTGTCTTTCCTCACTCGATTCACATTGCAAACAATATCGATTGCTCCACCTGTCACGGGCTCACTGGAGTAAGTGATACACCTTTAAAAATGGTTGATCGTGATTATATGGAGTGGTGCGTGGATTGTCACAAGAAGAGAGAAGCGGATACGGATTGTTACGCATGCCACTCCAGTTGATGAAAAGACCGATGGGGTGATGGGGGGATAAGGCGATGGAGTGAGTTTGAATTTCTCCCTATCTCCCAATCTCCCCATCTCCTCATATGTTGGAGGCGAAGGGCATTGAATATTACGCGAAGAAACTTACTCAAGATGATTATGGCAGCGACAAGCGGAATGGCACTGCCGGATGAACTCCTCCATGCCCTGCCCAAAGAGGGAGAATGGATACCTTATGAGGAATACTGGTCAACCGGGATCTGCCTTCAATGTCCCAGCGGATGCGGTCTCCGCATTCGCTCCGTCAATCATTGGCCGGTTAAACTGGAAGGAATCAAAGATTACCCTATCAATCGGGGCAGGCTCTGCCCAAAAGGCCAGGCCGGACTACAAGTACTTTACGACCCAGATCGAATCCGCCATCCATTGAAGAGAAAAGGTAAGAGGGGTGAAGGGAGTTGGGAGAAGATTTCATGGAACGAGGCGATTCGCCTCGTCACTCAAAGACTAAAAATCCTCCGACAAAAAGGAAACCCACATCAACTCATGGTCTTGGGAGGACGGTACCGGGGCCACATGGCTGAACTCATGTCAAGGTTCATCGAAGCCTACGGCTCTCCCAATCATCTCGGGAACCCTGCCAGGGGGTCGGAGGGCATTCTCAAAGGTCACCTCTTTACCATGGGTGTGAGGGACTTTCTTGCCATTCACTGGGAAGAGGTGAACTACGTCCTCTCCTTCGGAGCAAGCCTCTTGGAGGCATCGAGACCTTCACTAAGAAACCTCTGGGGTTATGGATTTCTAAGGAGAGGGAGGCCTGGGATCAGAGGGAAGCTTGTCCAGATTGAACCGAGATTCTCTGTTACCGCGTCAAAGGCAGACCAGTGGATTCCCATTCAACCTGGTACCGATGGAGCTTTGGCCTTGGGAATTGCTCACTGGATCATCAGAGAGAGAAACTATGATCGCCAATTTGTTGATCACTATACCTTTGGATTCGACGATTGGAAGAGCAACGATGGAAGGACCCACTTAGGGTTTAGGAGCCTTGTGCTCAGAGAATACTCACCCAAACAAGTCTCTTCACTAACAGGAGTTCCCGAGGAGATTATCATTCAAATGGCTAAAGAGTTTTCATCCAACCAACCCTCCATTGCTATCACCGGAAGGGGAGTAGGCATGCAGACCAATGGGACCTACGCGCAGATGGCCGTTGACTGTTTGAATGGCCTAATGGGGTCGATCGACGACAAAGGAGGTCTTCTTCTTCAAAGAAGGCCTCCTTTTCAAAAATGGCCTGCGATTCAAAAGGATGGAACTGCAGAGAAAGGTCTTTCCCAGCCACGAATCGATGGAGCTGGGATGATTCCCTTCCCTTTTGCTGAAGAACTTCCCTCCGCACTCCCGGAGAGAATCGAGGGAGGTGAACCTTATTCAATTGACACTCTTCTCGTCTATTACACGAATCCCCTCTTCAGTCTTCCTGAGCCTGAGAAATTTCGCCTCGCCTTGGAAAAAATACCTTTCATCGTTAGCTTCTCGCCTTTTATGGATGAAACAACCGCGTATGCTGATCTCATCCTACCGGATGGGACCTATTTTGAACGCTGGCAGGATGACCATGTAGAACCCGGATTGGGATTTCCGATGTTTGGGTTGCGGAGTCCTGTCACGGATAAACCTCTTTACGATACCCGCCCTACAGGGGACGTCATCATCGATATAGCCAAAGGAATCGGTGGAAGTGTTAGCAAATCATTTCCCTGGAAGGATTTCCAAGAGGCCCTGAAAGATGCCATCAAAGGGGTTTTTGCATCAAAAAGAGGTTCCATACGAGGAAAAGACTTTGATGAATTTTGGCATACCTTAATCGAGCAAGGGGGTTGGTGGGACCCACTTTATCCCTTTGGAGAATGGCGGGAAAAATTCAACACCCCGTCTGGTAAGTTTGAATTCTACTCTTTGACTATGGAGCGCGGCCTGAAGGAGATCTCCAAAAGAAGTTCAAAAGATGTAGATCAAATCTTAGGGGAGCTGAAGATTGAAGCGAGAGGGGATAAGGT
>JBEKDJ010000376.1:0-4930 GCA_050014415.1 Thermodesulfobacteriota bacterium | reverse complement strand
GACAGAATCGGAGGCGTAGGGGTGATTGGGGGTGGGTTACCACTCTACGACAAAAACGGTAAACTTGTTGGCGCCATTGGCGTCAGCGGGGATAGTTCTTGTGCAGACCACAATATCGCCTGGAAAGTCCGTCATAGCCTAGGACTCGATTATGTGCCTGATGGAGTGAGTCCCACAAAGGATGATAATATTATTTATGACATCGTTAACGGCGTCAGTGCGAGCGGATGGGGACATCCGGAATGTTCTGCGGAAGCGACGCTGATTGGGAAGGATCTTCCGAATACAAATCCGATAAGCATTAAACCATAGAGAAAACGAACGATCATTAACGTTGCAAGGGTGGAGTGAACCATGAGGGAGATTTTCCGAAGAAAATCGCTTTGGTTCATTCTTGTCATCCTTTTGTTTGCTGCCTGTGTCTATCCACCTTTTTTACTAATGACCGAGGGCGGAATCACCACGAGGCGAAAGTGGAGACAAATAGACATTAACATTGCATTCAGTCGGCAGGCAAGTGTGCATCCAAGACTTCTTGAAGCGGTTCTTTTGTAAGTCTGATAGGCAGCACGCTTTTTAGTGTCCGCATCGGGGATGATGGAAACCCCTCGCCTTGAAGGCGAGGGTAGATTATTCTGAAATTCTAAGGATTCATTCTAGGGGCTGAGGTTCCGCATCTGGGTTCTTTTTCTCCCAGTGTTCCTGTCGCCCTTTCCAGGTTGACACAGGCTACAAGATAATCCCGTTTAGCACGTGCAAGGTTTCCCTTCGCCTGCACAACATTTAATTCTGCATCATCGACCACGAGCTTGGTGTTGACGCCGTATTCATATCCCTTTTCAGCCATGGTGAGAAGACGCTCAGCGCGCGCTACCGTGCCGGAAAGGGCTTTGATGATCTCTCCTGACTCCCGAACCCCATTGACCGCGTCGCGGACTTCCAATCGGATGGCGTCGAGCAATTTAGCTTCATCAATCTTAAGGCTGGCTAAATTACTTTTTGCCTGGGCCACCTGTCCGCGGGTCCGCAAACCATCGAAGATGGGATAGGTGACAAACAGGCCTGCTGACCACGCTTTCCCATTGGCTTGTTGGTCCACACTAACATAAAGGTCTCGCCATCCAAATCCTCCCTTAAAATCCAGGCGAGGCTTATCCCCCGACTGGGCAATCTTGATGAATTCTTCGGCGATCTGTTTCCTATGTCGGAGGCCAGAAAGTTCAGGCCGGTTTTTGTATGCGATCTCTTCTGCCTCTTGGTAATCGGGGTAAGGCGAGATTTGAGGTTCCATTGTTCCCTTAACACCCACCTCATTTGCATCCGTTCCCAATAGAAAACGGAGCCTCTCTTTAGAGATTCGAATTAGATTTTCTGTTTGGATGACCGCAGGCTGTGCGTTCTCAAAGTCGACCTTTGCAGACAAGACATCGTAGTCAGTGGCCACTCCTGCGGCATACTTCTTCTGGGCCTCGTCATAATGACGGTTTTTCTGTTCCAGATTCTGACTGGTAATGGCATGAAGTTCCTCGGTAAGGAGAATATCATAGAAGGAAGCGGAGACATCCCGAAAAGCGGCTTGACGGAAGATCCGCAGCTGGTCCTCAGCCGTTTCCATGCCTACCTTTGCCGCCCGAATGGCTGCCCCAATCTGTCCCCACGTAAACAGGGATTGTGAAACCTGTATTTCAGCGGATCTCGCATTGGTCCGTACAGGTCCTTGAAACGCAGGAAATCGTAGAGGGACTTCAACCCCAGAAAATTGTAGAGGAATTACAAACGCAGGAGTTCCAAGAGCCTTCTGACTTTCATCTCTTGAATTAACAGCATAGGCAGTGATAAAGATCTGTGGGAGGGCCGCCGAACGCTCCGTAATATAGATCGCCTCTACTTGTTTTCGGTATTCAAGGGCCTTCTGGATGTCCCGGTTTTTTTCTGCCGTGATTTGAAGAGCCTCTTCTAAAGTCAGAATTGGCACCTTGGTTTCTTCTCCTAAGGCTGCGGTGAGGGGTAGGGTGTTCAAAGAGACGATCAGGAGAAAAACAGTGATAAGGATGATGCCTCTCACCCGGCTTGAAATTCTAGAAATTCTCTTCATTCCTTAAACCTCCTTTTTACCCCGTTCGAAAGTCTTGCCATCTGTGACGGGGATGATATAGATGTAAATTCTATGCCTTAATAAAAAGGGCGGGGTAAATGTCCCGACCCGTTAAAAATTTCGGTCAACCCCGTTAGAAATCTACTCCCCTTCGAGGAGGTAGCAGCATCCGCTCAGGGAGACTCATTACTAAAGGGTTTTACCTTTCCAGCGTTTGTGGATCCACCCCCCAAAATCGTCAAGAACCGAATACATCACCGGCACTACAAGGAGGGTTAAGAAGGTCGATGTAATCAGTCCGCCAATAACCGCACGGGCCATGGGGGCCCGCATTTCCGCTCCTGCTCCGAGTGCCAAAGCGAGGGGAAGCATCCCGAAGATCATGGCTAGGGTCGTCATCATGATGGGACGAAGTCTCGTTCGACCCGCGGTAATGAGAGCCTCTGTTCGGTCCATCCCCCGCGAACGAAGAACTTTGGTAAAATCGACGAGCAGAATCGCATTCTTCGTCACGAGTCCCATCAGCATAATAAGTCCGATGAGGGTCATCATATTAATTGTATCACCGGTGAGGAGGAGTATCCCGGCCATCCCTATGAGAGAAAGGGGTAAGGAGAGCATAATCGAGAGTGGATCGATGAAGGACTCGAATTGAGCCGCCAGGATAAGATAAACAAGGACGATGGCCAGGATGAAAGCCTCTGCCAGGTATCCAAATGCCTCGGCCATATATTCCGCTTCTCCGGAAAACACTACCCGGTACCCCGGTGCCATATGGATTTGAGAGGCAGCCTTGCCTACCTTTTCGATAGCACTCCCCAAAGGAAGACCGTCAAGATTTGCAGAAATGATGACCTGGCGAGACAGGTCCTGCCGGTCGATTTCTGCGGGAGTGGGTGTCATGGAATAGGAGACCAGTTCACTCATCGGAATGAGCGCTGGACTACTAAAGGGTTTTTGAACAGCCAGCCTGAGCTTTTCAACCTGTGATGGATCTTGTCTGAGATTGTCCGGGAGTCTCACACGAACGTTTACTGCATCGCCATCCTCATCTTCGTAGGTGGTGACCACCAACCCACCCACCAGCGCTCCTACGGTTCGGACGATGTGAGCTGTCATGATTCCAGCGTCCACAGCACGCTCCCGGTCGACCATCAAGCGAAACTCGGGGATGTCTTGCTCCAGCGTCACTTCGATGTCAACAATCCCAGGAATCTGATAGATCTTCTCTTTTAACGCAGCGCCGTGTTTCTTAAGAAGGGAGATATCATCTCCTCTGACATTGATGATCAAAGGCCTCCGAGCGTCCATCCTTCCTCCCTCTATGATAAAGGGCAGGATGCCAGGGATCTTTTGAACACGCTCACGGGCCTCCTCCTGAATGGCCTTCTGCGAACGCTTCCTCTCCTTGCGGTCCACAAGCTTGACATAGACCTTTGTATCACGAACGGTTCCCTGGTCGCCTGCTCCAATAGTGGCATAGGTGTGTTTCACTTCAGGAAGACCTTTTAGTGAAGTCAAAACAGCGTGGACTCTTCCCCGCGTCTCATCAACGGACGCATCCGGCGCAGTCGTGAAGTTTACCTGAAACTCTCCGGCATCATACCCAGGAATGAACTCGGTCTGAAGAAAGAACTTGAAGGCAGCTAACCCTGCCAGAAGAGAGAGCACAGCAATCAGCAGTACTGTTCTGCGGTGCTTCAGTGTCCAGCCAATGACACTGCGGTATTGATCTGCGGTCCGGTCAAACCACCTATTGAAATGGTCGAGCATTCGAGCCAAGATATGTCTCTTTCCCTTCCGATCAATATCCGGGTCGTACCAGCGGGAAGAGAGCATGGGGTCGAGGGTAAAGGAGACAAAGAGGGAGATGAGGACCGCAAAGGCCACCGTGATCCCGAATTGGTAGAACATCCGGCCGATGATCCCCTTCATAAAAGCCACCGGGACGAAGACGGCGACAATAGAGAGTGTGGTGGCTAATACGGCGAGTCCGATTTCACTCGTCCCTTCCCTTGCCGCTTGGAAATGCTCTTGCCCACGCTCGAGGTGGCGCACAATGTTTTCCCGAACGACGATGGCGTCATCGATTAACAAGCCGATGGCGAGGGAGAGAGCCATCAGGGTCATGATATTGAGTGTCATCCCCAGAAAGTTCATCATGATGAAGGATGAAATCACTGAGATGGGGAGTGTCAGTCCTGTAATCACAGTAGACCGCCAAGAATTGAGAAATAGGAAGACAATCAGGATGGTCAAGATGGCCCCGAGGATGAGTGTTTGCTGGACGTCCCGAACCGAATCACGGATCATGATTGATCCGTCGCGCACCATCTCGATTTTCGTTCCCAGGGGAAGTTCGGGTTGGAGTTTTTGGATCTCCTTCTTCACCAGTTCCACAGCTCCCACAGTGTTGGCTCCTGACTGCTTGAGGATATTGAGGGAGATGGCCTGCACACCGTTTACAAAGGCCAGGGAGCGCTGCTCCTCGATGCCGTCCTTAATCTCTGCCACCTCTGAAAGCATGACGGGACGACCATTCCGCTGACTGATGACCATCGTTTTAAATCGATCCACTACCTCAGGTTTTCCAGAGACCCGCAGGGGATATTCTGAGCCATTTCGATTGAGTCTACCCAAGGGAATATTCACATTTTCTGACTGAAGGCCTCCGATCACCTCGTCCACACCCATTCCGAGAGCTTCCAGCCGGTCCGGATTAATATTGACATTAACTTCACGCTTCGATTGGCCAACCAGTTCGACCTTCCCTACGCCGGAGATGTTCTCGAAGCGTCGCTTGACCTTCTTCTCAACCAAGGTCGTCAGGTCCTT
>JBEKDJ010000375.1:0-4951 GCA_050014415.1 Thermodesulfobacteriota bacterium | reverse complement strand
CATGCTCCCTTCTGGGTTATTGCAAGTTGCGGTGCGGCGACAGCCTTGGGAACAGCGACTGGAGGATGGCGAATCATCAAGACCGTAGGATCAAAAATTTATCGCCTGAGGTCTGTGCATGCCTTCTGTGTTCAAACTTCCTCGGCGACAGTCATTTTAGGAGCTGCGTTGGTTGGAGGGCCAGTATCGACAACACATGTTGTCTCCTCCAGTATTATGGGAGTAGGGGCAGGGCAGAGGATCTCAGCTGTCCGTTGGGGGGTGGCCAAGAATATCATTGTCGCCTGGTTTATCACTATCCCGGTCTCAGCCGTGATGGCTGGAGCGAGTTTCTTTCTAATCCGACTGATTCATTCTAATTTTTGACAGAGAAGGGAGAAAAAGATGGCTTGGAATATTTTTAAAAAGAAGAACCCATTTTCGAGAGGCAAAAGCTCGTTCTTCGACCTCCTTTCCCGTCAATCTTCTAAGACGGTGGCGGGTTTGGAAGCCCTCTGGGTTTATGCAGAGAATAGTACCAAGGAGAATGCCAATGTGGTTCGAGACCTTGAACGGGAAGCAGATGAATTGAGACGGATTTTAATCCAAGAACTGGATCAAACCTTCGTTACTCCTCTGGATCGAGAAGATATCTATGCCCTCTCCCGAGCCATTGATGATGTCGTGGACTATGCCAATAGCACGGTGGATGAAATGGAAATTTATGATGTCAAGGGAGACGAACACATCAAAGAGATGGTGAACATTCTTAGGAAAGCGGCTAGAGAGTTGGATGGTGGGGTGAAGATTTTAAAGGACTACCCGAAGATTGCCTCAGAGCATGCAGTCAAAGCAAAATCTTATGAGAACCAGATGGAGAAGGCTTATCATTTAGCGCTGGCTGATCTCTTCAAAGGAACGGATACCGTCTACATGCTGAAGATGCGTGAGATATATCGTCATCTCAGCAATGCCGCCGACCGCGGGGATGAGGCCGCCAACATCATCTCCAGCATCGTCATGAAACATACCTGATGAAGAGGATCTCACCTGAGGCGAACCACTTAAAACAGAAATTTCTTATCTGGCCTAACAAAAGAAAAAATTGTTTCTCAAATTATTCTAATTTTTCTCCAGAGGTGAAATAAGATTAAAGGAAGTGTGGCAGGATTCCAATTTTGAATAAAATCGAAAAAGGAAGACAAGCCCGATCTCTATTTCCCTTTTGCGCCTTCCATTTCCTTGAAGATGGATTTTCAGATTCCATCTATCTTCTTCTTCCTTTCATCGCGGCTGAATTAAACCTTTCATTTAGCCAAGTGGGGTTACTCAAAGGAGTCTCATTGTCGACGGGCCTTCTTCAATTTCCTTTAAGTCTTCTGGGGGAGAGAATTGGAGAGCTGACAGTGATTGTTGCTGGAATTTTTGGCTTGGCCAGCGGGTTCTTAATCATGAGCCAAGTTTATACCTTTACAGCAATTTTTTTATCTCTCATTTTTGCAAAAGGAACTGCGGCAGGCCAGCACAGCTTAGGTTCTTCTATTCTTTCCAGAGTCTTCGAAGTTTCCGGGCGCCGGGCGGCTATGGGAACCTATAATGTTTCCGGGGATATAGGAAAGGTATGCTTGCCTTTTTTAGTGGCTGTGATGATCAACCTTTGGAACTGGAGAAAGGCGGTTCTCATTCTGTCCTTTGGTGGATTAGTAGCAGGAGCCATTCTCTGGACTCTTTCCCGAAAGGGGAAAGAAGTTCCCCTATTACCACAACCTGAAGAAGGGTTAGCGCTGGAAGGGTTTGGTTGGGGGATACGCAAACGGAGCAGTTTTTCAGCTCTTCTGACTATCGGGGTAATTGATATCTCTACGCGCGAAGCTTTACTTACCTTTCTCCCTTTTTTGCTTTTGAAGAAAGGGATTCCAGTGACTCAAGTCAGTTTTGCCCTTACTCTTCTTTTCGCGGGCGGGGCTGTGGGGAAATTTATCTGCGGTGCTTTCGCCGAGTGGCTCGGAATCATCCCCATGGTCGCAGGCACAGAGTTCCTGACTGCCGCTGGGATTCTCTCTTTAACATTATTTCCACCATCGGCGATCTGGATAATCCTCCCCCTTGTTGGTATTGTATTAAACGGTACCTCCTCTGTGCTTTACGCCACAGTTGCGGAGATTATTTCTCCCAAAGCACGGTCGCGGGGATATGGTTTATACTACGCCATCACTTTGGGATGCGGTGCGATATTCCCGATATTCTGCGGTTTTCTTATTGAATTCTTTGGTCTCTCCTTTACCATCATGGCCATAGCTTTAATGGTTTTATTAACCCTTCCCCTAAGCCGACATCTACCAAACGTTGATAGAGATTGACTTTATGGGCAGTCAAAGGGCGGAGGAGATAAGACTATATAAGAAGGTCTGTTTACCAAATCATGAACCAATGAGGGGAGGCAGATCACTTTAAACAGATATCTCGCCTAACAAAAGAAAAAAATTTTCTCAAATTATTCCAGTTTTTCTTCACGTGATTTATTGCGGGTAGTCGGCATCATAACAAAATCCGGGTCTTTTATAAGAGCGTCTGTCCCGGTAATTCCCTTCTTCTTAGTCTCGGCTCGACCTGGTAGAAGATAACCTCTGGAACATACCTGATTGAAGGGACTAAGAAGTCTGGTTGTGCCGCTGATAGTTGATCATAATCATTGCTTCCTGTAGCGTAAAGGGCAACGGTCCAGGCACCTGCATTTCGCCCTTCCCATATTCCCGCAGCCGTATCATCCACCTTAACCACTGCCTCGACTGGGTAAACATTTGCCTTATCCATACAATCGAAGACCATGAACGGGCTAGGCCTTCCCTTCACGGATTCCGAATCGGTCGTCACATCAAATATAATGCCATATTTTTCTTTAAGGACTCCTCTTAGAGCGGTCGAAGCCGCTCTCGTATACCCTGTGTCACACCCTACAATAATTCCTGCCTCATGTAATTTTTGGATACATTCATAAGTTCCCTCGATCGGTCTGGCCAATTCATCCCTTACAATGACATTATTCAGTATAGGTTGATATTCTTTAAACATTTGGTCAAGGTCTTTCTCTGTACAGTCACGTCCATATTCCTTTTTAAACTGGATTCTCACATTCTCATCTTCAAGAAGCCTTTGAAGATGCGTTCTTTTGAAAAGGCCCATAGGCTTGCGGATGGTTGCCCAATCCACCATAATTCCATGTTTGCGTAGGACTTCATCGAATGGGATGACAGGCGCCTTGCACCCCTTTAGATCGTCCCCTGGATAAATATGCCTCAAGTCCTGAGGTCCATCACACGTCACTCCCGCAGTATCTAAAACACATAGTTTAATCTTTCCATTATACCGAGCCATATTAATGTCCCTCCTTTTATTTCAATGGACTAAATATAAATTCTTAATTGAAATAAGTCAACCAAACAAACTGGAATAGTTGATAGATCCTATGATATATTCATACCACAATTTCTGAGTGATGCGAGATTTGATGGTTTCATCAGCTATTGGCTATTTTTTTACATCAAGGAAAGCAAATAACTAATTGCAGAATAAGGAAAAGCTCATGCCAATGAAGACGGTCAACTATGGTTGGATTATTGTGGGAATTGGTGCTCTCGTTAAAATGGCGGGCTTAGGATTTGGCCGGTTTGCCTATCCCATGCTCCTTCCCAATATGAGAGGATCGCTTGGGTTCAACTATATCGAGATGGGACTTTTGAGTGGAGCCATCCTACTCGGATACCTTCTTTTCTCTTTTGTAGGTGGGATGATGGCAACACGATTTGGTCCCAAAAGGGTTGTGATCATCTCCCTCCTCTGTGGAGCGCTCTCCATGTTCTTCATCAGCCGATTGTCAGGATTCCTTCCACTTATTTTCCTTACCTTTGCAATGGGAGGTGGAGCCGGTGGAACTCATATCTCCATAACCACACTCCCCATGGCATGGTTTGAGGAGCGGAGATTGGGCAGAGCCCTTGGCGTTGTGACAGGCGGGACAGGCCTTGGCATTATTGTCACGGGTCTTCTCCTCCCCTATCTTCTTTTGAATTTGGGTAAAGAGGCGTGGAGACAATGTTGGCTCCTTCTGGCCCTGATCACTTTCCTGGTTGCGATAATGGGATGGATTCTATTGAAAGAAAAGCCGAGCCAGATGATACTCCCTCCTTCCAGTCCTGATGGATATAAAGAATCCATTCCCTCCTCAGGAAAGAGAAATGGGCTTACCCTCAGGGCAATCTTTATCACCTATTTCATCTTTGGATTTGCTTACATCATCTACAACACATACTTTGTTGCCTACATGGTTGAAGAAATTCGACTTACAGAGAAGACCGCAGGAAACATTTGGGCTCTCTTCGGTTGGATGAGCATGGTGAGCGGATTGGTTTGGGGGTACATTTCAGACCGGTTGGGAAGAAGAAAGGCTTTGCTCTGGAATAACGGAATCATGGCCTTTTCCGTTCTCCTTCCTCTCCTTTTACATCGGCCTTTCTTCCTGGGCCTTTCTGCTTTTCTTTTTGGATTTGTCCTTTCAGGAACCATCACCATTATTGCAGCTGCCATTGGAGATCAGGTGGTTGAAAAAAGGGCTTCTGTTTATGGATTGGTCACCCTAACCCACGGCATCGGACAGTTTTTAGGGACGATCTCTGGTGGATATTTAAAAGATTTAACCGGTTCTTTTCAATTAACCCTTATTGTTTCCCTGACCGGTTTTCTTCTCTGCATACTCCTGACCTTCATCAATAAAGAAGGGTGAGAAAACCTCTCTCACCCTTCTTTTACTAAATGACTTAATAACCCAATAACCCAATAAATCGTTAACCCAATTAGAGAGTTTCGTAGAAAGATTTTTTCAAAAATTTAAAGGAAGCAACAAATTTGTCAAAGACGTCGAAAGCGGATAGATCGTAAGACCCATCCATAGGTCTCCATTGGGTAATATAGAAGC
>JBEKDJ010000374.1:0-4954 GCA_050014415.1 Thermodesulfobacteriota bacterium | reverse complement strand
GCAACTGTCGTCCACTGTATTTGTGAACCCCGTGGATGCTTCTTTGGGCCGAACTTTTACGTTCCGTCTCGCTTCCTACCGCCTCCCTTTTTCCAAAAAAGAAGGACATCGCAAATAGCTCATAATGGAGTTCTATTGAGATTTGGTCAATTCCTTCAGGGCTTTCTCATAAACGGTATACGTTTTTGAATCGAAGAGAACAAATCGGACGAGTTGAATTTCAGGGTGGTCCTTCAGATAATCGATGACAGTCTTTAAGGCTATCCGTGATGCTTCCTCCACAGGATATCCATAAACTCCTGTGCTTATGGAAGGGAAGGCAATCGCAGATACCTTATTCTGTGTACACAATTCCAAACTCTTTCGATAGGCACCAGCCAGAAGTTCTGTATCTTGCGGTTTTCCCGAATATCTCGGCCCGACAGCATGAATCACATACTTTGCTTTAAGATTTCCACCACCTGTGATCACTGCCGACCCTGTCGGACAGCCTTTATATCGGGTTTTCAATTCCGACATGATGGCAGACCCACCAGCTCTATGAATCGCTCCATCCACTCCACCCCCTCCAGCCAAAGCAGAATTGGCGGCATTGCCAATGGCTTCTGTATCCTGCTGAGTAATGTCACCCTGGACGATTTCTAAAATCGATTGGTGGACCGTGGCTTTCATGATTCTTTTCTCCTTTTTTGGATTGATTGAACCTTACCAAAAAGAATTGACTTCGTCAATAGTAGGAGTTAAGGTTTCTGCCATGAAAAAGATCCACTATGGTTGGGTCATCGTTGGAGTGGGCCTCCTGGTGACGATGGCAGCGTTAGGGTTTGGCCGCTTTGCCTATGCCATGCTTCTATCAAATATGAGGAATTCCCTCGAATTCGATTATATTCAGATGGGGTTTCTCAGCGGAGGCATTCTCCTCGGATACCTGCTCTTCTCCTTTATCAGTGGTGCTTTAACAACAGAATTTGGAGCGAAGCGAATCGTGGTGAGTTCCCTCTTGTGCAGTTCCATCTCCATGTTTATCCTTAGCCGGCTGTCCGGATTTATCTCTCTTCTTTTCTTCACTTTTGCTATGGGAGGGGCAGCGGCGGGTGCCCACATCTCGATGACGACCCTTCCGATGGCCTGGTTCGAAAAGCGGAAGCTGGGAAGGGCATTAGGAGTAGTCACCGGAGGAACAGGACTGGGTATCATTGGTACAGGCCTTATCCTTCCTTATTTTCTGTCCACCCTGGGGAGAGAGGCGTGGAGACAGTGCTGGGCCTTTTTGTCTTTGATCACCTTGATGGTTGCCATGATGGGTTTGATTTTATTAAAAGAGAAACCGGGCCAGACCATTCTGCTTTCTTCCATTTCCGCTGAAGACCGGGATTCACTCCCTTTAGAAGTGAAAAGAAATGGGCTTACCCTCAAGGCGATTATTCTCATCTATTTTATCTTCGGGTTTGCCTACAACATTTATGCCACTTACTTCGTCGCCTTCATGGTGGAAGAGGTGCAACTGACTGGAAAAGTGGCCGGATTGATCTGGTCGATTTTCGGCTGGATGTGCGTGGCGAGTGGATTGGTCTGGGGATTTCTGTCCGATCGCTTTGGCAGGAGAAAAGCCCTCCTCTGGAACAACGCCTTGATTTCGCTGGCTGTCGTCATTCCTCTCTTATTCCATCGCCCTTTCTTCCTCGGCATCTCCACCTTTCTCTTTGGATTTACTTTCTTGGGAACCGTGACCATCATTGCGGCCTGCGTGGGTGATCTGGTCGTGGAGAAGCGGGCTTCTGCTTATGGACTTGTGACCTTGATTCATGGGATTGGGCAGTTGTTGGGGACAACCCTTGGAGGCTATCTGAAGGATCTCACCGGGGCTTTTCAGTCAACCCTGCTTTCTTCTTTGATGGGCTTTCTCTTCTGTGTCGTCCTCATTCTCTTTAGTAAGGAGCGGGACTGACCTGACCGCACGAAATTCTTCTTTGAAGTGCTGTCAATAAGCTTCCTTCAGACCCGCCCTTTTTCTTTACTTTCAACACATTTCTAATCAGTGTAATCGTTTCATCATCCGTGTAATCAGAGATTTCTGGGCTTTTTTCAAAAATCTCTGGACATGTACCGGTGGTGGGCTTATTCTGTAGGAAATCTTGTGGTAAGAGGTGATGACAGGAAAAAGGTGGGGAGGAAGTCATTCAATATATTCAGCAACGTTATCCCTGGGAATCTTGATAGGGCTTGTCCCCAGAGTCCTTTATGCAAGATAACCACGCGTGGTGAATCGATAGTAGACTCAAGGTTGTCTCCAACAAGCTCACGGACTGAATCCAGATGCCCTGCAAAGCGATGCCCTAAAAAACTTTCATAGAGTAACATCACGTAAAAGGCAGATTACAAGGACGTCCGTGCGGAGCGTGCCTGAGCTTTGATTCCTGAATCTGAGACCCCTATTACCTATTATTTTCTTGCCAGTTAATAACAAGAGATACAGTGATAAATTTATTACCACACAAGGAGCTTATGTGATACCATATCATTATCAGAAGATCGAAATTATTTGGCAGATATTGGGTCACTAAATTAAAGGAGGTATGAGGAATGTCTCAGAATGAACTGCGGCAAAAAATCGTTGCCTTTTTTAAAACATATGAATATTCGAACCTGACAACCATTGCTGCATCAGGGATGCCCAAGGGCAGAATGATGGAGAACCTTACGTTTGGTGATGACCTGGTATGCTGGTTTGGAACTGGATATCAGTCCAATAAGGTGAGGGAAATCCATTCTAATCCCAAAGTGAGTGTCTTTCTTTATCGGCCGGATGACCACAGCAGTATCTGCCTGCAAGGCGAGGCAACGGTGGTTACCGATGAAGTGTTGCGCAAGGAAAAGTGGAAAGAAAAATGGGCAGTCTACTGGCCAGATGGGCCTACCAATGAGGATTTTACCCTGATTAAAATTGTTCCCCGCAAATTCATTTATCTTGATTGGCCAAGCCGTAAGCAGGAGGTGCTAGATCTTTAGAAAGGATTTGGGGAACCGGGCGTGGCGGCGGCAACGTTTTATCGGTCTTCGTGTAATCGAGTGGAAAATTCCCCCTCTCTTATTCCCCTCTTTGGGAGAGAGGGGTAAGGGGAGATCTTATTAATTCAATCATAACCACTCCATAAGTTTTTTAAAACTGATTCAAGATTCTCGAATACCTCTCTATCTGAGAACCTGAGAACTGTTATCCCTGCTTTTGCCATAGATAGGTCTCTCCGCCCGTCTTTCCCCCCTACTTCCCAATAGGAAATAATAGGAAAAAGGGACACATCCCATTTTAAGATGAAGATTGACCTATTTCGCGTGGAGTTTCACCTCCGGAACACATTGATAACCGCTTGCACCTATCTCTGAGGAGCCTAGCTATTATTCAAGCAGGAAGAGACGTTTTAGATGGAAAAGTGGATTTGGGTAATGGCACCCTCATGTTATAAGAAATTGAAATGATACTTGATCATTAGCCGGCCTAAAGTGGACTTCATTTCGATTAAACAGATTTACGGCTTCAACTGGCCGTGATACCGGGTTCTAAAGAAAAGGGGAGATGGAAACACATCTAGGCTCCGTATTATATTTCATTTTTGATCTTTTTAGAGATGAAAGATTCAGGAAGTTGTGCTTGTCGGTAGAGGACCGGGGATAAATAGAAGGAGCTGTTACAGGAGGGCTTGAACGGCGGCGCTGGCCAACTGAAAGAGGTAACGCGGGAAAATGCCTCCTGCGACAATAACGACAACCATTACCACAGTGAGGATTGTTGCAGGGGCAGATAGGTGGATGGCTGGCAGCTCCTCGTTCGACTCCAATTGAAAAGCGGCTTTCACCACCTGGACGTAGTAGTAGAGAGAAACGACCACGTTGATCATGGCGATGATGACGAGAGGGAAGTACCCCCGCTGCATCGCTGCGGTAAAGATCAAGAATTTTCCGGTGAATCCGATCGTCGGTGGGATGCCTCCCAAACTGAAGACGCCCACCAACAGCGCCATGGCCATAAGCGGCGAACGGCGGTGAAGCCCTGCTAACTGGACGATGGCAAGATCGCGACCGTCCGATGCCACCTTCACCAATACCAGAAAACAGATAAAGGTCATGGCGAGGTAAGCAAAGGCGTAGAAGACTGCGGCGGTGTAGCCGGTTGGGTTCATGCTGAGGATGCCAATGAGCGCGTAGCCTGCATGGGCTATAGCCGAATACGCCAGCAGGCGCTTGAAGTCCTTCTGAATTAGCGCCACCAGGTTTCCGTAGGTCATGGAGAGGATAGCAAGTGCAATGAGCACGTGGGCCAAGGACGTATTGCCAGCGCCCATGGACACCAACCGGACAAGCATGGCTATGGCCGTTACCTTGGTGGCAGTGGCCACGAACGCCGTCACCTGGTTCGCAGCTCCTTGGTAGACGCTTGGTGCCCATACGTGAAATGGGAAGAGGGCCAGTTTGAAAAAGAAACCGCACAACGTGAAAAGCAGCCCGATGAAGGCTATGGGGGTGTTGAGCAAACCGGGCAACTTCAGGACCAGCTCGCTGATGTACGTGGTCTGGGTGGCTCCGAAGAGAGAGGCCAAGCCGAAAAGCATCAAAGCAGAGGTGGCGATCCCAATGAGGAAGTACTTGATCCCCGCCTCCATCTGCTGGCTACCGCTTCTCAATGGGACCAGGGCGTAGAGCGAGTAGCTGGACAGTTCCAGTGCAACATAAAGGGTGAGGAGCTCGACACTACTCACCAACAGCATCATGCCCAGGGTGCAGGTTGCCAGTAAAAGATAGAACTCCGAGTGCCTCACCTCTTGAATTCCATTTAGGTTCGAACAGAGACAGACCACAAGGAAGAACCCTATGGACAGCAGGCCCTTGAAGACTTGGGAGAAGAGGTCGATTCGATAGGCCCCGTGGAAAAGGGATGCGTCTGACCGAATGGTCACAA
>JBEKDJ010000373.1:0-4966 GCA_050014415.1 Thermodesulfobacteriota bacterium | reverse complement strand
CTTACAATGAATCCAAATGCCGCCGTCAAAGAAGATTTGACACAGTTTCTTGAGGCTTTGAAAAAAGCTGCTTGAAGTTTAAACTACTGATTTCAGATTTCTTACGCAACGTTAAGGTTGATTTTGTTTTTTCAGATGCCGACAAGGAGTGGTATACCCAATATTTCAAGGATGTGGATTCAAAACTGGTGAAAGGGGGCTGCTTCACAGCCCCCAATGTGACCGATTCCCTTGGAGGCATAAAGGAATTTCTCGATTATATCAGAAGCCCGCCCAACTACCAGACTACCATTGGTCGTTCCAGCAGTTCAGCATTTCCATCAGCTATAAGAGGTCACATTAAGAGGGGTGTCGTTCCCACGGTAGCTAGGGTCACTTTTCACCGAAGACAAGCGCTTCGTAGACATAGAGTTCTGCGTCCTTCCATCCATTCCACCCTATTCCCGCCTTGTCCTGTGCACAATGGCCAAGGAACTCTTTCTTCGTCCATCCGGTCTCCTGCGCGACTTGCGGGAGGAATGTTCCCGAATGTGACCCCTTCTGGATGTAGATGCCATGCTTGCCCAGTTGGAATTCATCAATCGAGCTGATTTTTCTCATCGGCGTCAAGACTGATATTTCGATCTCAAGATCCTTCACCTCCCCTTCCTCGACAGGTTTGAACCGGTAATCCTGCGTTGCTGACGCAACCGCCATCTCCTGTACAACCTTATATAGCGGCTCAGTAGCATCGAACCTGCCGATGCACCCTCGCAGTGCGCCGTGTTTATTGAGAGTCACAAAAGCCCCACACGGTGTCTTGAGTGATTGGCTCAGAGTCGTGGGATCAATCTCCGGAACCGAGCGTGTGCGGACGTAACGCTCGACCGTGCGCCGCGCAATCGCCAGCAACGCTGTTTTTTCCTTTGTGTCGAGTTCAAAAGAGGCCTTGCCCGGCTTCACCTGCTTCGTGACCGCGATTGCATAGTAGCCGACCACATGCTCCCTGTCGCCGACAGGAACATCGCCCGAGTTCTTGTACTGGATTGGATGGTAGGTGACATCCGCACTCGGTGAGGTCATGTACAGGAGCGTCAGCACCCCTGACACGCCGCAGAGGCAGGTTGCAAGGTTGGGAATGCCCGACTGTTCATATTTTTGTATGGCTTTTATCAGGTTGTCTGGTGAATTGGACACAATCGCGTCAGCGGTCGCCTTGTCGACGGTCACCGCGTCGGAGTACCTCGGATAGTGCGAGAAGTCCGTGCTGATCACGAAGAGATTCTTCTCGTTCAGGTAAGGCCGAAGTATCTCGCCGATCCTCCGGCAGGTTTCCGGCCTGTTGGCGCCAAGAACAATCGGCAAGATCCGAAAGTGCTTTTTCAGCTGACGCTGAAGAAACGGTATCTCCACTTCGACACTGTGTTCTTGAGCGTGAGCATCATTCCGCTGGGTAAACATCGTATTCTTTTTTGTCAGTTCCTCTCCCAGTTCACGGTTCACCTCCACCGTACCAAGAGGAGTAATGAAATTTCCGGAGCAATAGACCGCAGCTCCTTCGAACCCTACGTAGTGGCTCGGTCCGAGGACAAAGACGTTGTCATACGCCTTATCGGGGTCGATCTGGTTGAATCCCGAAGCGGCAACCTCTCCCGAGTAGACATACCCTGCATGGGGTACAATGATCGCAATGACATTGGGTAGGTTCTTATGCGGTACGGCTTTTGAAAAAACTTCGTTGAGCGTCCGTTTCAGCTCGTCCGGTCTGTCCGGATAGAACTGGCACGCGACGGCGGGCTGACGATCCTCGGAGCGATTCTGAGAATTGCAGACAGAGACAAAGAGGAGCAGCAGGAGAAGGAGGAGTATACGTTTCCAGGTGATCATGGTTACACCTCCAAGGGTCAGGGTGGATGAGGGAGAATGCTCTTTAAGAGATCATAAAATATCAACAGATGACCTGCTCCCAGCAGATTGGCATGTTGACTTACTTATTTAGGCCCGTTTTTTAGGCTTCATTGGCTTTTCGCAGCAAATGATGTCGCACGTATTTACGCACCCACAAACTTCATCCACTGTTACTGCAAGACCACAGACACTACATTTATAAACATCCCCTTTCCTTACACCCTTTTTACTGACCTTCTTTCCCGCCTTCTTTTCAGTCATGACTTCCTCCTTTCTAGAGACAAAGCCAATCTTTTCCTAACCATTAACCCATGGATTAAACGGATGTTAATTAAAGAATATCAATTTCTATAAAATAGTAAAAA
Organism: Thermodesulfobacteriota bacterium; assembly: GCA_050014415.1. Classification (GTDB taxonomy): domain Bacteria; phylum Desulfobacterota; class BSN033; order BSN033; family UBA1163; genus JBEKDJ01. Next base: position 2,714 of record JBEKDJ010000373.1, on the reverse strand, counting down.
ACTTATCCGTTTCTGCCAGAGAACCTTTCTGGATATTATTTTCGATCTTTTCTGCTCATGTCCAAATACCCGGTATAGGTTTTCCACAAAACCCGCACTTTCCCCCTTTTAAGTGTATCTCTCCAACCATATATCCCTTACGCTGGATGATCATTTTCTTGCATCCTGGACAGAAGGTGTTCTCCCCCTCGTGTCCAGGCACGTTTCCAATATAGACATATTCTAAGCCTGAAGATAAGGCTACTTCTCGGGCCTTCTCCAGCGTTGCAATCGGCGTCGGAGGAAGACTCTTGAGCTTGTACAGCGGATAGAACCGGGAGAAATGGATAGGAGTATCTGCTCCTAACTCTTTCTTCACCCAAAGGCACATTTCTCTCACTAGCGACATATCATCATTGTAGGTAGGGATGATGAGGTTTGTGATCTCCAGGTGGATCTTCTCCTTCTTAAGGGCCTTCAAGGTTTCAAGCACTGGGGCCAGTTCCCCACTACACATTTCACGATAAAATGGTTCCGTGAATCCTTTCAAATCAATGTTGGCCGCATCCAACACCTTGCAAAGATTTTTGAGAGGTTCTGGATTAATGAAGCCATTGGAGTGACAAAGACTTAGAAGGCCCGTTTTCTTTGCAAGTTGACCGATATCCCGCATATATTCATAAAAAATCATAGGTTCCACGTACGTATAGGCGATAGAATGGGAACCCATCTCCTTGGCCTTTTCCACCACAACCTCAGGGGACATTTCATAACTGTACACCTCTTCCGGCGAGGCTTGGGAGATCTCCCAGTTCTGGCAATACTTGCACTGAAAATTACACCCAGCAGTTGCAAGGGAGAAAGAAGTAGTGGCAGGAAGGACATGGAAAAAAGGCTTCTTCTCGATCGGGTCCAAATGAACCGCACAGGGGTTCCCGTAGACCAGACTGTAATACTTTCCCTCCCGGTTCTCACGCACTCTGCAAAAACCTCTTTTGCCCTTGGCAACACGACATCGTTTGGGACAAAGTTCGCACTGGATCTCTCCTCCGCTCAGGGAAGTGAAATAGGGAGAAAGCTTCGTCTTAATGAGACCCTTGATGCCCGTTTGCGCCTCTAAGGTTTCCGTAAAACCGAAGAGTTGAGAGGCTGAGAGCATACAGAAACTCATCCCGCAAAACTTCAAGAATTCACGTTTTGTCAGTTTTGGGTCTGGAATGTGCTCACCCCGTATCCGGCTTCCTGTGCTCAATAAGGTGGAATGATTCCTGTGAGGTTTACTCATAGCTCTCCTTCGTATCAGGCCTCGACAGATTCTTCTACTAGTTGAAGTGTATTAGATTAGGAACGGGGTGTCAATAAGAATTGGGGAATGAAATATGAGCGAATTCGAGAGATGAAGATATTTGGGAAACCCTTTATTTGAAGAGTTCACCCGCTACTGTTCTGAGTTAACAGAGTCTAACATATGGAGACTACGAATCCGAATCGAATATCACATCTATCGACCCCAAAGTAACGCGGGCAAAATAACCGAAACTTTGCTTCCCTGAAATGCCTCCCTAATTTTTTTCGGCCTCGGATTATAACTTAAATTCTATTCTCCCCCCGGGGCAATGATCCCAGCATGAGATAACCTGGTCATAAGTCTGGATGTGTTGAGTGGTACGTTGCTTGAGAATCCGGACGATCAGCCTTCCATCCGTTTGGCTTCGGCAAATTGTTTACATATAACAATTGAATCTAATTTTGAACATTCGATGGATTTTCACAAAAGAGTTGCTGAACCCAGGGAAACGCAGGTATTTCATGCGTTCGGAAGTCTCTAAAAATAAGACCCATGGGATACCCCTTTTCCTTTTTCCATATCGCCACCAGACCGCCAGTCCTGTCTTTTCCCCCTTTGCAGTGTATCCAAACAGGCTTCTTACAGCTACCGATGATCCCTATCACTTTATCAACTTCTCCCCAGTCTTTCGGTCCTCCAGCATTCCACGAAAAATTGTAATAGTCTATCTTCCTCTTCTCACAGAATTCTCTCTCAAAGATTTGGGCTTTGCTCTTCTCAGGTTCCCATGCCAAATTAATCACGGATTTAAATGGAAACAACTGGTAGTGGAGCCAGAGAACTGCAGGGCTTGGCTGACCAGAACGTTGGATATCTTTCGTCACCAAACCGAAATTATGAAGCAACCTTTTCATAATCCCGTTAAACCACTTTACTAAGATACTCTCATCTTTTGCCTGCAGAACTAATTTTTGGTTAACTTGGTTCAATACCTGTTCTTGACTGAGATTCAAATCTTTCAACTTTTTCTGGAAGTCCGCCTCAACAATTAAGCCAAATGCCTTCTTCAATAAAGGACTTTTCAAATGATTGGCTTTACCAAATTCGGGAATAGTCATCTCTCCTGAAAATACCAATCCTTGACGGTACCAGTCCTTTACAAGCAAATTGACTCCCCAGATTTTTGCATAAGTAAAAAAGAAGAAAATGCAGGCAATTATGAAGAGCCAAAAAAACGTAAAGGGTTTATTGAGATGTCTCAGCTTCATTAAAGAGTCCTCCCCTTTCTGCTACCAATATCCATTCTGGATGATGATCAGTTAGAGCAACAATGAGAGATTCTAGCCTGTTTCTCCCCAACTCTCTTTGGTAACCCATTTACTTTGGCCCGAGAATGAATCAGAACCTCATAGTCTGAGTGTCTGTTCCGGCAATAACATTTGACATG
>JBEKDJ010000372.1:0-5361 GCA_050014415.1 Thermodesulfobacteriota bacterium | reverse complement strand
GTCCATAGCAGATAGTGAAACCTTACGCACGCACAAAGGGTGTCCCAGGCTCCCGGATAATCAGCCCTTCGGGCTTTCAGTGGGCAACCTCTCCTGACCCACCCCCCGTGAGTCGGCATACCGGGTCTTCCTGTCAATGTCCTCCCCGGCCATAGATTTTCTCTGCCCCGCATATACCTTTGTCCCAAAAATTGTTGGATTATTCTTTGGGAGACATTGGTCAATTTTTGTGATCATTAATAGGCTCCTTTTCCAGTATCTTTAGATGTCCTCCGACTACAGGATGGACGCAATTAAGCCATCGTCCTTTTCCCTTCTTCCAGTCATGACCTTGTCGGGGACATGACTGCTTATTCCGAAAATGCCTCACCGCCCGAAGACGGAACTAAGAACCTTCCTGCCGTTTGGTTAATACCGTCTGTTGTGTTGAGGTGCCCGAGGCCCCTGAAAAGGTAATTTCATCCAAAGACTGACGGCCTTCCTCGCACCCGGCCCTTACGCGCGCACCTCCTGGGTCCTTAGTCCTTCGCCCCGCCATCTTGAACAATCCTTCCAGAGTCGTCTTTTCCGAGAGTAAGAATTTGAGAACGTTGACATTGTTAAACTCACAAGTCTCAAAAACGCTTACCAACACGAGGTATTCTTTCAAGGATCGCTCCGTGAAACGGCCATTGGCATGTGTACGAAACTTGGCAAAGCGCCTGATGGCCTGCTCTGCATTGGTGTTGTTCCACGGGACACCGTCATGATCGAGGAAGGTGAACATCTTTGCGCCACTCTTCTGGAACTTTTTCTTGTACTTGTTTGCCAGTTCGGAGGAGAAATCCCTAGAAACTACTGAATCCAAGAATTGAAAAACAGCCGGTTCGTGCTTATGCAGGTGTCGTCTCTTGAGGCCATAGCGGTCTACTGTCTGGATTATTGTACGCAGCAAAGCTCCAAATTCTTCGGCAATGCCTTTCAGTTCTGTGTCCAGGGGGTTTTTCAGGAGATCATCGTCGATGTCGCGAACAAAATGAACAATGCATTTTTGCTGCTCGCAAGGGAGAGAATCATATGCTGTGTAGAAATCGGAGATCAGCACGCCAGAGAAGGAATGGAGCATCTCTTGGAGAAATGACCCTTCCCGAGATGGCTTGTAGAAGTAATACAATCTGTCCATGCTGGCCAGCACCCAAACATAGCCGTTTAACCCTCTGAGCCTCACCGATGTCTCATCGATATGGAGGATCTTCTCTTGCAAAATGCTTTCGAGAATAGCAGCGTATAAGCCCTCATACTCTGCAACTACGAGGTGTCTCGCCCGTATCATCCGGGATTCGTCTACGAATATACCGAAAGTGTCTCCTAATGCTATACGTGCTCGGTTCATGTTCATCCCGCAAAAGATGCTCGAATAAACACACCAACTCATCAAACCATGACCGTATCGGTATTGTCCTCCCTGAGATCTGGCCTCCGATGTGAATACATAGCCGCACTTCAGACACTTGTACCGATATGAGCGGAAGTTGGTTATCCACTTCTTGACCCCGGTTTTTGAGAATTTCAAATCGATCATCAGGCGACTCATTTGCTTGATTTGTTCGATCCCCTTCTTCCGGCATCTTGGACATCGTTTGCACTCGATGTCAATAACACTGTTGGGGTGGGTCTTCGTATGTTTCAGCCTTCGACGCCGTTTATTGATGATCCTGAATTGACGGTGCGTTCGCACAAACACCTTTTCACGTTGGTAATCAAGGTAGGCACATTTGGTGACGTATTTGAGATCTTCCAAGACGTATTCTCTAACCCCAAACACCTCCCAACTTGGTCGTTCCATAGTCATTTCCTCGGTGCGAGTGATCTTGGGAAGACTTTGAGGAGGTTCATGGGTTGCGGTAACCTCGGAGGTTAAGCGGTAGATAAATTCGCAGACATTCTTCAATGTTCGGCAGTCGTCTTGGTTGTATTGAATCAAGCTTGCTTTGAAGTCTGGGTCTCCATTTGTTTCCCAGGTTTTCCGCCAGACAATAGTCTTGAGGCCCGTGGCGCTATCATGTTTGCGCTTGTATCCAAGAAAGCTCCCGATGTCTTTGAGACCATTTGAATATGTAGGGAAATAGATATGCGGATGGATAACTGACAAGACGTTAGTGGCTCGTTTCAGAACTGCATCGATTTTCGGACGATGAAATTCCGGGAGTCTCGCCTTTATCCGTTTCAAGGCAATGGCTTCGTAGTCCCCGTAATGGAATACTCGAAAATCTGCTAATTGGCAGACCGTTTCGGCAAACTTGGTGAAAATGATCGGTTCGTCTGATTCTTGATCCGCCCAAAATGCGTGGAACGTCTCTTGACCATCCGAGACCACCAGAGCGCCAATGAGATAATAGAACTGATTGTCAGGCAGTCCCTCAATGTCAAGATAGACCCTGGATCTTGAATCTGGAAGTTGCGGATTTCCGTGGATGTGCACTGTATTCTCACGAATTGAGAGGGCCTGGAGCGCGAGGTAGTGCGGTTTGGCGGGATTCTTGGCCCTCTTCGGCGGACGGCGAGGCCTGAAAGTGTACGAAAGCTGCGTGACTGTGAAGATGCCCTTCCTGCGATGCCTACGACGTTCTTTCTCCTTCATACCAGACAACAAGCTCAAATCGTCTACCTCAATGGCCTTCTGTCTGCACCTGACTTGGAACTTACACTCGGCACAATGCTTATTCAGAACGAGGTCGGGGGGCGAAGGAGTGGACAGTAACGCGCCTATCTTGCCGGCCAATTTTCGCACCTCGCTCGCCGATGAAGAAGTCTTTACCCTGAGTGTAATATGGTCGTCTCCATGGATAACCTTGCCGTAGAGGACCTCGCTGCCTAACATTTCCGACAGTATTAGCGCATCAAAAGCCACCATTAGCTTGTCTATGATAGTGAACTTGTTCGGCGAGATAAATCGAATGGGAATGAATCGGGCAGGCTGGGCCTGCTCTTTGGATGGCACCCTTTCCACCGCGTGAAGGACGGATTCCAGGTTTTGTGCGCGGGCCACAAAGTCTACTGCCAGACGCCACTTTGCCTCCTTCAGGCTTTCCGCCGCGGGCGGGGCAATGACACGCTCGTGCTCTGGGATGCCTTCGGCCAGGCATCTGATCCCTTCCCTGCAGTAAGACTCGTTCTGAATCCGAAACCAGTCAGCGTAGGCGTTTTCAGTCCCCGTTTCGCCGAGCGAGCATAGATAACATTTGGTGGGGCACTTGAGGAAGGCTTCAAAAAGGTGGGCATTAATCGTCATGGTCATAACAATCCTCCTTCCTTGTACCAAGGAACTTAAAATCGGAGTCCCCGGTACGGTTAGATTATTGTAAGTATGGCCCGGCAGAGCTGTCACCGCGCCTTTGTATCAACTCGCGAGAAAAACTTTGGCACAGTGTTACCGACGTCTCCCCAGCGACCATGTTCCTACTCCTCGTGTAATATATGACTTCCCCCGAATTTTTGGAATTGTACGCTTGGGAGGTCTTTCATGAAAATAAATACGTAAACACAAAGGGGGGAGGAAACGAAGGGAAGAGAATAAAAGAGGGGGTACGAAAAGGAGGGGGGATAACCGTCTGTGAAATGAAATTTTGGGCATGATCCAGACGTTATATAATCCCGCTTGAATGTCTTGACGAAAGATTAGGTCATCACCCACACGCGGCCAACCCTACAGTGGCCGCAAACGCCCCGGGTCTCTAGGGCAAAATAGGTCGGTGCTTGTCTTATTTTAGAAAGAAATCTACTTTTTTTCGGAGGCCTGTCAACCGCTTTCCAGGAGTAGTAAGCGGAGTGAGAGTAGAGGACTTACCACATAGCTGATATCTTGCCAATACAACCGATTGGAATTAATAAGGAAATGCCTCTATCTGATCTTCAAACCTAAGTTATTGGGTTTAGAAAAACGCCACAAACATAGTGTGCTCCCCTCAAAGGGGAGGTCAGGAGCGTCTTCCTCGGTTATTGTCTTCCACATACAAAGGGTAAATGCAGCACTACGCCAAGAATTGTTCCTTTCCCTCGGAAAGTGAGTAACGGGAACAACTGTTATTACTCACCATTCTTATTTCCATAAAGGACATTCCCTCTTGACAAGTGTCACGTTACGATTTACATATGGATTATGATTAAAACGTTTGCTGACAGGCATACGAAGGAACTGTATGAATTGGGAAAGTCGAGGCGGTTGCCTCCAGCAATCTGGAAAAGGACGGTACGAAAGCTGGAGTATCTTGATTTGGCAACGACATTGAATGACTTGAAGATACCCGTGAGCAACCGACTTCATGAGCTGGAGAGAGAACGGAAGGGACAGCTTTCGATTTCCATAAACGATCAATGGAGAATATGCTTTCGATTTATCGATGGCGACGCCTATGATGTCGAAATAACGGATTACCATTGAGGAGAGTGTGTTATGAGCATTCCGAATACAAGGGAAAGACAGGTTCGCCCCACGCATCCCGGCGAGATGCTGCGTGAGGATTTTATGCCGGATTACGGACTGACCGTTTCGGGGATCGCAAAGGCCCTGGGAGTGTCGCGACAGACTGTCAACGAGCTGTTGCGGGAGCGACGGGCGGTCAGCCCTGAGATGGCGCTGCGACTTGCACGTCTTTTTGGAAACACGCCCGAGTTCTGGCTAAACGCCCAGCGGGCTGTTGATCTGTGGGATGCGGCAAGGACCGTGGGAAGGCGAATCGAAAAGATTTCCCCTCTGCGCGCAGCGTGATCCTGATCCTCAGAGCAAGATTAAAAGCCAGCAGATTGTTCGTGCAAATCCCTTTGAGGGCCAAGGATTGTCTGGAAAGACAAGCCTGCTCATTCTTTCCACTGCTGATCTTCGATCCTTGATTAGCTTCTGATTTTGCGCATTGCATTGGAAAGAAGTCAGTATGGAACCACCCCAATCTGCTGATCTTCGATCCTTGATTAGCTTCTGATTTTGCGCATTGCATTGGAAAGAAGTCAGTATGGAACCACCCCAATATAATGGTGGTCTCTTGGCCTTCAAAAGCGAGAGTATCTTGCCAAACGTAACACTCGGGAACAATAAGAAAAACTTACGATTTCACATTCAGATAGCAGCTTTTTGAGCCATGGGGAAAGCAATTTTTAGCAGAAACCCCAGCCATTGAGACCGCCTCTTTTTTGTAGGTCAAGCTGCTCTCCAATGTGCCAAAAAGATTCAGATGGCAGGGAAAAAATAAGTAGGTCGGCTGCGGAGGTGAGTGGCGCAGGGGAACCTCCCCCCTGCGCTCTCTCAGATACGGACGTGAACCTCTCGGCTCATCCGGCTCCAATTATCCAGCCGTCCAAAGGTTCCTCCCGTAAAATGGTTGACCT
>JBEKDJ010000371.1:0-4975 GCA_050014415.1 Thermodesulfobacteriota bacterium | reverse complement strand
CTGGCGAAACTAAATGCATTAGGAATAAAAGTTTACGGAGCCGGAGCTCCTACTGTGAGAGAAAACATGGCTTTGTTAAGTGAGAACAAACTTCAGGAGCTTTCTGTGGATCATGCCTGCCGGGCTCATCAGGGGGACTGCGGGCATTGATAAGAACCTGAAAGAAAAAGGAGATGAAAGATAGAAGGCATGATGAAAGCTGAAAGAGGAAATATGAAAGTAGTCATCATGGGTGGAACAGCAATGGGACCTAACCCAGCTGCTTCACCCGTGCATCAATGATCTGCCCAAGGAAAAGGAATTTTCCGCTTTCTGTAAGATCAGTTTCAGGAATAATGAGATACAAACGATTCTTAAGTGAGAAGGCTGAGAAGATATTAAATTTATGGATGACGGCATCGAGGTATGGCCATATGAAGTGGTTGTTGGTACACCGCCTGCTAATCCCTCAAGCTAACGAAATCTTGGAATCCTATTATCCTGAGAATGTCCAAGATAGAGTATTTCATGAAAAGAAGAGCCCCTGATAAATTCTTTAATGTGATTCTCAATAGCATTGCCGACGGTGTTTTCACAACAGACAATGATGGCAAAATCACTTTCATGAGTAAAGCGGGCGAAGAGATCACCGGATTTTCGAACAAGGAAGCCCTCGGCCGTTATTGCTTCGACATCTTCAGGGCAGATATCTGCCAGTCACGGTGCGCCCTTAAAGAAACCCTCAAGACGAAAAAGGAAATCATAAATCTTCCTGCCACCATTCTAAAGAAAGGTGGGCAAAAGGTCCCTATCAGTATTAGCACAGCCGTATTAAAGGATGAAAGAGGTCATATCATTGGGGGAGTTGAGACTTTCAGGGATCTCTCTGCGATTGAAGAGCTTAAAAAGGAACTCTCTGAAAAATATACGCTTGGCGATATCATCAGCAAAAATCATCTGATTCATGACATCTTCAACATTCTTCCAAACATTGCGGAAAGCGATAGCACGGTCCTGATTCAAGGTGCCAGCGGAACGGGCAAAGAGCTTTTTGCAAAGGCAATTCACAATTTGAGTCGAAGAAAAGCAAAACCCTTCATAAAAGTGAATTGTGGTGCCCTTCCGGATACTTTACTTGAATCGGAACTATTTGGATACATCAAAGGGGCATTTACCGATGCGAAGAAGGATAAACCAGGGAGATTTGCCTTGGCGAATGGAGGTACAATCTTCCTCGACGAGGTAGGGGATATGTCACCTTCCCTTCAGGTGAAACTGCTTCGGGTCCTTCAGGAGAGGGAGTATGAACCTTTAGGATCGACCAGCCCCAGAAAGACGGATGTCCGAATCATTGCGGCAACCAACAGAGATCTTTCAAAACTAGTCAATGAGGGAAAATTCAGAGATGATCTCTTCTATCGGTTAAATGTGGTTAAGATTGAGCTACCACCTCTTTCCAAGAGAAGAGAGGATATCCCTTTATTAATCGATGCTTTTGTTCAGAAGTTCAATGCCAAAATGGGAAAACAGATTATGGGAGTTTCCGATCAGGCCCTAAGATTGCTATTGAAATATGATTACCCCGGAAATGTGAGAGAACTCGAAAACATCATCGAACATGCCTTCGTCCTTTGTGGAGGGAATCGGATCGACATGGACTGCCTACCCAGGGAACTGACCATGAGGCAAGAGGAAACAAATTCATTTGTGCCATTAAAAGAAGAACACCCTTTGGGGAGAGCGGAGGCTGAAGTAGTGAAAAGGACATTGGAGAAACACAAAGGTAACCGGATCAAAGCAGCCCAGGAATTAGGCATCAGCAGGGCTACCCTCTGGAGGAAGGTAAAGAGATATGGGCTAAAATAAAACGCATCAATTATGAAACTGTAATGTTTCATTAGTTTCATTTATGGAACTATAAAACCACCTCTCTATAATCCCTCTTGCATCCCAAAATGCTCTAATTAATTCAATTCACAAGCCTTTTTTATCTCCCCCACTTATGGCATCACTTTTGCTATGCATAGTTCATGGATATGAAGATCGCCATACCTATTTTTGGGAATCGGATTTCACCTCGCTTTGATTTTTCTCCTGAGTTGTGGCTGATCACAGTGGAAAATGGGGAGTTAGTGAATCAGGAAAAAATTCCCACTGCAAACCTCAATCTTCCCCAGCGTCTTGAACAGATCACCTCCAATGGGGTGGATAAGGTCATCTGCGGCGGAATTGATGGTTTCTGTCTAAACCAACTGGGAACCAGAGGGATTGATGTTGTGGAGGATGTGATGGGAGAGGCCGAAGTAGCCTTCCATCTCTTCATGAGAGGAAGGCTTCGACCTGGCTTTTGCTGTGAAAGAAGAAAGAGGAGGAGAGGCTTTTGCCCCTGGAGAACAGATTCTGAAGGAAGGAGGACATAGACTAAATCCCAAATGTCAAAGCTCAAATTTCAAATTTTAAAAGAAAGATCCTCAGGAAGGAGAATCTAATGACTAAAGAAAAATGTGAAAAAGATGCGACCTGTGAACCCTGCAACGAATCCAGTTCTTGCACCCAGCAAGAGAAAGAGGCTCATGCGCAAGAAGAGAAGTTGAAGTCAAAACTCTCTCACATCAAACATCGAATCATGGTAATGAGTGGAAAGGGTGGAGTAGGAAAAAGCACGGTCTCAACGAATCTGGCTGTTGCCTTATCTATGGACGGATTCGATGTTGGGCTTCTTGATGCCGATATTCATGGCCCTAACATCCCCAAGATGCTGGGAATCGAATTTCAACACGTTGAAAACTTTGGAAAAGGGATGATTCCCGTGGAGGTCTTCCCGAATTTGAAGGTCATCTCTATGGCCTTTTTTATCGGTGATCGGGATAACCCAGTGGTTTGGAGAGGCCCACTCAAACACAATGCCATTAGTCAATTTCTTGGCGAGGTGGAGTGGGGAAACCTTGATTTTCTTGTTGTGGATCTTCCTCCCGGGACGGGAGACGAACCACTGAGCGTGGCTCATTTGATTAAAAACGTAGACGGAGCCGTTATTGTAACAACTCCTCAGGATGTTGCCCTTCTTGATTCTCGAAAGGCGGTTACCTTCAGCCGAATGCTCGGCATCCCAGTGATCGGAATTGTTGAAAACATGAGTGGATTGGAATGTCCTCACTGCCACAAAGAGATTCCTCTTTTCAAAATCGGCGGAGGAGAAAAAGCAGCTCAAGACCTAAAAGTTCCGTTCCTCGGAAAGATCCCCATCGACCCGGAGATGGTCATCGATTGTGATAGAGGCATGCCGTTTGTTATGGATCATCCACAATCGGAGGCAGCTAAGACCTTTAAACAAATAGCCGATCGCTGTAAGGAGTATGTTGGGTTTAAAAAGATGGAGAAAAAAAATGGGACAGAGGAATTTTCGTACCAATTTAATCCACAGGAGGTGAAGAGATGAAAAGAATTGCATTAGCCAGTGAAGACGGTTCCGGTCTTGAAGGATCTCTGAGTGCTCATTTTGGGAGGTGTCCTTTCTACACTTTTGTCAATGTGGAAGGAGACCGGATACTTGGGTTTGAGGTGGTTAAGAATCCTTATTTTCCGAACCATGAACCAGGAGTGATCCCTCAATATATCCATTCTCAAAAGGCAAATGTGATGATTGCTGGTGGAATGGGTCCGAGGGCTATCGACTTCTTCAATCAATTTGGGATTGATGTGGCCACTGGAGCTCAGGGAAAAGTAAAGGAGGTCGTTGAGGCCTATCTCAGAGGTGAAATCCAAGGAATCGTCGCCTGTGAGCACCACGACCATGAATGTGGGGAGGAAGGGAGATGAAAATTGCTATCAGTTCATCAGGGAAGGATCTCGATTCTCAGATTGACCCAAGATTTGGAAGATGCCAGTATTTTATCTTTATTGACTCTGAGACTATGAAGTTTGAGGTCTCAGAGAATGAGGGACTGATGGCTTCTGGGGGTGCTGGAGTGCAGGCCGCACAACTTATTGCCCAAAGAGGAGCGACAGCCCTCATCACAGGCAACCTTGGACCCAATGCGGCATCAGCCCTTTCAGCTTCAGGGATTAAGGTTTATCTTGTACCTGGTGGGATGGTCAAAGATGTTATTGAGGGCTATCGAGCGGGAAGTCTCCGTGAGGCCAGTGGAGCAACAGTTCCTCCCCACTTTGGTATGGGAGGGGGTCGGGGTATGGGTCGAGGTCGCTGAGGTCTTTAGAACACGACTTGCGACTGACGACTCACCACTTACGGAATGAAGAAAGGAGGGATCATTATGCCGTACGGAATGGGACCTGCAGGATGGGGCAATCGTCCTTATGGGTACGGTCGAGGGTGGTGTTGGCAACCTGGGTGGTATGGAGCGCCTGTTCCACCATGGGGGCCTCCAACCAAAGAAGATGAGATCCGGTTTCTTGAAGAGGAGGGCAATTTCCTCCGCGAAGAGCTGAGCCGGATTGAGAAAAGGCTCGAAGATCTCAAAAAGTAACCTTTTACCTGTTATTCATGCGAAAGCGGGAGGTGGGAGTCCAGAAAAAATGCGTCATACTTTATTGAGCCCCTTAGCCCTTAAATTATTTAGGAATGGAATCCGATACAGATATCTCAGGGCCACTGGAAATCCAGCCAAACCTCACGCCGTTAGCATTGAGATCACCCAGAAGTGTATTGCCAGATGCGTGATGTGCAATATCTGGCGGTCTCGAGATGTCGTTGACCTTGCTGTAGAGAACTGGATTCGTCTGCTTTCTTCCCCTTTTTTTTCAGACCTAAGAGAACTGGATATAACAGGAGGCGAACCTTTCCTCAGGAAGGATCTTTTGGAATTGATCGATGGCATTTCCCATCTGAAGGATAGCAGCCTAAAAAAGATCAAGTCTTTAGCGATCACGACGAACGGCTTTCTAACTCCTCGAATTTTGGAGTTTACAGAAAAAGCGATAGAAAGACTTTCACCCCAAGGAATCAATCTCGTCATGGTTTTCGCAATGGACGGGA
>JBEKDJ010000370.1:0-6622 GCA_050014415.1 Thermodesulfobacteriota bacterium | reverse complement strand
ACATCTGCGTGGGATGATCTCAGGTCTTCTTCGACCTGCCCGATCTCCTTCAGGATCGTTTCTGGAAGTTCAATAGCTAGAAAGGATCGGATCAATCAAAAAAACCCTTTCTTCAATCCATCCTATAATTCGATTGGATGTTAACACAATTTCCAGAAAAGTCAATGAGAAAAAGCCTTTACAGCGATTCCGTAATCCGGAAAGAAAGGCCGACATCACTGGAGAGGGGAGGCAACAAATAGAGGGGATCGGGGAGGAAAGGTCGAAGAAGGGGACGGAAGAATCTTCGCGGTTCTGAACTTGCTCCTTTCCCTTTAAGAACCGTTCTAAGTAGGCCTGGAAAACCTCCTCCATGAGCTGCCAAGTCTCTTGATGGGGTTTGGACTCCAGACAAAGATCGATCTGCCTTGTCCTCGCTTTGAACCCACACAAATTTATGAAGAATTGCTTGACAAGACCTCGGAAATTTGTTAATAAGGTGCAATCAAGAAGAGGGAGCCCGTGTGAAAGATATCGTCAGAATCATACAGAGTAACTGGTGGTGCTGGCAGAACATAGAGAGGGAGGTCTGCCCAGTGCTGCTATAGACATTTGAATTGAGAGTGAAGGCCATGGGCGGCTTCCAGGCTCCCATGGCCTTTTCTATTTTGCCTCATCCTAGGCAGTCATTCAAAAAGGCTATGGATAGTCAGAATCCGTAGCCTTTTTTCTTTGAAAGGGCTGCTCAAAAGAAAAGGTCAAGATTGAGGTTAGGCAATAAGAAGGTTGAGGCTAAGGTTAAGGCTGAGAAAAGCAAAATGAGAACCGAATCAAAATCTAAACCTCAACCTGGACTGAGGTCCGCAACCTGGGCCACAAGGTCCGTCTTGGAGGGTCAAACATGATCACCCCATCTTTGGAGGATTTTAGGAGAATGGCCGGTCAGGGCAACCTCATTCCCGTATATGAAGAGATCCACTATGACCTGGAGTCACCCCTCTCAGCATTTCGGAAGATAGATGATGGAAAGTCCTCTTTCCTTCTCGAGAGCGTGGAGGGAGGGGAGAAATGGGGACGTTACAGTTTCTTGGGCTCCGGTTCCTCTCATCTCTTCCGAAGCAAAGGGGAAGAATTTGAAATTCTAAAAAACGGTGGAGTCCTTCGAAGGGGTAAGCTGAGAAACCCGCTCCGGGCGCTTGAGGATTTTATGGGGAATTACCATCCTGTTCTGCAGGATTCTTTGCCAAGGTTCTCTGGGGGGGCGGTGGGATATCTCAGTTATGATGTGGTGCGGTTTTTTGAAAGGATTCCAGAACACCTTCAACAGGACATAGACCTTTATGACTGTTCGTTCATGATCACCGATACCCTGCTGGCCTTTGACAATCTGAAGAAGAAGATAAAGGTCATCGTGAATGTATTCTTGGACGACCGGCAGATTCTGGAGAAAGCCTATCAAGAGGCTCAGGAAAAGATCAAGTGGATCATTGCGAGGCTTCAAAGACATCATGCTCCTTCTCCCGGGCGAGAGCCGTTGACTCCCTCACCCCTGCGTTCAAATTTCAGCAAGGAAGACTATATGAAGGTGGTGGAAAAGGCAAAGGAGTATATTCGGGCCGGAGACATTATTCAGGTGGTCCCCTCGCAGCGGTTTTCGACAGAGATCCATTGCGAACCATTCGATATCTATCGTGCCCTTCGAACTATCAATCCCTCGCCCTACCTCTTCTATTTGAAGATGAACGATATGATCCTCATGGGGAGCTCTCCTGAAGTGATGGTCCGTGTGGAAGATAAGCAGATTGAACTCCGGCCCATTGCCGGCACTCGGCCTAGGGGGAGAACGGCGGAAGAAGACCGGAAGATGGAAAAGGATCTTCTGGCCGATGAGAAAGAGAAAGCCGAACATATCATGCTGGTTGACCTTGGTCGAAATGATGTGGGCCGCGTCTCCAAGATCGGTTCGGTCAAGGTGACCGAGCTGATGACCGTAGAAAGGTATTCCCATGTCATGCATATTGTCTCTAATGTTCAGGGAACGCTCGCCCCGGGGAGAAATGCATTCGACGTCTTTCGGGCCGCTTTTCCTGCTGGAACCGTTTCCGGCGCTCCAAAGATCCGGGCTATGGAGATCATCGAAGAGTTAGAGCCCGTCCGTCGAGGATTTTATGCCGGAGCCGTAGGATACTTCAGTTTTCTGGGAAACATGGATACCTGCATTACGATACGCTCCATTCTCATCAAGAATGGGAAGGCTTACGTGCAGGCAGGCGGAGGCGTTGTTGCCGATTCCGTTCCAGAGAATGAATATGAAGAGACGTTGCACAAGGCCCAAGCCATTTTCAAAGCCATTCAGCTTGCTGAGGAGGGATTGACATGATCCTTTTGATCGATAATTACGACTCCTTCACCTACAACTTGGTCCAGTATATAGGCGAGCTGGGAGCCAAGTGTGAGACCCATCGGAACGACCAGATTGATCTGGCCACGATCGAGGGTAAAAACCCGAAGTATCTCGTCATCTCTCCAGGACCTTGTACCCCAAAAGAGGCGGGCATCTCGCAGCCGGCCATCCTCCGGATGGCTGGTCGAATTCCGATCTTAGGGGTCTGTCTTGGACATCAATGTATCGGAGCCGCTTTCGGAGGAAGGATCATCCGGGCGGACCGACTCATGCACGGGAAGAGCTCCCTCATCTATCATGATGGCAAGACCATCTACAGAGGCCTTCCTGAACCTTTTGAAGCGATCCGCTACCATTCCCTTCTCATCGATCGGAAAAATCTTCCGGAGTGCCTGGAGGTAACTGCGGAGACGAAAGAAGGAGAGATCATGGGCGTAAGACATAAGATGTTTGCTATCGAAGGGGTTCAATTTCATCCTGAATCGATCATGACCCAGAGTGGAAAAGCCCTGTTGAGAAATTTCTTAGAAATCTCTAGTGACGGACTCGTCGCCGACAAATCCCGCACTTAGCGGGAAAGAATTGGAGAGTTGCGGACACGAAACACGGACAAGATTATTCGTCGGTAAGGGAGGAGGATGGACATGCTGAAGAAATTCATCGGCAAAGTGGTAGAGAGGCAGAACCTCACAGAGGGAGAGGCCCATCAGGCCATGGGTGCCATCATGGACGGAGAGGCATCGCCTGCTCAGATCGCCTCTTTTGTGACCGGTCTCAGGATGAAGGGCGAGACTATACAGGAGATCACTGGGTTCGCCCGGGCCATGCGGGCTAAGGCTGTGCGCATTGAGGCTAAGGACGGGGAATGGGTCTTGGATACTTGCGGGACCGGCGGAGACGGGAGCAACACCTTCAATATCTCGACAGCCGTTGCTTTTGTAGCCGCTGGCAGTGGGCTCACTGTGGCCAAACATGGGAATCGTTCTGTCTCCAGCCGATGCGGTAGCGCTGACGTTTTGGAGGCCTTAGGGATGAATCTCCAACTCTCCCCAGAAAGGGTCCAGTCATGTTTGCATGAGGTCAGTCTGGCTTTCCTCTTCGCGCCTCTGTTTCATCCTGCGATGAAACATGCATTGGCCCCGCGGAAAGAGATGGGTATCCGCACGGTATTCAATCTTCTCGGTCCCTTGACCAACCCTGCCGGAGCTAACGCCCAGGTGGTGGGGCTTTATAGAAGGGATCTTACCCAGCCCATCGCCGAGGTGCTGAAAAATCTCGGTTGCCGGGGGGCTTTTGTTGTCAATGGCGACGATCACTGTGATGAGATCAGTATTACCGGCAGAACAGTCGTCAGTCATCTTTGGAAGGGAACGATTACCACGTATGAAATTCAGCCGGAGGATTTCGGGTTAAAAAGAACAACGCTGGAGCAAATCCAAGGAGGAACAGCTCAGGAGAATGCAAAGATTCTCTTGGACGTTTTGGAAGGAGTCCCAGGACCCAAGCGCGACGTTGTCCTTTTAAATTCGGCTGCTGCATTTGTGTCGGTTGAGAAGACGCTCGACCTCAGAGAAGGGATAGCGATGGCTGAAGAATCGATCGATTCAGGTCGGGCGATGGCCAAACTAAAGGAGCTCATCCAATTCTCGAAGCAGGTAATGATCTAGCCGTTGAAATACTGCTAAATCCCCCTCTATCCCCTCGGTACGAGTCGGTGCGGTTCGACCGAGTCGATTCCGACTCGATCTCGACCTTTTCAAAGGGGGTATTTTTGATGTTTTTCGAAGTTGATGAGAAGAACTCTCCTCCCTTTGGGAAAGGGAGGTCGGGAGGGATTTCAGAAACCAATTTTGAAAAAGAAGATTCATGCTCAAACAAAGGGAGTGACAGGTAGATGTTCTTGGAAAAGGTTGCTGAGATAAAAAGGGAAGAAATTGCCAAGAGGAAACCCCTTTTCCCCCTGAAGGAGATGGAGGAGATGGTTTCTCGTCTACCCCCACCGCGAGATTTCATGGAAGCAATCTCTCATCACGCTCCGATGGCACTCATCGCTGAGATCAAGCGTTCTTCGCCCTCTGCCGGAGTT
Organism: Thermodesulfobacteriota bacterium; assembly: GCA_050014415.1. Taxonomy (GTDB): domain Bacteria; phylum Desulfobacterota; class BSN033; order BSN033; family UBA1163; genus JBEKDJ01. The sequence goes on along the minus strand of JBEKDJ010000370.1, from coordinate 2,153 downwards.
CTCAAAGACGATGTTGATCTTCATCGGATCGCCTCTGCCTATGAAACAGGAGGAGCCTGTGCCATTTCTGTTCTTACGGAGACCCATTTTTTCAAAGGGAAACTTTCCCACCTCATTCAGGTGAAAGAGGGAACATCCCTGCCCCTCCTTCAAAAGGATTTCATTCTCGATCCCTTTCAGATTTACGAAGGAAGAGTATTAGGTGCAGATGCCATTCTTCTCATCGCCTCCCTTCTGGACCGAGAGGAGCTAAGAGATTTTGTGGGATTGGCCCGGAGCATTCAGTTGGTTCCTTTGGTTGAAGTACACAATGAGAGCGACCTTGAGAAGACTTCAACCCTTGATCTTTCGCTCATGGGAATCAATAATCGAGATTTGAAGAATGAAAGTGATCAGCGAAAGTGGAATCAGGAGTTCAGGGGACGTGAGGCTTCTCAGAGAGGCAGGGGTGGATGGCATCTTGGTTGGAGAGGTCTTGATGCGAAGCTCCGATCCAACTTCAAAGATAAAGGAGCTTCTGAGCGTTTAGAACCTAGTTGTGGTAGCGTGTCAGCGAGAATTCATTAATATTATGTGAAGTACCAATTGGTTCCGGCTACGGAGGGTTAAGGACAATGACTTGGATCAAGATCTGCGGGATTACAAATATCGAAGACGCTTTGAGGGCTGCTTCCTTGGGTGTGGATGCTTTGGGGTTCATCTTTGCTCCCAGCCCGAGAAAAGTAGATCCTGCCACAGTTCGAGCGATCATTCAGAACCTTCCCACCACTCTTTTCAAGGTGGGAGTCTTTTCCAACCATCCCCTTTCCGAGGTTCAGGAAACTGCAGCCTATTGCAACCTGAATGGTCTCCAACTTCATGGGGAAGAATCGCCGGATTATTGCCAAGCATTTTCTCAACAGGTCATTAAGACCATCCGCATAAAAGATCTGGAGAGCCTGAAGGATATGGCTAAATATCCAAATGTATCGATCCTCCTTGATACTTGGAGCCCCACGAAAGGCGGTGGAACAGGAACACCGTTCCCTTGGGAGATCGCATTGAAAGCGAAAGGGAAGAGAGATTTTATCCTCTCGGGAGGACTAAACCCATCGAATGTAGCGGATGCCGTCAAGAAGATAGGGCCCATGGGAGTGGATGTTTGCTCGGGCGTGGAGACGATGCCAGGAAAGAAAGAGCCATCGAAAATGGCTGAATTCATAAAGGAGGTCAGAAAGGCAGATGAGGTTACCGGATAGGACGGGGCATTTTGGAGTCTTAGGGGGGAAGTTTGTTCCGGAGACACTCATGGCCCCGCTCGAGGAATTGGAGAAAGCTTACCTTTCGATAAGAAGGAACGCCATCTTCCAAAGGGAATTGAAGTCCTATTTGAAAGATTATGTGGGAAGGCCCACACCCCTCTACTTTGCGAAGAGGCTGACCGAGGAGCTAAAGGGACCTAAGATCTACCTCAAGCGTGAGGACCTGACCCATACAGGGGCTCATAAGATCAACAATACCTTGGGGCAGGCCTTGTTAGCCAGAAGGATGGGAAAGCAGAGGGTCATCGCTGAGACTGGCGCAGGTCAACATGGCGTGGCCACAGCTACCTCAGCCGCCCTTTTGAAACTGAGATGTGCTGTTTATATGGGGGAGGAAGATATCCAACGACAATCCCTCAATGTCTTCAGAATGAAACTCCTCGGAGCCGAAGTCATCCCTGTCTCTTCGGGAAGCAGGACCTTAAAGGATGCTGTCAACGAAGCCATCCGGGATTGGGTGACTCATGTTCGGGATACCTACTATCTCCTCGGATCGGTTGTCGGTCCTCACCCTTACCCTATGATGGTTAGGGACTTTCAGGCCGTGATCGGAAGAGAGACAAAGAAACAGATCATGGAGAAGGAGGGTCGTCTTCCCAGCTGTCTGGTGGCCTGTGTGGGAGGAGGGAGCAACGCCATCGGCCTCTTTTATCCCTTCTTCAAAGACAATGTCCGGTTCATCGGCGTAGAGGCCGGGGGTTTGGGATTGACCACTGGGAAACATGCAGCCTCGCTTTGCGCAGGCTCTATAGGAACGCTTCACGGAAGCAAGAGTTACATCCTGCAGAGTGATTTCGGCAACATTTTAGAGACCCATTCCTTTGCCCCTGGTTTAGATTATCCGGGGGTTGG
>JBEKDJ010000369.1:0-5029 GCA_050014415.1 Thermodesulfobacteriota bacterium | reverse complement strand
TTTTCGACAAGTGTTAGGTCAGGAGTGACATTATGATTCGTTCTATTCAATTGCTGATTTCCTTCAAGAAAGTGTTTTCTTCCTCTCGATACGCAGCAATCCTTGTGCCAATTGTTGAGACAATAGACCTCACTTGTTTTTCGTCAAATTTATTGGATAGTTGGTAAGGATTCTATTGAAGGCACTTATCTTCAGTTGATGGTCTAGGCGGAAATCATGTGTTGAAATTTAGGCAGTCTGCCAAAAAGCAACCAGCGCCTAGACTGGAAGAGTAATGCCTGTTCCAGAGTTGACAGCGCAAGATCTGTGCTTTATGTTCTAGCTAATGGGATAAAGACGATGAGATTTGCCAACGTCAGTTGGCGATCATACGAAAGGGAGGTTGTTGATGAAGAAGGGTAATCTGTCAGATTGTGCAAGCTGCGGCCTGACTCCACAGGAAAAAGTCTGCATGAATCCGGAAGGGAAAGGAAGAAAAGGATGTCCCACTCTGAGGAAAAAGAAGCTTGCAGGCGAGGCACAGAAGAAATATCAACTGGCGGCCGTCAGAGAATTTGCTCGTCAGGCGTCCATCCAGGAGGGAGAGTGTTACGCCGAAAGAGATAAGAGGCCATATGTTATGCACCCGACGAAGCCAAGGATACAGGAGATATGTGAATTTGCTCGGAAGATGAGATACAAGCGTCTCGGCTTGGTGTTCTGTATGGCGCTATACAAGGAGGCGGCGCTTGTTGCACAAATCCTGCAACGTCAGGGTTTTGAAACGGTATCGATTGCCTGCAAGGTTGGCTCAATACCAAAGGAAGAAATCGGTGTGAAGGACAGCGAGAAGATCTTCATCGGGCAGCACGAGTCGATGTGCAATCCTATTCTCCAGGCAATAGTCGTCAATGATGCTAAGACGGATTTCAACGTTTTGCTCGGACTCTGCGTGGGACACGACTCCCTTTTTTTTAAATATGCTGAAGCGCCGACAACCGTCCTCGCGGTGAAGGACAGAGTGACAGGCCACAACCCTCTAGGCCCTATCTATTTGTTGGGAAACTACTATTCATGGCTTAATACACCTCAGTCTAGGTAGGCAAGGTTAATGCCTCCTTCACCATCCTTGCAGACTCAACAAGAACGAAAGGGAATGAAATGATGAAAATCATTTGCTTGATTCTGGGAGTAGCTATTATTCTGTGCGTTCAAGGGGCAGGGGCAAAGGACTTCGAATTTCCAGAGATAGCTGGTTGGAAACAATCAGGGGAAATCCAGACCTTCCTTCCTAAAACTCTCTTCGAATACATCAATGGAGGAGCCGATCTCTATTTGACGTACGATTTTCAAGAATTAAAGGTCGCAGAATACTCGAATGAGAAGAAGGCTTCTGTGACCATTGAGGTCTATCGCCATAGGACTTCCATTCATGCCTTTGGAATCTACAGCCAGGAACGTCTCCCCGATGGAAACTTTGTCGATATCGGAACGCAGGGGTATATCGAAGAAAATGTGCTGAATTTTATAGCAGGCCCTTATTATGTGAAAATAAGCGGCATCAATACTGGTCCTGAGGACCGGGAAATCCTGCTTACCTTTGCAAAAAAAGTTGCAGAAAACTTGGGAGAGAAGGGGACGCTTCCATCGATTTTATCTTCCTTCCCGGAAGAGGGAAAGAAGAAGAATTCTGAAAAATTCATCCCCATAAAATTTCTGGGATATGCGTTTTTACATTCTGCCTTCACTGCCGATTATGAGGTTTCGGGAACGAAGTTTAGACTATTTGTCATCGAAGGGGGTGGGGGGAACGATTGCAAAGATATGATTCAGAAATATCTTCAGCAAGCCGGAACACCCCAGAAAAAAGTGATGGAAGGGCGTTACAAAATCTTGGATCCTTACCATGGAGATATTGAACTCCGGTGGCAAGGGAAGTATGTCTGGGGTATACTTAGCGTGAATGATCCATCTCTTAGATCAAAATATTTGCAGCTTTTTGATGAAAGAATAGAAAAAAGTCATCAGAAGAAGTAGGACCCTCTAAACCAATCCTCTCTCTTGAGGGAAGAGGGAACGGGTGAGAAGGATTTACGCGATGCCCGTATGCTTTCTAGTAGGAGGGACTATGCGAAAACAAATGATCAAAAGAAGAGATTTCATGAAATCAACGCTTGCGGGATTTGGCGGGCTGTTTTTTCTCCCTCCGAATCAAGGCCAACAAGAGGTGAAAGTTGCCGAGACGAAAGGAAAGGAGAGAAAATTTGCTTATCGCACCCTCGGAAAGACAGGAATAAAACTTCCTGTAATCAATATGGGTGTCATGAATACCAATAATCCAAGCCTTGTTACGGTGGCGCTCGATTCCGGATTGGTGATGCTAGATACCGCCCAAACGTATCAAAGAGGCCAAAACGAAGGGATGATTGGAGAAGTGCTCAAAGGGCGTTCCAGGGATTCTTACGTATTGGCTACGAAAGCCCGCCTTCCGTCCGATCAAAAAACGGGTTTCTATACGGAAGAGGCAACGGAAGACGCTTTTCTAAAAAAAGTGGATGGCAGCCTCAAAAATTTGGGGCTGGACTATGTGGATATTTACTACCATCATAATGTCGTGAAAAGAGAATCGGCACTGTACGAGCCGATTTTGAAAGCATTGGAAAAGGTTAAGAAAGAAGGGAAGGCGCGTTTTGTAGGAATCACCACTCACATGAATGAGCCGGAGGTGATCCATGCCGCCGTCGATTCGAAAGTCTACGATGTCATTTTAACCTCTTATAATTTCCAGCAGAAGCACTATGCTGAGGTAAGAAATGCAATTGCCAGGGCGGCTCAGGCTGGTATTGGAATCGTCGGAATGAAAGCAATTCGGGGCGGCAATAGACAGACCTCCACGGTCAAGAATTCTGGTGCCGCCCTCAAATGGGTCCTTCAGGACCCGAACGTCCATACCCTCGTGCCTGGATTCACCACCTTTGAGGAGATGAATGTTGATTTGGCGGTGGCGGAAAATCCTGTGCTTACCAACCCTGAAAAGAAGGATTTGGAAACGGTTGCATCCGCTTCGGGATTATACTGCCAGGGTTGCAGACAGTGCTTGGGACAATGTCTTGAGGAGCTTCCCATCCCTGATTTGATGCGGGCTTATATGTACACTTACGCCTACAGGAATCTCGGGCATGCGCAAGAGACTTTACTCTCCCTGAACCTGCCGGCCAGGGTTTGTGAGGATTGTGGCCAGTGCCCGGTCAAATGTTCGATTGGATTTGACGTTTCCGGCAAGATTCGAGATGTGGTCCGTCTGAGAGAGGTTCCCCCGGAGTTTATCGGGTAAGAAATCCCTCCCGACCTCCCTTTGATAAGGGGAGGGGAAATTTATTTCCCTCTTTGATAAAGGGGGATGAAGGGGGATTGTGAGTTTTCGAAAAAGGAGTGGACTTGTGAATAAAGGCGATCATGCGACTACACGCCGTAAGTTTCTTAAGACCGCTGCCGCTGGAATAGCCTTGAGTCTCACTGGCGGACCTTCTTTTTCATTGGCAAAAGAAGAATATGATCTCGCGGTGATTTCTGGTGAGCCTGCAGCTGCCACGAGAAAGGCATTAGAGGCTATGGGAGGCATTTCTCGCTTCGTCAAAAAGGGGCAGCGGGTTGTCCTCAAGCCTAACATGTCCTTTGCCAGGACCCCTGATTTCAGCGCGACCACTCATCCCTTGGTTGTAGCTACAGTCGCTCAGGCATGTATGGAAGCAGGGGCCCAGCAGGTTTTGGTTTTGGACCATACCCTGCAGAGGGCAGAGTTCTGCCTAGAGAGAGCAGGAATCCGAGAGGCTTGTGAGAATATCTCCGGTGTTCATGTTCTTGCGCTTCAAGAAAGAAAGTTTTTTGGTGAGATCAAGGTTCCCCAGGGGAAAGTGTTAGAACGCGTAGAAGTCTTTAAAGAGATTTTAGACGGCCATGTGCTGATTAACATTCCTGTCGCTAAGTCCCACTCCGCGACAGGTGTCAGCTTGGGCTTGAAGGGACTGATGGGCATGATCTGGGATCGAGAGAGTTTCCACTCCCAATACAATATCAACCAAGCCATAGCAGATTTGGCTACCGTCATTAAGCCGCAGCTCACTATCCTTGATGCTACCCGGGCTTTGGCTTCGGGTGGACCGGGTGGTCCCGGAGAGGTGAAGAAGCCAAATCTCGTCGTCGCAGGGATTGATCCTATTGCCGTGGATTCTTATGGGGTAAGCATTGTTCCATGGTATGGACAGACCTTCAAGGGCAGGCAAGTTGAACACGTTCTCGCTGCTCATCAACGGGGTCTTGGAAAGATTGACGTCGAACAGCTAAAGATCTTCAAGGAGAAGGTATGAGGACTTTTATCCAGGGCCTCTCTCTTCTCCTTTTTTCTGTCTTCTTTGTCTTCGCCACCTATAAACTCCCGAATTGGTTGCCTGCGGATATTTACCTACGGCTTGATCCCCTCCTGGGAATCAATGCTGTTATTGCGGCAAGAGAGATCATCAGTCGGGCTCTGTGGGCTCTTGCTACGATCGGAACGACACTCGTTGTCGGTCGGTTCTTTTGCGCCTACGTTTGCCCGATGGGTGCGTCGATTGACTTTTTGGACTTTCTGCTCTTTCGAAGGAAGAAACGCTTGGGTCTGAAGTCTGAAATTAGCCTTCGGAGAGCGAAATACTTTTTACTGGTTATTTTTATCGTTGCTGCGCTTACCGGCCTCTCCTTAGCCTTCCTCATGGATCCCATGTCTCTTCTCACGCGGTTTTATACTTTCTTCATTTACCCTCTGGCCATCACTCTGATCAATCTCTTCTTGGATTTGCTGCGTCCGCTGTTTCAACTCCTCGGATCGGTCACCCTATCTCACCTGCATTATTTCCAGTCTGTTTATTATATGACTGCCATCACGCTCTTGATCTTTGGCGGGATCATTGTTCTCAATCGTCTGGTCCCGCGCTTCTGGTGCCGCTATCTCTGTCCGTTGGGAGCCTTCTTGAGCTTCATCTCTCCTCTCGGGCTTTTCAAACGCCGGGTC
>JBEKDJ010000368.1:0-5033 GCA_050014415.1 Thermodesulfobacteriota bacterium | reverse complement strand
AAACAGCCTTTTCTGTCATGCCGGACTTGATCCGGCATCCAGAAGGTCTTGAAAGGACTGGATTCCGGCTTTCGCCGGAATGACGATTCTAATTAAAGAGGCAATTTATAAACAGACTCTAATTAGCACTCTTAGGCTCTAATCTGCATATTTTCTCCTTCGATTTCATCGCAGGGCCACGGACATTGTTGATGTGGACAGAACTCTCTGCGCGTCCTTCGTGTGCTTCTGATGACAACATTGCTGGAAACAAAAACTCTATTGAAGGCAGGGCTTTGCCTGAAGGGGTCCACCAGTGATGCACCAAAGGATCAAAATGGACGATTGCACAAAAATAGGCAAATTCGCCGTTGTTTGGGAATATCGAGAACACCATGCATTTTCAAGTAGCCTATTAATATCATCATGTTATGAACCTCACTAAATTTCTTAACCTTGGCATAGAGTTTGCTGCTATGCTCGAGAGTGGAAGTTTTTATCTTGACGGGTTTGGAATTCATGCAATTGAGGGAAAGAATGTGAACAGTTCCTATGAAGATCCTCTCATATTGGCTGAGAAGGTTGGAGGAATCGTTAGTTCCGGGAAGAAAAGGAAATATTATCGATTCCGTCCTGCCCTTTTTTACGGAGGGATTGCCACAGCTGACTGTGTGGGATGTTGTTTGAAATGTCTTTTCTGCTGGTCCTGGCATATCATCGTCCAGCCTGAGAAGATCGGGCGATTCTATTCGCCTGAGGAGGTAACCCGAAACCTCCTTTCCATCGCCAGAAAGAAGGGGTTTGGGCAAGTGAGAATTAGTGGCAATGAACCCACTCTCCATCGCTCTCACCTCTTGCAAGTCCTTCAGCTCATTCCAAAAGAGATTCGTTTCATACTGGAGACGAATGGTATCTTGATCGGTCATGACGCTTCTTATGCAAAAGATCTCTCCCGTTTTCCGAATCTTTATGTTCGGGTGAGCTTGAAGGGAGCCTCTTCGGATGATTTCGCGCGCCTCACTGGGGCAAAACCCGAAGGATTCACTCTGCAATTGAAGGCACTGGAGAACCTTCTGGAGGAAGGCGTGGACTGTTTTCCAGCGGTAATGGCCAATTTTTCTTCGCAGGACATGATTGGGAAATTGAGACAGACATTGAAGGAAATCAAGCCTGATTTTGCTGACTTTGAAGAAGAGGAACTGATCTATTACCCGTTTGTTATGGACCACCTTCAAAAGGCCGGCCTGAAACAGTTTTGAGATTTGAATTGGCGACCCATTGAAACCAGGGCACAGAGAACTGTGAACTATTTTGTACTCTCCTTGATAGAATAAGGCGGAGTTGAATTGTGAAAGCCGGGATTTGACCTTCTATACACTGTCTAATTTGGTGGTGATTTCTTCGTAATCTTCGCTTCCCCAATTTGCAAAAATGGTGTATATTACATCGGCAGATTGATTGTTGAGACATACCTCTGGCTTAATCATTCATGAATTTACAATTCAAGATGCGATCCGATATCAAGATGGAAATCTGGCCCTGGTTTAGCGTCACTTGGGGACGGTTTGTCCCGCTAGCACAGTGAGGAGATATAACACATGAGTGAACTCAGGAAAGTCGCTGTCGTTACGGGGGCGGGAACCGGAATCGGCAAGTATACCGCGCTCGCTCTTTTGCGGGAAGGATATTCCGTTGCCCTGGCCGGGCGTCGTGTGGAGCCTTTAGAGATGACCGTGAAGGAGGCCGGGCCGTATGGATCGCAAGCACTGGTTGTACCTACTGACGTGAGTGATCCTGCTTCTGTTCGTACCTTGTTTGCCAAAATGAAGGAGGTATTTGGCCGTCTCGACCTGTTATTTAACAATGCGGGGACCGGTGCGCCTGCCGTGCCTTTGGAAGATCTGACCTATGAGCAATGGAAATCCGTCGTAGATGTCAACCTAACCGGAGCCTTTCTGTGTACTCAGGCAGCATTCAAGCTGATGAAGAGTCAGACCCCCCGGGGCGGGCGGATCATCAACAATGGTTCCGTCTCGGCTCACGCACCACGGCCCAACTCTGCGCCCTATACTGCCACCAAACATGCGATGACGGGTCTTACCAAGGCGACGGCTCTTGATGGACGTAAGTATGATATTGCGTGTGGTCAAATCGATATCGGCAACGCGGGAACCGAGATGTCTGCGCCAATGAAAGATGGTATTCTGCAGGCTAACGGGGTCATTGCGGTTGAGCCGACAATGGATGTCGAGCACATAGCGCGTGCAGTGGTCTACATGGCGAGTCTGCCGTTGGATGCGAACGTGCAATTCATGACCATCATGGCGACTAAGATGCCCCTCATTGGGCGAGGATGAATGGGGCAATGGGTTGAATCTATCCTTTTTCGGCAGCTAACTGGTTCCTACAAAGTGATCGTATAGGGCATCAACGTCTGAATAGAGGAAAAGGCATTCTGAGAGATAGGAGGCCAATTCTAAAGAATACCGGAATAATCCTATGAAGATCTTTCTCGCCTTCGTCTATTTTTTTGGTTGCATACTCGTCATCTTTGGGCTGCTGTGGCTTCTCATCTGGGTTGCACCTTCGGAGTATGTGCTGGACCGGAGCACCATAGCCCGCCAGGGTGGAAAGCTGCAGCACCCTGAGCGGCTCTTCCCGAACCTCACGTCTAGAGATTCGTATGGCTTTCCCGGGGCTTCGGCTGGCCTCGTTGCCTGGGGTGATAAGGTCAAGGGCTGGGTGTTAGTCTGCGAAACGAAGAAACAGGCCGGTTCCGTTTTCAAAGCATACAGCAGCTACGCGGCAAAAGACTCGGGATATCAGTCATCCGGCCCCGGTTACCTCACTTATAGGAGTGCCGATCGCGAGCTTAGAGGCCAGGTAAAGCTGATCGACGAGGTGATCGTACACGTGCAGGGCAGGGATGACGACACGATCGAAAAGACCTTTCAGCAGGCAGGACTCATCGTACCAAACCCCAAGGCGAACATCCTCACCGATATCGCTCACACCAATAAGTATATCGTGCATCTTGCTATCTTCATCGTGGTGTATGCGGCTATCCAGCTACCTATATGGAATCGCGTTGCAAGTTGGGCAGCCAGCATCAAGCCAAAGCGCGGGATAGTGCCTATCAGCGAGCCCGAACTCAGGCAACGTCTCCTTGCTATCAACGGCATGGATGTGCCCTTTCACGTGGTTGAAAAGAAGCGGAATAAGCTCGACATTGTCTGGCGCCTGGCCGATGCAAAGTGGGTTGGCCTCATGACCGCGAATAGGGTGAGTCGCGTAGAAATCCTGCGGCTCCGGCTTTCGGATCATAACAAAAGCTGCCGTGCCGTTGAGATTTCCAAAGCAATAAAAGCGTCTGCAGACGGCTCATCATTGCAATTTGCCTTCAGCTTCTCTTTTTTTCGCGGGATCGTATTCGGCCAGTGGGAATACGAGAAGCAGTTTGGACTTATTTTCAGGGATGGAGGCCTGACTTTTGGCACTGCGTATGAGTATAAATTCAGCCTCAGCGAGCTAAAGAACCCTGTGGTCAATATCATAGTATCAAGTGGCTGGAGCTTTAAACCGGTGATGTTCTTTTCCAAAATCCTTGGAGGATAGTGGTTATATTGCCACTCAACCATTCTAAATTGGAATAGGAAACGAATTTGGTCGAAAAGGAGGGTGAAATTCTAGCATTACCGTTAGGGGATACAAGTACATTACAAACTGAGGAGAGAAAAATCATGGAAAAGGCAAGCACAGTAGTTTTTGGTGTTGTGTTGACTGTAGTTTTAATGGGGAATTTCGCTTTTGCCCAGCAGGATAAGCAAGGATGCACCGATCCCCCGCTTTTCACGCGGGTGCCAGGTTTCTATCTCTACGATTGCCAGAAGAAAGAATTCGATGTTCATGACTTTATTGACCCTGTGACCAAGAAGAAGGTGTCCATTGAAGGACGCTGGTACTATTACTCCTATTACGCCAAAAAGGAATTTCAGGGGCAGAAATCGATGCTCCAGGTTGCTCGGAACTATAGCAATGCCATCACCAAGATTGGTGGTGTTTTTCTCATGGACAGTCCGAACGGAAGGGACAGTACATGGATGAAGGTCACCAAGGAGGGTAAAGAAATCTGGGCATCCATAGAGCAGGATAATTGGGGGGGCAATACATACTACCTGTACATCGTCGAAAAAGGAGAGATGGAACAACAAGTTGTTGCTGATGCGAAGTTCATGGCAGAGGGTATCAGCTCAACCGGCCATGTGGCCATTTATGGGATATACTTTGATTTCAACAAATCGGACATCAAACCGGAATCTGAATCCGCGCTCAATGAGATCGCCAAGCTGTTTACAGGAAACCCTAACCTCAAAGTGTTTATCGTGGGTCACACCGATAACGTTGGAGGCATCGATTACAACATGAAGCTCTCCCAGGCACGGGCTGACGCAGTGGTCAAGGTCCTAACCACGAAATACAAGGTAAACCCGCAGCGCTTGAAAGCCTACGGGGTAGGGCAACTGACACCGGTAGCTCCGAATAAGACGGAAGAAGACCGCGCGAAGAACAGGCGTGTTGAGTTGGTGGAGCAGTGATTTTTCCATCAACCCGGTCAGCAACCTACTGGCGATTTTCTGTGGTTGAAGGTTGAACTTAGAGGTAGGGCATTTTCTGGCAAGCTCAAGAAGAAGGGGACAAAAACATGGAAAGTGGTTTGAGTGATTTTCTTCGCGATGGTGTTTCCCATCGTCAATCTCACGAATGCTCAGTCTGGAAAAGGAGGCGTGATATCCAAATCCCGATTTAGAAAATTGTCATTGTGGGTGAAACGAAGCAATCTCCCCTTTTTCGATGAGATTGCAACGCACCTTCTGGGTGCTCGCGATGACAGGCTGGGGAAGCCGTTCCATTCTATAAATCGGGATTTGGGTGATGAGCTTTTTGCGATGTTCGGAAGATGAGTACAGATGCGGATTTGCGGGAGGGCAGAAAAATCTTTACCCCAGGTTATGCCTGTGTTTAAGGCCTGTTTGGATTGAGGGTCTTGTGGAAAG
>JBEKDJ010000367.1:0-5070 GCA_050014415.1 Thermodesulfobacteriota bacterium | reverse complement strand
CCCTTATCGGCCAAGTCAAATGCCTCAAGCTTAAAGGCAGTAGAGGTCCTTGCGTCCGGACATATTACAATGACATCTTTAGCCACAGTCCTCTCCTTATGAGGTGGCCATTTGAATGAATTTGAAGGTACAAGATGCGTCATGCAGTAAGGAGGCTCTTCAATTGTTTCCAACACATTTTTAAATCCAAGACCATCATATTTTTTCATGTTTAGATCTACGCCACTCAAAGGGGCATACCAAAAGGGGGAATAGTAAACGGGTTCTACATATCTTGGACCAGCCGCGAAAATTGCTGCTACCCTGGGAACGACTAAAGGCCACACATCTGAGCAAAGTCTTCCTATGTATTTCTCCCCGTCAAAAATGACCTCATCCCCGACTTGGTGAATAAAGTGACACGGATACCTTTTTGTATTCCCTAAGAAACCGATTAGTGTTGTTTTGACTTTAAATGGCATAAGCACTCCCTATTTTTCTTTGTTTTAAAATTACTTATGGGACATTTTGTTAATTATTGAGTACAGAGTCTTTTCAGACCTACTCGATGCATCTCATGTGGAGGCAGTTTGTATTTCTCTGCACTCAGTAGACGCCATACTCGTGGACCGCGTCGGTCAGGGCCTGCACATTTTCCGGCCTCGATTCATCAGGAATCCCCATCGTACTATCAATGATCAGTCCACCATTATCGCCGAAGATATCAATCAACTCCTTGACGTCGTCCTTGACCTCCTGTGGCGTTCCCGTACACATGAGCGAAGCCGATACATTGCCCCAGAAGCACATGATATTCCCAAGCAGTCTCTTGGCCTTTTTCCTGTCGACTTTATCAAAATGTCCGACAATCTTTTTGGGGGGGAGTTCCTGCAGAAATTCCAGCCTCGGCGTGTAATCCCCCTCAAATAGAGGAATAGGCGTCAATCCAGCCTCGATCAACCCTAGCACCAGAGCCTTGAAACATGGCCAGTAAAATTTGGCAAATTGCTCATTGGACATAAATCCGGCAGCCCCTCGATGCATGGGTATAAAAACACCTTTACTGCCTGATTGATTCGCCCACATGATAGCTCCACCAATCGTTAGGGGGATAAACATCTCTATGAGCGCAAGTAATTTATCCGGGACCTGGTACATATCCAGCATGGTGCCACGCATACCTCTCAGGGTATCTGATATCCAGTCAAAGGCCGGGAAGGTCGCAGGAGCGAAAACGAAAGGATATCCCAGATTCATCATCTCCATGGTGTAGCGGATCAATAGCTGTTTGTTTTTTTCATTTACCTCTGCCAGTTCCAGCGCTTTTTTAAGCAGTTCGATCATGGCCGGCTGCGAAACCATTTCCCCAATAAAGCTGGGGAGGGTGTAGGCGTTTGACATGAAAAGAAGGGGGGGTGGTGGCATTTGTGCCATGCCGCTTAACGGAGCCAAGATTGTGGAAATACGCGGCCAGAGTTTTTTCACGGCAAATCCGTTCGGATTAGCCAGCATCTCATCATATTCATCCTGTATCATATATTCGGCTTCAATCCATTGAAAGGGCTGGTCGTCTTTAAGTACTCCCCCGGGCCATGCGATTTGCTTCATGCCCAGGATCTCCAAGGGATGGACCGGCAGAAGCGGCGTACCTGGCGGAGCAGCATCCCAATCATGTTTGATTGTTGTTTCTTTCCAAACCTCATAGGTTTTATCCAAGTTGTACATAGCATCCCTGTTCGATATCCCCCTGGCTTTCGTCGGGTAATAATGAACAACCAATGGCGCCACGGGAACGCGATCAGGTTTCCGGAGATTCATAGCATTATCCATTCGTTTCTGTCGGGCTAAAAATTCGAGCGATGGTTTAAAGGTAGGCCCTTGCGGTTTTTGTTCTAATTCAGACATTTTCTCAACCTCTTTTCTATCCTCACACCACGAAGACCACTGGTTTACCCATGGGTGAATCGGTCCTCTGGAGCGGGACGATTCTATTTTTCTTTACCCAACCTCTCGATAGGGTTATCGCCTTCATGGCATTTTTACAGTATGCATCCGCTGTGCGCCCTTCACTTCGCTCTCTTTTTCTCTGTTTCTATGATTTCCCACAGTATTTCCGCTGCCCTGGCAGCTGTCTTGGCTGTTAGCTCATCACATCTGGCGAACAGAACGGTCTGCTTTTCATCATCGGTCAGACCTCTATTATGAATATCTTGGTTTAGTTCCCTTTCAAACCTGGAGCGGACAATGCGACATTTTACCGAACCGAATTCTTTTCTGAACCATTTGTAGAGCTGAGCTACGAGCTGGGTTAGAACATCTTTTGCTCCCGGTTTTTCAGGTTCTTCTGTTTCCCGTTTGGTGGGTTCTTTAGGTGCGGCTCCACACACCAGGCCCAAAATCAGGCTTGCACCCAACAATGACCCACAAACGTCACCCATCCCTCCAATACCTCCGTGCAGTCCGCTTGCTGCCTTGAAGACACTACTGTCTGTGATGTTGAATGTTTCCATTAGCGCAAGCGCAGTGCCATTGCTGCAGCTGTGATATTTTGGTGTGTAAATACGCGCCTTGTTGTAGGCTCGTTTTATTACTTCCTCTTTGTTTGAAGGTAACATCAGTCAACCCCCACTATCTGCCTATCTATTCTCCGCGCCGTTTGCTCAAAGCCAATAGCGATGTGCTCGCAACTACCTATGTTGCGGTTAGACCTCCATCTATTACCAGCGCGGCGCCGCTCGCAATGGTTGAATCATCACAGGCGAGGAAGAGGACAGCCTTCACCATGTCTTCGGGCTTGACGAACCGGCTGATCGGCGGTTTCAGATTCCATTTCTTGGAAACGACGTTCTCGAAGGTTGGCCCTGAGAAGGCCCGCTTGAGTAAGGGCGTTTCCGTGGCGCCTGGGCAGAAACAGTTGACACGGATGTTCCGATCCCCATAGTCGAAAGCTGCTGCTCTGGTCAACCCTAATACCGCCGCTTTGCTGGCGCAATATGCAGGAGAATAGGGTATGCCAATAAGCGAGGCTGGAGATCCTGTATTGATAATCACACCCCCCCGATCGAGCATGTGAGGAATGCCATACTTCATGCAGAGGTAAATCCCTTTCACATTGGTGTCCATCACCTCGTCCCATACGTCTTCGTCGAGCTCATGTATAAGCTTGTAAGGCTGTTCTATCCCCGCATTGTTGAAGAGAATGTCAAGTTGGCCATAGGCCTCTATGGTTTTGGCGAAAATGTTCCTGACATCCGCAGCCTTAGTGACATCCGCCCGGACGGCTATCGCCTCGCCGCCCTTGGCCTTGATGATGGCCACTGTCTCCTCAATGGCCTCTATCCTGCGCGCAACAGCAACTACCTTTGCCTTCTCCTCGGCAAAGAGAATAGCTGCTGCCCTGCCTATCCCTGAACTGGCTCCCGTAATGACCGCCACCTTCCCATTCAGTTTGTCCATTCTCACCCTCTTGTCCTTAAACTGCCCTTTCCGTTTCCGTTCGTCAGTCCAATGAGATTCCCATAGCCTTTGCTACGAGTACGGGCAGATCGATGATCTCCAGACCCATCCTTTCCTGTCTGGTTGCTCTGTCCATATGATTGTAGCAGGTACTGCAGGCCGTCACGATGGTGTCCGCAACCTGTTTTCCTTCTTCCAAGCGTTCTTTGGTGACCGCGGCAGTGAACTCCGGATAGCAAGCTGATGTTATCTTCGTTCCTGATCCGCAGCAATAGGACCACTTCCCGTATCTTTCCATCTCGACAAGCTCCAGGCCGGGGATGTTTCTCAGGACTTTCCTCGGCTCATCGAGGATGTGACAGTACCTTCCCAAAAAACAGGGGTCGTGGTAGGTTACTTTTCTCTCGATATCCTTGCTGAGTTCTATTTTCTTCTGATCGATAAGCTGCGAGAAAAGCTCCGCTATATGGACAACCTCAAATGGCAGGTCCCCCGCAATGAGACGATAATCTACCCTAAGAGTCTTGTAGCAGTGGGCACATGAAACAATCACCCGTTTAGCCCCTGCCTTCCTAAAAGCGTCGATGTTTTGCGCAGCCATCCTCTCGAATATAGGGGTGTTGCCGTCGTGCCTCGGAATGAGGCCGCAACATCGTTCGTCGTTACCCAAGTGGGCGACATCGATGCCAGCCGCCCGCAACACCTTTACCGTGGCCTCGACTACCTCCGGCCTCTGGAAACGGGCAATGCAGCCTGCAAAATATAGATCCTTTCCGGTGGTAGGGACTCCCTCCATAATTTTGAGAGGTCTCGTGGCCCCGAATATGTTGCCCACTTTGTCAATATCGGAATCTATCTTAGCCAGAGGTTCAGGCAATTGCCCTCCCCTTTCGAGAAGTTCCTCCCGTATGGCGAATATGGCGGTAAGAGGCCGCAATTTGTAGCAAATCTCTGAACAGATACCGCAGCCCGTGCAGGTATACATCACATGCATGAGGTCTTCGGTGATAGGGTAACTACTGTCGTCATGAACAATCGATGCAAGATCTCCCCTTCCGACACCTGAGTAAGCCTTGAACTTAAAGTACTCGAAAGAAGGGCACTTCCGAGATGGGGGCCCCCAGTCGTGGGGCGGCAGATCAAGCCAGTTGTGGGGAATAATGGGGCCGTGGTAGTAGCAAGCGCCGCACTCGGTGCCACAAATGCTCCATGTATTAAGAAAGTCTTTCAGAAAGGTCCTCTTGGACTCCTTCATTTTTCACCCCCCAGTTCGAATGTTCCAGGGCTAAGGATATTGTTGGGATCGAGGGCCTTCTTGATCGTTCTCAGGAGTTCGAAGGCACCCTGTTGATTCGTCCACGTGTAGTCAGGCACAAGGGGTGGAAATTTGGTCTGGAAGACACCACCTCTCTTGCCGAACCATTCTCTGAAGTCGTCTCTTGTCTGCTTGAACCTCTCAACCCACTCGGGCTTGCCGTCGTTGATATAGACCCAGTACTGTGACGAGATGACCTGACGCTTCATAGGGTAGCCGTCGAAGACAGGGTGTTTGGGCAACTGAAGAAGCTTGTGTTTCTCACACAATTCCAAGGTCTTGGTGTAGACCTCGGTCAGCCACGACGTTGGAAACATGAG
>JBEKDJ010000366.1:0-5103 GCA_050014415.1 Thermodesulfobacteriota bacterium | reverse complement strand
GAAGACGTCCATCTCATCGATCCAGAAAGAGTGGAAATCAGAGAGGCTGCCTATCCTTGGCAGCATGTCAGGTCAGCCGGTGAGGATGTCATCGCTACCGAAATGGTCTTCCCTGAAAACCATAAAATCACCGCTTACGATTTGGGCGCACTCCTGGCAAGTGGGTACCAAGAGGTCAAGGTTAAGAAGAAACCTAGAGTGCTGATCCTCCCCACCGGGTCAGAGTTGTTGGAACCCGACGAATCTTGGTTTAGCCGTCCAGATGCTCGGCCCGGCGTGATCGAATCCAACTCCTATGTTCTCAGCGGATTGATCATCGAGGATGGAGGAATCCCAATCCGTCACCCGATTGTCAGAGACGATCGCAACGAAATTGAGAAAGCGCTCCTTTCAAGCTGCGAAGGAGCGGATTTGATTCTCATAATTGCTGGCTCCTCCGCAGGTTCGGAAGATTATACTCGGTCCGTCATCGAGGAGTTGGGAGAAGTCCTCATCCACGGTGTCTCCATGATGCCGGGGAAACCAACTCTCATTGGGAAATTCAAAGAGCGACCCATCATTGGGATCCCTGGTTACCCAATCTCCGCAATCATCTCCTACGAGGAATTGGTGAGGCCCATCCTCAAGCGATCGCTCCATTTGGTGAATCCTGAGAGGCAGAAAATAAAGGCCTTTCCTACGAGAAAGATTCCTTCCAAGTTGGGAACGGAGGAATTTCTGAGAGTGAAGATAGGGAGCGTGGGAGGAAAATTCTTTGTAACCCCCTTGCCCAGAGGTTCAGGAATGATCACCTCTTTGACGAGGGCCGATGGGATCGTTAGGATTCCAACCCTTTCAGAAGGTTTGGATGAGAATGAAGAGATAGAGGTAGAACTCCTCAAGCCTGTTCAGGAAATCTTGAATACCGTCGTGATGGTAGGAAGCCATGACCTCACCCTTGACATCTTAGCCAACACCTTGGGAAGATTCTATCCCCCCATCTTCCTCTCGTCCCATCATGTGGGCAGTCTGGGAGGGATCCTTGCGATCAAGAACGGCATCTGCCACATGGCCGGGGTTCACCTGTTTGATCCCGATACGGGAGAATATAATTTTCCATATATACGCCAGTATTTGAAAGGAATTGATTTGAGGGTCATCCATCTCGTCAATAGGGAGCAGGGGTTGATTATTCAGCAAGGAAACCCGAAGAAGATTGAAGGATTGGGAGATCTTCTCCGAAAAGACGTCTCCTTCATCAACCGTCAAAAAGGATCTGGAACGAGAATTCTTCTTGATCACACCCTCAAGACTCTTTCCATTGAATCGGATCAGATCAAAGGATATGGCAAGGAGGAGTACACCCACATGGCTGTGGCCTCCACGGTTGCCAGTGGGATAGCGGACGCTGGGCTAGGAATCCTCTCCGCTGCCAGGGCTTTGGGTTTGGAATTCGTTCCTGTGTGTACGGAAAGCTATGATCTCATCATCCCCTCCGTCCATTTCGAGGATGAAAAGGTCCAAAGGCTGATCGAGACGGTTCGCTCAGAGGAGTTCAAAAAGACAGTGCTCCAGATGGGTGGCTACGAGGTTTCAAGAACAGGAGAAGAACTCACTTAAATTGCAAATTGCAGATCATAGATTGCAGATTCAAAATCTGAAATCTAAAATCTCAAATCTGAAAAAGCATTATGCTGCTTGATCTATACAAACGAAAAATAGACTACCTTCGAATCTCGGTGACGGACCGTTGCAACCTGCGATGCCGGTATTGTATGCCTGAGGAAGGGATCCCCCTTATCTCCCACAAAGACATTCTGACCTACGAAGAGTTATTGAGGATTGTCCGTACCTTCGCTCCGGAGGGTATATCCAAAATCAGATTGACAGGAGGAGAACCGTTGGTTAGAAAGGGGATCGTAGATTTCATCTCCTCCCTATCTCACATCGAAGAGATTGAGGATTTGAGCCTCACCACAAACGGAATCCTTCTGAAAGAGCTTGCTCAAGATCTCAAAGGAGCCGGTTTGAAAAGGGTCAATATCAGTCTCGACTCCCTCAGAAAAGAGAGATTCTACGAGATCACTCGGAAGGACGATTTTGACCGAGTATGGGCCGGAGTAGAAGAGAGTTTAAGAGTGGGGCTCTCTCCCATTAAGATCAACATGGTTGCTATCCAAGGATTGAATGATGACGAAATCGAATCCTTCGCTCGACTGACCCTCCACCTTCCTCTTACGGTCCGATACATCGAGTATATGCCTTCTGGCAATGGGGAGGAGTGGAAGGAGAGCGATCTTCTCACCATTCCCCAAATCAAGAATCGTCTGGAGAATGTGGGCCCACTGATACCCGTTTCCTCAGATCAATGGGATGGCCCGGCCATGCGATTTCGGTTTGAAGGAGCACTTGGAGAGGTTGGATTGATCGGTCCGGTCAGCAGCCATTTCTGCGCTGATTGCAATCGACTTCGATTGACTGCTGACGGCAAGATCAGAACATGCCTCTTCTCTGACGACGAGATTGATATGAAGGAACTCCTCAGAAATGGCGGTACTGATCGAGATCTAAAAGAGCAACTTCGCGTGGCTCTTCGAACGAAACCGGAAAGACATTATATCAATACACACCAATTCAAAAAATGTCAGAGAAATATGTCAGCGATTGGAGGATAACAGGAAATCAAAGGTTAAGGCTCAGGTTAAGGTTGAGAACGAGGCGAAAAACAGGACTAATAATTTAGCTGAACATTATGAAGTATCTTAACCTAAACCTTAGCCTCAACCTGATGTTTTATGGAGGGGAGAATGCCAAAGCTCACGCATTTTGATAAAAAGGGTCGGGCGAAGATGGTCGATGTCAGCAATAAGGTAGAGACTTTACGGGAGGCT
Source organism: Thermodesulfobacteriota bacterium (assembly GCA_050014415.1). GTDB lineage: Bacteria > Desulfobacterota > BSN033 > BSN033 > UBA1163 > JBEKDJ01. The sequence goes on along the minus strand of JBEKDJ010000366.1, from coordinate 2,233 downwards.
GTGGTTCGGGGATCAATCTTCATGAATCCGAAGACCTTTCAAAAGATTATGTCTGGGGAGATCTCAAAGGGAGATGTCTTTTCTGTTGCCAAGGTGGCGGGGATCATGGCTGCAAAGAGGACAGCAGAGATCATCCCTATGTGTCATCCTCTCAGTATCTCTCATATTGAGATCAATTTCTATCCTTTTGAAAAGGAGGGTCGGATTGATATAGAGGCAAAGGTCAAGATCAGAGCCCAGACAGGTGTGGAGATGGAAGGATTCGTGGCTGTGGCCGCTGCTGGTCTTACGATTTATGACATGTGCAAAGCCATTGATCGAGGGATGATGCTATCCGATATCCATCTGATCAAGAAAACAGGAGGCAAAAGCGGAACGTATTTAACAAACTGTAAGTCGAAAGGGGCGAGAGCGTAAGGGGGTTGTCGCCTTCCGACTTGCGACTTACGCCTCACGAAAATGAGCACTTCATAAGCAAAGGGGTCTATAATATGACAGGAATTCAAAAGGGGAGAGTATTGGCAGTCAACATTAGCGAGAAAAAGGGAACGAAGAAGACCAATATTCAATCATGTTCCCTGTTGAAAGATTTTGGATTGAAGGACGATGCTCACGCAGGTCCCTGGCACCGGCAGGTCAGCCTGTTGGCCAACGAATCGATTGAGAAGATGAGGGTCAAAGGATTAAACGTGGGTTATGGCGATTTTGCGGAAAATATTACCACTGTAGGGGTGGATCTCGTTCACCTTCCAATTGGAACCGAAATTCGTGTTGGGAATTCTGTGCTTCTCCGTGTGACCCAAATTGGAAAGGAGTGCCATACGCGTTGCGCCATCTATTATCAAGCAGGGGACTGTGTAATGCCAAAAGAAGGAATCTTTGCTGAAGTGGTGAGCCAAGGAGAAGTAAAGGTAGGGGATGACATAATCATCCAGGCTCAGTCTCACCGAAAAGACGCGGAGAGCGCAAAGAGTATGAAGCCTTGATTTGCCAGTTTCTCTGGCAAATCAAAGAATCTTTTTGTTTGTCGGTATCTCCCGACAAACAAAAAAGTGTTTCTCTGCGAACTCTGCACCTCTGCGTTGAATTCATATTATGAGGTAATCATGTTCAAAGTGGCTATCCTTACCATCAGTGACAGGGGTTCTAAAGGCGAGAGGGAAGATTCGAGCGGCCCTCTTATTAAGGAGATGGTGCGGAGCCTGCCCGCTGAGGTGATCCATTATGAGATTATCCCGGATGAGAAAGACAAGATCGTGGAAGCCTTGAAGAAAAGTGCTGATCAACTAAGAGCAGATCTCATCCTAACTACTGGAGGCACAGGCTTAAGCCCCCGGGATGTGACACCCGATGCAACATTAGAAGTGATCGAGAAAGAAGTACCTGGTTTTTCAGAGGCCATGAGGGCTGAGAGCTTGAAAAAGACCCCCCATGCCATGATCTCTCGGGCAATCTCAGGAATTCGAGGTTCAAGCTTGATTGTCAATCTGCCAGGAAGTCCTAAGAGTGTAAGAGAAAATCTAATTGTGATCCTGCCAGCTTTACCTCACGCCCTCTCCAAACTAAAGGGTGACCCCGAAGAGTGCGGTCAAGGATGAAAGGAGCGAACAATGAGTCGATTTTCTGAAGTGGTGTGGAAACAATTTCGAGAGACCTTGGGCCTAAGAGAATCTCCTCTCGGAATCTACTACACGGCCAATCGACCCGAGGGAGTCACTGCAAAAACAGGGGTCCATATGTGCATGATCGGCTTGCTCCAAAATGCGAGGAAGAAGGGAGAAACCGTCTATTTCGACAAGGACCATTTCGGATGCCCCGGAGGCGCCTATTATATGGGGCTTCGAGAATCGGTCAGGCCGAACATGGAATACTTCCTTTCCTGTGGGATTCCTGGGGAGATGGAAGGTGAGCGCTATATCAAGACACCTGAACTGGCCAAGAGATTTATTTCTATGAGAAAGCCAAGACCAGCACCGACCCCGTACTGCGTCTTCAAACCAATCGAGAAGTTCCAAGAAGATGAGAAACCCGAGGTGGTTGCCTTTTTCGTCTCTCCAGATATCCTATCAGGGCTTTTTACCCTAACAGGCTATGCCTTGGAAAGCATCGAGGCAGTAAACGCCCCTTTTGGATCCGGATGCAGCACTATTCTGGCCTATCCTTTGAAGGAAGCCGAAAAGGAACAACCTCATGCCATCCTTGGGATGTTCGATGTCTCGGCGAGGCCAATGGT
>JBEKDJ010000365.1:0-5132 GCA_050014415.1 Thermodesulfobacteriota bacterium | reverse complement strand
CTTCAAAATACTTTCTTTGTAATTTCGGACACATATAACCCATTGGACTGGATGAGATTGAGGTTGATTGTAATTCGAGACTCTAAATGTGAAGACCATTTGACGCCCTTCAAACCTTCTCTTAGAACAGCGGCAGGTTGAAGGCATGAATACCCGAAACACCAATGGTTTGAATTTTGCTGGTCTGCTAATCCAAACCACCTCGCTGATCAGTCGGTATTCATTTTGAAAAAGTTATGTTTAAAGATATTTGGTAATTATAAGTACTTTTTGATGATTATTTTCTTGACAATTTACCTACCTTCAGTTATCATATTTCCCCGATTATAAAGTGTTCCTTCTGAGTAGCAGATCAACACCACGGAAGAATCGACAGATACACACTTCCAGAATACTGAATTGGCATCATGCATGGGAAGATAAACGGAAAAGGCAAATCATTAGGGACTTAGCACTCACTGATCTTGGGGGGAAGAGGTCTTTGAGCTTTTTTGAGGAAGGTCATTCTACATTTCAATCGAGGAGGGATATATGAAAAGAGGAGGAGGGTTTTTTATAGGCATGTGTTTTATTGTTCTCATTTGTTTTGGGAGTGCGTGGGCAGAAGAAGTTGCCCAAAGTGAAGGCTCGAAAGACTACCAGGTATTCGACCTTGGGGAAATCTTTGTCACGTCTGAGAAACCGCCGGCAGTTCAAGAGATGGTGATCACCAATGAAGTGAGTGCTGAAGATATCAAGGCCACGAATAGCCATACCGTTGCCGAGGCATTGGCGTATGTCCCTGGGATTCGGGTTTCAACGGGACGCAAGAACCAACCCATGATTCAAATTCATGGGATGGATCAAGTCCATGTTTTAGTCCTAATTGATGGCGTCCCTTATTATGAAACCAAATACGGATCCCTTGATTTGAATGAGATTCCCGTCGATAACGTCGCAAGAATCGAGGTTACGAAGGGAGCCGCCTCTGTCCTTTATGGACCGAATGCCTTCATGGGGGTTGTCAATATCATTACGAAGAAACCTACTGAAAAACCTTCTGTCGACGCCACCGTGGAGGGTGGACCCCATGGTACTAACAGGGAATCCGTCTCACACGGCATGAAGGTGGGTATGTTCAGCTACTGGTTGAGCTACAGCCATCAAGGGTCAGCCGGATGGAGACTGTCCGATGATTTTGAGCCTGTGGTTGGAACCATTGTGAGAAAACCGGGTAAGACAACCACGGCCATCTTGGAAGATGGCGGCTATCGAAATAATTCGGATTACAAATCGGATGCCTTTTGGGCCAAAGTAGGTATCGATCCAAGTCCGGGTTCAGAGTACTATCTGAATTTCCATTATATCACCAAAGAGAAAGGAGATCCTTCTTCGCTATTTGGCGGACAGATATTCACCAGCAGACCTGCCTTTTCATCAGTCTTTGACCGAATACCCAAGTATGACGATTGGGGCATAGACTTGAGCGGGCAGCAAAAAGTCTTTGACCAGTTAACCTTTAAGGGGAAGTTGTTCTATCACAACCATGTCGATGACTACACTTCCTATTCAGATCAGTTCTATAAGAACGAAATTGCGATAAGTAGATACGAAGATTACAATTTGGGCGGGTCACTTATTGGTGATTTTCGACCTGTACAGTGGAATGTCATCAGGCTCGCTTTCAACTACAGAGGTGATTCCCACAAACAACGGGATGACGTATACCTGCCCTTTGCACCGAGCTTTTCCTATACGGGGTCCGTTGGCCTGGAGAATGAGTTCAACTTGGTGAAAAATCTATCTGTCGTTATAGGAGCAAGCTATGATTGGTATAAGGTAACGGAAGCCAAGACGACTACCACCAACAAGGCTGGGGATTTCACCGGGCAAGTAGATGCAAGCAAGCTGGCTCGAACGGATAACTTCGATCCAATGATTGGCGCAACCTATAACCTAACTGATGCGACGAGGCTTTTTGGTTCGATTGCCCGGAAGGTTCGTTTCCCGACGCTAAACCAACTCTATTCGTCAAAAGGCGGAAATCCAAACTTAGAGGCTGAAAAGACAATCAACTACACACTCGGGGTCTCGCAACTGTTTTCCAAGTATGCAAAAGCAGAGCTTGCAGGTTTCTATCATGACATTTCGGACTTCATCAGTAATAGTGCCAATCCCATTATGAATCCTTTGTCCCAAAATCAAAACTTTGCCAAAATTGAAATGTTCGGGTTTGAGTTAAATGGAGAAATCTACCCGATGAAAGACCTGGTCCTCAGCGCCGGTTACATGTATAATAATGCCAGAGATAGAAGTCCAGGCCGGGTAACCGACCTTGTCGTCAACGTCCCTGAAAATAAAATTGACATGGGGGCACACTATACGATCCCTTACATTCACACCCGTCTTGACCTTGAAGGCTTATATATGGGCAGGATCTTCAGCCAACTTCCTACCGCAAGCTCCCCTACCCAGGCGACAGAAAAAGTCGAAGACTACTTTACTGCAAATGCAAGAATTTCAACAAGCTTCCTAAAGTATTTTGAGGCCTATCTGGCAGTCAATAATATCTTCGACAAGAATTATGAGTCAGAATATGGCTTTCCGGGTCCAGGGCGGAATTTCTATGTCGGAATTTCGGCGAAGTATTAGAGGAATGGATTGCATCAGCAATATTCGCAGCCGTAGCCTTTAGGTTACGCGTGCTTCATGAGGGCAGGGGCGACTTCCGTCGCCCCTATCCGCTCATTCCAGAAACGCGCCTCATATCTCTTCCTACAATTCACCCAAGGGAGGTTTCTATGAAAAAAAGACTAGCGTTGTCGTATGTTCCGTTATTCATCTTCTTTTTATTCCTTTTGACTGCCAATGGATGGACGGCCTCTGTGCCCGCAATCAGTATCACAGGCGTGGTCAAACAACCTTTGAATCTGACCCTGGAAGACTTGAAGAAATTTGAAACGGTCACGGTCCGGTTAAATGAAATCACCCAGGATCATCAATTTAATGGTGTCTTTCATTACCGGGGCATTCCTTTAAAGACCTTGCTTGAACTCACCTTTATCGAAAAAGAAGAAGGTGCCTTCAACAAAACTACTGACCTTGCGATCGTGGCGCGCACTAAGAACGGTAAACAGACGGCCTTTTCATGGGGGGAAGTTTTCTACAGCAATCCTTTTGAGGTAGTTTTAGCCACCTCAGCCATACCGGTAATCCCTCATGCAGATTGTAAGAGCTGTCATGGCCCTGAGGTTTATCAGGACAGGCTGAACGTGCTCTCGCGTCAGGTAGGCTTCCCAAAGCTTGTGGTTACCAATGATTTCTATACTGACCGTTCCCTGGAGGAGATCATCAACATCGAGGTCGTCGATTTACATCCCAAAATGCCTGTCAAGAGATCACCGGACTTTTTCTCACCCGATATTACAATCATGGGGGATGTCACGCAACCATTAACGATTACGGATCTCGCGTCCTATCCCCGCATCGAGGTCCCATCCAAAGAGATCGGAGACGGAGTGGGTTATCATGGGATGAAGTCTTATTCGGGAACCCCTCTATCAGAGCTTCTCAAAAAAGCAGGAGTAGCTCCAGATGTGAATAAAGTCTTTCTGATCTCTGCTCCGGATGGATATCGATCCCTTCTTTCTTATGGGGAGGTCTTCTTGTCCTCTCACGGAAAGAACATTACCATTGCGGACCGTGAATCGGATCAACCCATCAAAAAGAACGGAAAGTTTATTCTCGTCTTGCCTGATCAAATCGCGGCGGATGGAACGGTCAAAGCCGTCAGTAAGATTGAAGTCATCACCTTAAAACCCAAATCCAATTTCTATATTATCGGGGTGGGTTGTGCGGACACCAATTTGATCACCTTAGAGGCCATTTCTGCGATGGGAAAGGCAGATGTCTTTGTCTGCCCGGAAGATATCCAAAAGCGGTTTGCCAAGTACATGGGGAATAAACCAGTGCTCTTTGATCCTTTTAAAAGTAAACAGCACCTGACCCATCAACACTCTTCCCAAGCAAAAGCTAAGCAAGCCCAGGAATCGATTCCTGAGGAGACCAAGCGGGACATCCAAACGATCCGGGATGCGCTCCAGGCTGGGAAAAACGTTGCCTTTCTGGACTACGGAGACCCCACTGTCTATCCAGGCTGGATGCATTGGTTGGGAGATTTAATAAAAGATGCACATTTCGTTTCTGGCATCAGCGCCTTTAACGCAGCCAATGCCATGATTGGAAAACATCTGGGCTGCAAAGGCTCGATCGTTCTCACCGTCCCTCAGGGCCTGAAAGACAATGAGGCCATGTTGAAGGCAATAGCAGAGAATGGAGATACACTTGCTATTTTCATCGGACTGAAGGAGTTGAAGAATCTTGAACCCCTCTTCCAAAAGTACTACTCAAACACAACACCCGTTCGTCTTGTTTACAGGGCAGGATATTCCGACAGCGAGTACATGGTTAAAACCACCATTGCAGAAGTTGCGGAGGCTGCGGAAAAGGAACAGGAACAGTTTTTAGGAATGATTTATATCGGCGAATGCCTCAATTAGAGCCTGAGTATGGAACTCAAGCGAAGGCTTAATTTTCCAGATGCTACATTGCCTGTTATGGGTAATGCCGTTGGGGCAGACATCTTCACAACGACCAGCTTTTTGGCCGGTGAACTGCCCCAACCCATGCCTTTGATCGTGTGGTCTAGTGTTTGAAACACAGTAGGAGGAAGCCTAAATGTTTGCAGGAAAAACAATCTTAGAGATATTTCAGATCGGTGGTTTCACAATGTATATTTTATTGTTCTGTTCTGTTTTATCCATCGCCATCTTTTTGGAAAGGATTATTTACTACAGAAAGCGATCCAAGACCAAAAGAGCTGAGTTTATGGCAAGAGCAGCAAGAGTCCTAAAAAGTGGGGATATCAAAAGGGCGATGGAAATCTGCAGAGAGACCCTCACTCCTTTCTCCAGTGTGGCTCATTCCGGCCTCCGGCTCTATGATCATCATGGAAATGAAATATCAAATGCGATGGAGCGAGAGATTACTGTTGAAACCTCAAAACTGGAGCGATATACGAGTATTGTGGGAACCATTGGAAACACGGCTGTTTATATAGGACTATTCGGAACGGTTCTGGGGATCATCAGGGC
>JBEKDJ010000364.1:0-5141 GCA_050014415.1 Thermodesulfobacteriota bacterium | reverse complement strand
AACCCCAGCGTCGCTTCGCTCCGAGGGGGGGGCCAACATGGATCGGATCAGGTGGCCACGTTCAATCGGAACACCCGGCCAGATTCCTTCGGATTGAGTGGCCAAATTCATCGGGATAGCCAAAAGGGAGCAATTAAGTAGGGAACATAGGTTCTAAAACAACTTGCCACCGTTGGCCCCTTTTAAAAAGAAGCGGTAAATATTGAAAATACCTTCCTTTTATTTCCCTACTTCCTTTTTGCGGTTCTGGAAGTAGGCGTTACGCAACGAGACGTAAGGGTCGATTGCTGCCTCCTTAAAAACCTCATAATCCCCGATCTGGAAGGAAGTCTTGTTTACTGTCTCCAATCCGTAGATTCCAGTTGAGTATCCAAAGGAGATGTCGGTGAAACTTAAGTAACTCAGAGGATACAAGAGATAATCTCCAGCCATCCCAATGGTGTCGCGAGGAGAAGAAGGGCCTAAAATGGGCCAGACAAGATAAAACCCTTGCCCTATCCCGTAGCGGCCAAGGGTTTGGCCAAAATCGGCAGGAGATTTTTGGATGTGGAGGAGTTCCTTCGCCGCATCGGCGATGCCACCAAGGCCAGCAGTGGAATTGAATGCAAATCGGACGAACTCATTCCCGGCTGCTTTCGTCTTCATTTGTAATAGGTTGTTCTCAAACCGGCCCGGCGCCCTGAGGTTGTCAAAAAAGTTGTTACACATGATCCGCAAAGGTTCCGGAGCAACATATTTGAATACCTGAGTGACCGGCTTCAGAACCCAGAAGTAGAACTTATCATTAAAATGGTACATGGCATTGTTCCATGGACGTAAAGGATCAGCAATCCTTGGGGCTTCTTCTGCTACTGACTCTTCAGTAAGATCGTTTTGTTCACCGGATCTCTCTTTTACGTCCTCCTCTCGATCCGGTCCTCTTTGTTCTGCAATGACAAACAGAGATTCCTCATTCCGCAAGGAATCAGAAGCGGTTGTGAGTGTTCCTTCTTCTTGCTGAGCCGGCAACGCATGGGGCTCCATTGAAGGCACAATGGCGAAGGCCCGGCTTGGATTTAGTAAAAAAAGAGCGAAGAGCATGATGATATAGGGTATTCGGGTCATCAGATGTTCTCCTTTCCCATGGCATCGATCCTAACTTGGCTGCCCCTTGCCGACCTTTTTTCGTAAGGTTTCAAGCAGTGCTTCCGGTGTCTGGTTTGCAAGGATCTCCCTGAATTGGGCACGGTAGTTACTGATGAGACTGACCCCTTCAATCACCACATCATACACCTTCCAATAGCCATCCTTCTCGATCACCCTATAGTTAATGGCGACCTCTGAAGTTTTTGTGAGAATCGTAGTCTCTACCTCGACCGTTCTTTCTGAAAGGGTGATTTCTCGTTTAAAAATTATCTTTTCTTCCGTGTATGAGGTGATCTTGTCAGCATAGACATCTTTAAGGAGAGATTTGTAGAGTTTAATAAATTCTTTTTGCTGTTCAGGAGTCATTTTGTTCCAGGATTGACCGAGGGATCTTTTCGAAAGCTCGATGAAGTCAAACATCTCCTCCGAAATGGCACTGATTTTTTCCTTCTTGATCTTTCTCTGCGCTTCTCCCCTAAGAACAGGATCACGAAGGATATCGAGAACACGGGTAATCTGCCCTTTTACCGTTTCGAGAGGTACACCCGAATAGACAGAGAGAGGAAACATGAGCAACGGAATAAGCACGAACCCTGCAAGTCGTTTCTTCATAACCACCCCCTTGACGTCATTTATTTCCCTGGTTTTTTTCCCTGAATGTCCTTTTCAACCTCGCCAAAGGCTAATCTGCCGATCAAATCCTCGATATCGAGGACGGATGAAGTCTCCGTGATCGTCCCCCCAGGTTTAAGCAAATCTCCCGATCCTCCAGGGTCAACCTTGATAAATTTGTCGCCAATCAACCCAGCCGTTTTGACCGATGCACTGGCATCTTCATACACTTTGATTCCTTTATTGAATCCCAATTCGACCAATGCCATCTGTTTTTGAGAATCGATTTCCAGCTTTTTAACTTTTCCCACCTGGATGCCGAAGACGTCAACAGGGCTACCGATCTTCAATCCCGCCACAGAGGCAAATCTGGCATAGAGGACATAGGTGTCCTCTCCAAGGATTGAAATGTTACCCAGTTTGACAGTCATGTATCCGACACATAGAAGGCCAATGACAACGAAGATGCCAACGATCGTTTCCATAGAGTATTTTTTCATATCCCTCCACCTTTCGGATCGCATCGATGGATTGCAATGATTCCAAGATTAGCTCTTGCTTTTTCAATAATCCTGTCAATATCCTCGCTGGAGCTGGCTTCAGTAATACCGGCATAAACGGAGATTTCAAAACAGGTACTGTCACCCATTTTTGCGTAGGTTAAGGCCTCAATATTTGACAAAGCCTCCTTTTGGAGTCCTCCGCCAAAACTCTCCACCAGTTGCTGTCCCTCCTTGAAACCAGTATAGGGGAGCATAGCCAGAATCTCTCCTGTATGGGTTCTGACCGAGAATCCTCCCAGGGCCATAAAGTTGGTATTAATGTATTTTCCCAAGGCCCTAAGAACCTCGGCCGCTCCCACGTGTCCGAGTGTTTCAACGAGAAGATCGAAGTGCACGCTGAAGAGGACAGCCGTAAGGGTCCTTTCTGCCTGCCTCTCATTTAACATCATGGTGTATCTTGCCCTGAACATCTGCTTCGAAAGGACCCCGGTCAATTCATCTTCAAACCCTTCGAGGCTCCGGAGAAACTCCTGTGCCATGGTGGGGTAAGATGACTTTAGTGGACACCAAAGTTGAGGTAAAATACTAAAGACGGAGGTGTCAAGATGGAAAGGATTCCCAGAGCGATTTACACGAAGGAGCTTCGAGAAGAAGCAGTGAAGCTGGTAACAGAAGGGGGATTGAGCATCCCGGAGGTGGGGCGCAGGTTATCGGTTGCTGCCTCGACCATCCGGTACTGGGTGAAGGCGAACAGAGAAGGCAAACTTAAGGATGTGGGAAGGCAGCAGAGGCCGCTTACCGAGATAGAGATGGAGCTTGCACGGGTCAAGCATGAGCTGGCAGAAGCCAGGATGGAGCGAGACATCTTAAAAAAAGCCACCGCGTACTTTGCCAAGGAGTCGCTGCCAGGTACGCGATGATGAAAGGGATGCGATTCAGGTATGGTATTGGGGTGATGAGCCGTATTTTGGGGGTATCCAAGAGTGGCTATTACAAATGGCTCAACCGGAAGCCTTCGAAACGTGTTCAGGAAGAAGGAAGGTTGGAAGTAGAGATAAAGGCCGCCCACCAGAGGACCCGTGAGACATGCGGTGCTGAAAGATTACAGCAGGAGCTCAAGGAACAGGGAGTGGAGGTAGGGATCGGCCGGATCAGACGGATCAGGAAGAAGCTGGGGATACGGTGCAAACAGAGGAGAAAGTTCAGGGCTACCACGGATTCGAGGCATGCCTTCCCGGTGGCAGAGAATCTGCTGAATCAGGAGTTTGAGGCAAAGGGGCCGAACGAAATATGGGTCAGTGACATTACCTATATCCCCACGGACGAAGGCTGGCTTTATGTTACAGGGCATAAGGACCTCTTCACGGGAGAAATCGTTGGATATGCAATGGGCAGTCGCATCACCAAGAACTTGGTGAGCCAGTCTTTGTTCAAGGCGGTGGCAGCCAAACGGCCTGGAGCAGGGCTGATTCATCATTCGGATCGTGGGCGTCAGTACTGTGCTTATGAATACCGGAAGCTGATGGATCAGTTCAAGATGAGACTGTCCATGAGCAGGAAAGGCGATTGCTACGATAATGCTCCTATGGAGAGCTTCTGGGGTACGCTCAAGAATGAGCTTATCCATCATCGTCACTACAAGACGAGAGAGCAGGCCATCCGAGAGATCACGGAATACATCGAGGTCTTCTACAATCGGCAGAGACGGCAAGCACGGCTAGGGTATCTATCCCCGGCTGTCTATGAGCGGCAGTTCTATGCAAGGCAGGCTGCAGCATGAAAGAAAGTTTCGTGTCCACTATCGACATCAGGGGTCAAGCTGAACTATCTTAAGACAATTATACACAATTCTAATTGCATAGACTAACATTTTTTGCTTAACGTTCCCTCCGGATTATCGACGAGCGAGACGTAGCCTCTAGAACAATTTGGCAATTGAGGGAGAAGTCACAGAAGAAGCAGAGTTGTGGTCAAGCATGATGGATAGAAAAGTCTCGAGGGCAAAGAGCATGTTTTATCGGTTGGTCGTTTCTGACGAAATAGCGGATCTGAAGAAATATCTTAGTATGTTTCAAAAACAAACGTCCCATCCTTTCAGATTAGTCAAGGATAAAGATTCAATCCCAGCGCTTATAGATGGAAGGTGGGATGAGGAGATCCAACTAAGAAAGGCGATTGAGTCCCTAAGTGGAAAAAAATAATCGAATTTTTAGGGTTTGATAATCATGTTTTTCGTTAAAGTGGAAATGAATTTGAAAAAAAGAGAAAAACACTTCCTTTTTATAAGGGATTAAAAAAAATGGAATTTGTAAAGTTACGTAAAATCAATAAGTTAAATGAATTACAGAATTTGGCGCGATAATTGCTACAATACTTAAAGATACATGTCTATTAAGATGAACAAGGAGGATTAAAAATGAAACCCAAATACTTTATTTTCTTGCTAATCATGGCATTTGTTACGGTTCTTTACGCCCCTATAGTATTAGCCGATTCAATACTGCAAACGGCAGAGAACTTCGCGGTCCTGGCTGGCACGCCGTCAATAGACAATATCGGCTCGACCACCATCACCGGAGATGTGGGCATTTCCCCAGCTGCTTCGATTACTGGCAAGGGGCCGGGAGCAGACCAGATCACCCTCACCGGAGCGTACCACCAAGCTGATGGTGTCGCTCTTACGGCTAAGAATGATCTCACTACTGCGTACACTGGTTTGAATAACATGTCGGCTACTCAAACCTTGGTGCTTCCTGAACTTGGTGGACTCACGCTCCACTCGGGCGTCTATAACTTTTCCGGGACCCCTGCGACGGTTTCGTTGACAGTCGGAGCCGGAGCACTCACTCTCGACGCCCAGGGCAACAACAATGCGTACTGGGTTTTCCAGATTCCCTTCGC
>JBEKDJ010000363.1:0-5153 GCA_050014415.1 Thermodesulfobacteriota bacterium | reverse complement strand
ATTCGGGGCCACGAGACCTCTCAAAATTATGGAGGGAGTCCCTACCACCGGAAAGGATCTATATTTTGCAGGCTGCATTGCCCGTTTCCAGAGGCTGGAGGTAGTCGAGGCCACGATAAAGGTGTTGCGGGCGGCCGGCATCGATGTCGCCCACTTGGGTAACGACGAACGATGTTGCGGCCTCATTCCGGGGCACGACGGCAACACCCCTATATTAGAGAGGATGGCTGCGCAAAACATCGACGCTTTTAGGAAGGCCGGGGCTAAACGGGTGATTGTCTCATGTGCCCACTGCTACAAGACTCTTAGGGTAGATTATTGTCTCATTGCGGGTGACCTGCCCTTTGAGGTGGTCCATGTAGCGGAGCTTTTCTCGCAGCTTATTGATCAGAAAAAAATAGAACTCAGCAAGGGTATCGAGAAAAGAGTAACCTATCATGACCCCTGTTTTTTGGGAAGGTACTGTCACATCCTCGATGAGCCAAGGAAAGTCCTGAGAAGCATTCCCGGCCTGGAACTTATCGAGATGGAGCGATACGGGAAGTGGTCCTATTGCTGTGGATCAGGAACGAAGATAACGTCGGCCTGCTACCCGGAGTTCACCGCTGCTGTCACTAAAGCACGCCTGGAAGAAGGAAAACAGGCTGCGGAAACCATCGTCACAGCCTGTAACACCTGCTACAACCATATGGACAAAGCGGCAAGACAGGAAAGGACGGGTCTGGAGATCATCGATCTGTCCGTACTCGTGGCAAAAGCCATGGGAATCTCATTGGACTGACAGCAGAGGAGAGTAAAATGGTCGGCAGGATACAGGCGCTAAGGAAACGTCAGTTGTTTGATGCCTCACAGTGAACCGTCAAATAGAACGGTATCTTGGGGGCTGGACATCAAAGATCGAGTTGCGAAGAGAGCTCGCTATTGAAGAGGAAAGAAACTGAGCAGATAACATGGGTTGACTAATGGTACCTTTAATCAAAGAGGAAGCGATAAAACAAGCATATGAAAAGGCACGCACCTACACCCCACAATATCGTAGTTGCAGCACCGGCACTGCGTTTGCAATAATGGAAACGTTCAATATGGTGGACAGCAACGTCTTCAAGGCAGCCAGCGGGTTGCATGGTGGTATAGGCGGGAGGGGTGACGTCTGTGGGTCATTGCTGGGTGCCAGCCTGTTGCTGGGCCTGGTATGTGGATCCGGGCCGGAAGACTCCCACCATCCGAAAGCAAAAGAACCCGATAAGCCGAGAGCTAAGGATGTTTCAACCCAGCTCGTAGGTCAGCTCTATAAGTGGTTCAAAAAGGAATTCGGTTCGGTAAAATGTCGCATTGTCCGGGCGAGGGTCGAGAGGGAACTAAACCAAGACATCCGTATTAGAGGTCTGACCGACGAGGAGAAGCAGGCAGCTCTTTTCGCCAGATGTGATTAGCTTACAGCCAAAGCAGCTGCCAGGGCGGCAGAAATACTTTGGGACATCATAGAAACAGAGAAAAAGAGATTGGAGTGAAAGGCGCAGGGACCTTGGTAATGGGGACATCGCTTCTATCATAAGCCCATGATACAACTCCAAAGACCCCTTAGGGGCAAACATACCACCCCAAAGTAGAATTCACCCACTGGTAAACTAGTGGTTCTTTTTGTATGGGGATAGAAAGGAGGTTAAGAAAATGTCTGAATCAGAACAAAAACCGCAAGCGCCTACCTTTAAACCATCGCCGGAGTTTTTAGCCCGACAGAAACGATTGGATAATGCTATGAATCTCCGGAACCCGGATCGCGTTCCCGTGGCGCCGCTGGTCGTTCATTATTACCCGACAAAAGCCAGAGGGATATCAAACCAAGATGCTATGTACAACTTGGATAAAACCTATGAGGTTTGGAAAGAGACAACGATCAAACATGATTGGGATGCTGCTCCACCGGCCACTTCGCTTCTGCCAGCCCGTCCTTTGGAGATCTTGGGCATGAAGCAAATCACATGGCCCGGGGGAGCACTTAAAGACGACCAACCCTTTCAATGGGTTGAAGCAGAATACATGATTCAGGAGGAATACGATGAGATGCTGGTTAATCCGAATGGATTTGCCGTAAAAAAAATCTGGCCCCGTATTTCTACCACTTTGGCCCCGTTGAGCGGTATGGCACAAATGCTACCACCCCCACTGCTTTTCATGTCAAACACCTACACCCTTCCCAGTTTTATTGGGGAAATGGTTTCGCAGCCGCCTATGGTCGAATTGCTCAAAAAGGCTCTGGATCTGGCGGAGGTAAATGAAAAAAATAAGCAGCTGTTGATCCACTACACCATGGAGATGATGAATTTGGGATATCCTCTTGTTTACGCACCTGCAACCTTTCCAGCCTTTGACTGGATTTCAGACACCTTGAGGGGTATGCGTGGCACCATGGTGGATATGTACCAGGTCCCGGATAAATTACTTGCCCTTATAGAGATGTTTATCCCCCTGACGATTGGGGGAGCCGTCATGTGGGCGAATCAATCAGGCAGTAAAGGCGTTTTTATACCCATGCATCGAGGAGCAGCCGGGTTTATGTCCAATGAGCAATTTGCCAAATTTTACTGGCCATGTTTCAAGGCCCTGGTGGTGGGATTGATCGAGGCAGGTTTGACGCCTATTCCCCTATTTGAAGGGGATTACACCCCGAGGCTGGAATTTCTGCAGGAACTGCCCCCCAAAAAAATTGTCGGACATTTTGATAAGGTCGACAGGAAAAAGGCCAAGAAACTGGTTGGGAATATCATGTGTTTCTGGGGCAATGTATCGGCTTCACTCCTGTGCACGGGAACTCCACAGGAGGTCAAGGATGACGTCAAGGTGTTGATTGACATCTTCGGCGATAATGGCGGCCTGATCATTGACAGCACGATGGGGATCCCTGATGAATCGAGGCCGGAAAATGTACAGGCCCTAACCGATGCAGTCCATGAATACGGAGTTTATTACTAGCTTGCTACGCCGCCAAACAGCCTGTAACACCTGCTACAAGCATATGGACAGAGCGGCAAGACAGGAAGGGATGGGTCTGGAGATCATCGATCTGCCAGTCCTCGTGGCAAAAGCCATGGGAATCTCATTGGATTAACGAACGACGACGGGAAGGGCAGTTTAAGGACAAGAGGACGAGAATGGGCAAACTGAATGGGAAGGTAGCGGTCATTACGGGAGCCAGTTCTGGGATAGGCAGGGCAACAGCTATTCTCTTTGCCGAGGAGAAGGCAAAGGTAGTTGCTGCTGCCCGGAGGATAGAGGCCATTGAGGAGACAGTGGCCATCATCAAGGCTATGGGCGGCGAGGCGATAGCCGTCCAGGCGGATGTCACTAAGGCTGCGGATGTCAGGAACATTTTCACGAAGACCATAGAGGGCTATGGCCAACTCGACATCCTCTTCAACAATGCGGGGATAGAGCAGCCGTATAAACTCATACACGAACTCGACGAGGACGTGTGGGACAAGGTGATGGAA
The DNA here is from genome assembly GCA_050014415.1 of Thermodesulfobacteriota bacterium. Taxonomy (GTDB): domain Bacteria; phylum Desulfobacterota; class BSN033; order BSN033; family UBA1163; genus JBEKDJ01. The sequence goes on along the minus strand of JBEKDJ010000363.1, from coordinate 1,662 downwards.
ACCAATGTGAAGGGTGTTTACCTCGGTATGAAATATGGTATTCCTCACATGCTCAAGCGGGGTGGTGTGATTATCAATACAGGATCTCCCGCCTCACTCATCGGCCAGCCTTACTCTCCCGCATATTGCGCCAGCAAAGCGGCGGTATTAGGGTTGACTAGAGCAGCAGCTTTCGACTATGGGGATCGGAACATCCGTGTCAACTGTTTCTGCCCAGGCGCCACGGAGACGCCCCTACTCAAGCGCGTCTTCTCAGGACCAACCTTCGAGAACGTGGTTTCCAAGAAATGGAATCTGAAACCGCCGATCAGCCGGTTTGTCAAGCCCGAAGACATGGTAAAGGCTGTCCTCTTTCTCGCCTGTGACGATTCTACCATTGCGAGCGGCGCCGCGCTAGTAATTGATGGAGGTCTTACCGCAACGTAGGTAGTTGCGAGCACATCGCCATTGGCTTTGAGCAAACGGCGCGGAGAATAGATAGGCAGATAATGGGGGTTGACCGATGGTACCTTCAAACAAAGAGGAAGCGGTAAAACAAGCCTACGACAAGGCGCGCATCTACACGCCACAATATCGCAGCTGTAGCAACGGTACTGCGTTTGCAATAATGGAAACGTTCAACATCATGGACAATAATGTCTTCAAGGCAGCAAGCGGGCTGCACGGAGGTATTGGAGGGATGGGTGATGTCTGCGGATCATTGCTGGGTGCCAGCCTATTGTTGGGCCTGGTGTGTGGATCCGGGCCTAAGGAACCCGTCAAACCGAAAGCAGAAGAAACTGACAAACCGGGAGCAATGGATGTTCCAACCCAACTCGTAGGTCAGCTCTACAAATGGCTCAGAAAAGAATTCGGTTCGGTAAAATGTCGTATTATCCGGGCCAGGTTTGAAAGGGAACTTAACCAAGATATCCATAGTAAAGGTCTGACTGATGAGGAGAAGCAAACCGCTCTGTTCGCCAGATGTGACGAGCTAACAGCCAAGACAGCAGCCAGAACAGTAGAAATACTATGGGACATCATAAAAACAGAGAAAGAGAAATTGGAATGAAGGGTGCAAGGATCCTGATGATTGGAATATCCCTCCTACAGCAAGCCCAAGGGACCACTCCAATGGCCCCTTCGAATATTAGGGTTAGGCCTACTCATTGGTAAACTGGATGTCCCATGAGGATTTTAGCTAAGAAAACAGGGAGGTCTTATGCCATTTAAAGTCAAGACAACACTAATCGGTTTCTTAGGGAATACGAAAAGGTATCCGTGTCACTTTAATCACAAAGTCGGGGATGAGGTCATTTTTGACGGGGAAAAATACATTGGAAGATTATGCTCAGATGTATGGCCATTAGTTGTTCCCAGGGTAGCTGCGATTTTCGCGGCTGGGCCAAGATATGTAGAACCCGTTTACTATTCCCCTTTTTGGTATGCCCCTTTGAGTAGCGTAGATCCGAACATGAAAAAATATGATGGTCTTGGATTTAAAAATGTGTTGGAAACGATTGAAGAGCCTCCTTACTGCATGACGCATCTTATACCTTCGAATTCATTCAAATGGCCACCTCATAAGGAGAGGACTGTGGCTAAAGATGTCATTGTAATATGTCCGGACGCAAGGACCTCTACTGCCTTTAAGCTTGAGGCATTTGACTTGGCCGATAAGGG
>JBEKDJ010000362.1:0-5164 GCA_050014415.1 Thermodesulfobacteriota bacterium | reverse complement strand
GCCAGGAATTCACCCCTTGAGACCTTGAGATCAAGGTGATCCAAAGCCACCACATGATTCTCTCCCTGGTGATAAATCTTGGTGACTTGAATAAGCTCAATGAGATGGTTTTGATTCATCATTACCAAACTTCACCTCCCCCTTCAAGGGAGAGGTATGGGGCGGGGTGAAATCACTTATTCTTCAACTAAATACGGTGCGAACATTCTATCTGCCTGTCCTTTCTATATATCGGGCAGAGAGGGAAGTTGTCAACTGGATGATGGATCCTGACTAAAGATGTTTGATATTCTTGTTTCAAATTCAAAAGCCGAATATCTAAATCCTGATTTGAAGTGAAGGTGCCTATACTATTGACAGATTCTTCCCGCTTTGATATTCATTCCCATGGAGCGGCCTCTGAGGATCGAATAAGAGGTAAACAAACCCAATGCAATACTGGGTGAGTAGTATGAGCCTGACATCCATTCTCTACTTGTCTGAGGCCGAGGAAAGAGAAAAGCAAACCGTGAGACTGTTTCGGAAGGTACTGATCCAGCGACCTTGGCGAAGAGAATCGCAAGGGGGGAAGGAATAGAGGAATTAGATTTGAGGTCGGGGATGCGGAAGAAAGAGGTGGTGAGAGCGAGAAGGCTGTTTTGTCAATTGGCGGTAGGGAAGATGGGTTATCCTGGCGCTGAAGTTGCTCGCCACCTTGGGGTTACGACTTCTTCAGTAAATCGGTTGGCCGTTTCTGACGAGGTAGCGGATTTAAAGAAGTGTTCTAGAATGTTTTAGAACCGACGTCCCCTTTCTTGACGGGATTATTTGTTGGTTAAGAGAGGAGATGTTTTAAGGTAGAAGTTGAGAAGGCGCATCAATTCTTGAATAAGATGCAATCAACGAATCTGACCCCTTACTCCTATGCCAGTTCTCTACTCTACCCTTAACCAATCCTCTTGATTTTATGGATGCTACTCTTTATTGCATCATTCCCGAAGAAATTATCAGTTCGCAGGGTTCAATTTCCATATCCCAGATTTTAAAGTTATTTTATTAGGATTAGACACCCAGGACCAAAGGGTAGCGAATATGACCTGTTTATCCTCTTTCCTATAGAAAAAGGATTGCTCGATTCGTAAGCCACCCCCAGCATTAACCCCCCTCTGAATTTCTATCGGTAGTTTTGCCTCCTTTCCTGGCTCCTTAGCTGCAGGGCCTAAATGTTTTCTTAATAAAGAAAGGAGTAATTCAAGATCCCCTTTGTTAATAACTGCTTCAAAATATTCAGGTTCTTTTGAGTTTGGTCTGATTTCAATCCCTGGGATTCTCCTTACCTCTTTAATCATATCCATCATTATTTCACCCCACCTAATACGATCTAACGTTACCACATCATAGCACAGAGATAAAAAAAGATGAAATGTTCTTCTCGCTATTGATACAGCAACGCCCTGGGCCACCAAGTGAGACCGGGACGTAGTTAAGTTATTTAAGTATTTTAGAGAAACATGGGGTTGGGTCTCAGCATTCAAGAAATAATCCTGAGGGATGGGGTTGACTGAGTTGAATTTAACTGGGGACACATCCCATTTATTATGATGCCCAGGGGAATTTGACCACGGAAGAAAAGACAATCAGCAGCATCCTCTATACAACCCAATACACCTACAACAAGGATAATGTCCTGACGTCCATCACCTATCCTTCGGGAAGGACGATCAGCTACACTCTGGATGAGATTGGGAGAATCACCCAGGTCGATACCACTCTGAAGGACGTAAGCTGGGACGTATTTGACTAAGTTGAATAAATATGATGATTTAGAACCTAAAAGCATAGGAGAGAGTGGGTATGCCCCGCCAGGCTTGGCTTGAAGCCTCTGGTACACTCCATCACGTGGTCATTCGCGGCATCGAAAGAGGGAGGATCATTCAGGACGATCAGGATCGAAAGCATTTCGTCTCCCGATTGGTAACCTTGTACAGAAGACAGAAACGTCAATATACCTGGTCCCTGATGACCAACCATGCCCATATGCTTTTGCGAAGTGGTCCTTCGGGATTTCCCAAGTTTAGTAGGCGTCTGCTTACAGGTTATTCAGTTACCTACAACCATTGGCATCATCGAAGCGGCTATTTTTTTCAGAACCGCTACCGGTCGGTTGTTTGTGACGAGGATGCATATTTCAGAGAGTCAGAAAAGGGATTGAATGTGAAAGAGGTACAGATGGGAACTCGGAGGGGCAGATTCCTAAGGTGAGGGCAGAGATCATGGAGGAGTTGGTGAGAGAGTTGGGAGTGTCTTTGTCAGAGATAGCACGGGTCGTAGATGTGTCGACTTCCGGGGTTTCAAAGATTCTCGGGAGACGACAGAATAATTCAACTTAGTCAACTACGTTCCCCTTTTTCCAAGTTCTGGCCGAATGACGGTTTTCGCTATTTCTTCAAGGCATCCATCAATTTTGTAAGTTCCCCTTCCACCATGTTGTACGTATGTTTAGGCTCGGGAAAACGACCCGCCTGAACATCCTCTACATAGGCCTTCAGTGCCTTCAGCGTCTCTCCTCCAAGATCCGCATACTTTTTCACAAATTTCGGCGTAAAGGCCTGAAAGATCCCCAATACGTCACTTACGATCATTAACTGACCGTCTGCATCGATTCCTGCTCCGATACTATAAACGGGGATCTTCAATTCGTCCCTCATGATCTTACAGACCTCTGGGGGCACTGCTTCTACCAAGAGAGAGAACGCTCCTGCCTTTTCAATGGCCTGGGCATCCTCTATCAACTCCAGAGCACTCTCCACTGTGCGCCCCTGAGCCTTGAACCCACCTAGCTGCCCTGAACTCTGGGGCGTCAGGCCGATATGCCCCATGACTAGCATACCTCCATCCGAGATGGCCCTGATCTGCCGACAGACTCTCCGCCCCCCTTCCAATTTGATCGCATCTACACGGGCTTCTTTAAAGAAACGCCCGGCATTCCGAACCGCTTCATCGCAATTCACCTGATACGACAGAAACGGCATGTCCCCGATGATGAATGTACCCTGAGCACCCCGCCGTACTGCTTCCGAATGCCAAATGCATTGGTCCATGGTCACGGGCACGGTTCCCTCATAGCCATAGATACACATCCCTAAAGAGTCCCCTACCAGGATCATGTCTATACCCGCCTGCTCAGCAAACTGGGCGGTCCAGTAATCGTAGGCCGTGATCCAGACCGCTCTTTTGCCCGACTGTTTCATACCTTGGAGATCCAATCGCGTTAGCTTTTTCTTCATAGGCTTCTCCCTTTCTCTCTCTTTGGGCCAATTGGCCTACCCATTTCAGTTCGATAATACTATCCTATAACTCCCAAGTGTTTTGTATGTGTTTCCTCATACGAGAGAGGATTTGCTACTCTCACTGTCATGATCTTGATGCTTCAACAATGCCCCATTGTGGTTTTGAGTGCGGTCTGCATCCAAGGACAAACATTGAAAGACGATCTGATATAACGTGAGCAGTGAAAAAGTGCAAGAGTTACTTCCTGAACATTCCACTTCCAAAAAATCAAGAGTGGTGTACATTACAAACCAAGAACAATCAATCGTTTTTTAGAGAGAAGCTGGTGTCGGGCATCAGTAATAAGGTATTAGGTGTCAAGATCCATGAAGGAAATGCGGTTAAGGGGGAAAAAAGGAAAATATCCAGTTTTCGCAACCTGACCTTTCTGGTCCTCGATTCAGCGACTTTGACGAAGAAAATCGTTGGGTAAGAAGGGATAGAAGAATCAAAGTTGCAGTAGGGGACGCAGAAAAGAGAGATGGTGAGGGTGAGGAGGCTGTTTAGTCAGTTGGCGGTAGGGAAGATGGGCTATCCTGGTGCTGAAGTTGCTCGCCGCCTTGGGGTTACGACTTCTTCAGTAAACCGGTTGGCCGTCTTTGAGCCAGTACCGCACTCAAAGAAATTATCCTGGATCCAGCGTCCCCTTCATCCCTGACACTGGCACTATTTTTCTCTTGAAATCGAACGCAGTAAAACACCATAGTTTTGCCCTCAAGAGGGCAGTTGCCCGGACAGCCTTCTGGGCAACTGCCCTAGGGGGGGGCTACCTATCTACTTATAAAAATCCCGAATCACACCCTCCATTCCCCCAAGATCTTCAAGTGATTTCCGGGTTGGAACCATAGTCTCTTCATCCCAGGCCATACTTTCACAGAAATAGTGGGCCAACTTTTTGTGATCTACCGTGATACCCTTCAGCGGGCCTTCTTTTAGAGGTGGTTCTCCAACACATCTCTTCGGAAGCGCATTCTCATCGTCATTGGGCTTCTGGCCTTCGCGCAGATTGAATACGTGTCTCATGTTCATAATCCGCTTCCCTGTCTGAATGACATCTTCTCCCTTAAAATTCCAGCCCGTCACAGCTTCAATAAACCTCGCTGTGGCATCCGGCGGCGTGCAAAATGCTCCAAACATACACGAGCCAGATGAATTCATTATTTCAGTACCACATGTGACTCCTATATCCATTTGTCCCCTATCCCCATAACCATATTTCACTTCAGGAGGAGAGCCAAAATCTACTATCCCCAATCCCCCTTTCACATGTCGGCTAGGTGTGGGATCATACTGGTAAGTTCTCGCAAACCAGGGTGAATATCGGGGATCATGCATAGGAACCTCAATGCCTCGCACGGTTTGAAGGTATTCAGTCCCTTTCCCCAGTTTTTCTGCTGCCCTCGCCGAACCCAGGGCCAAGACCTTTCCGAAACCCGTCTGGTCTGCAATCGCCTGTGTCATAGCCACAATGGCTTCGGCATTTCCCCAAGTCAACTCAATTCCTCCAGTGTCTTTCTTAGTGAATATCCCATTCTCGTAGCATTCCATAGCCCAGGCAACAGTGGCGCCAACCGATATGGTGTCAAAACCATATTTGTTACAAATATCATTGCATTTGATGATCGATTCCGCATCATCGTTCAGGGTCATAGTCCCAAAGGCTGCCAGTGTCTCATATTCCGGACGGTCTGTCTCTTTCACGGGCCACTTCCCACCATCCACCTTATAATGCGCCCCACACCCGAGAGGACAATTGGCGCAGGCATATTTCTTTGTGTTGTACTTAGCATCGAAAGTAAACGTTGCAAGCTTGGTCGCAGATTCCTCACCCATGTCTATAACACCCACCCCACCC
>JBEKDJ010000361.1:0-5195 GCA_050014415.1 Thermodesulfobacteriota bacterium | reverse complement strand
TTATCCAGGCTCCCAGCCTAAGACCCGATCCCGGACGCTTCCCCATATTTCTTTAGCCTCAGGGTTTACCTCAGATTCCCAGATAGTGACAAAGCATATCGCTGCATGCCTGAGCCCACTTGCGTACCTCGGCTGAAGGGGCGCCTTCGTCTGTGATGTGTGCAGCGACACTCGAAACCACTGTCAGCACAAAGTGGGCTTTGAACATGAGATCCCGGGGAGCAGATAGCAACATTTCGCGCAGGACCTCGCATAACCGTGCAACCACCTTAGCCTCATGGTCCCTGTACTCAGAGTTCATCTCGAAGTAGACCCCGGCTCGCTGTAATGCTGTGCGCAGCGCCAGTTCCACAACCTCTGAGTCGAAGAAGGCATGCACAACACGCTCGACCCGCTCTCGGGGTGTGAGCAGCGTGTCTGAGATGATCGGCTCCAGTGCTGACCACGTCTCCTGCATCTCGCGTTCCTGAAGACGAAATAATATAGACTCCTTGTTCGGGAAATACTGGTAGAGCGAGCCCACACTGACACCCGCCACCTTGGCCACGCGATTAGTGTTGAAGGCGATGAGTCCTTCCTTGGTTAAAACACGAGCTGCTGCTGCCAGGATGTCCTCGGTCATTTGTCGGGATCGCTTCTGAAGTGGCTCCTTGCGGGGCCTTACGTTTGTTTTCCTTCGCATGAACCGATTCCTCCGAATGCGAGTTGAAATTGCGAGTGATAGCTCGCATAATAACACGGAAAAGAAAGTATTACAATGACAAGACGTACTGAATTGCGGCAATGGAGGTAAGAACATGGAAGAGAAGCAGTCTGGAACCCCATGGAAAGGTCTGAAGGGTAGAATTGCAGGATGGTACTTCGGCAGCCCCTTCAGGCATCTCGAGGAGATCCTGCTTTGGGGCGATGTGCGAGCAAGCGTCCTTGAAGAGATTGCTCGGCGCCTCAAGGGTGACGAGGTCGTGCTGGATATCGGAGCTGGAGCCGGGTACCTCAGCCTGCCTGTAGCACGGATGCTGAAGAGCGGGAAAGTAATATCCCTCGACCTTTCGGATGAGATGCTGCATGGACTCAAGAAAAACATTAGAAGGAAAGGACTCGAGGATAAGGTTCAGATACTCAAAAGCAGTGCCACCTCAATCGACCTCGGCGACGAGTCCATCGACATCGTGGTCTCGATTTGCGCGTTTCACGAATTCCCCAACCCGAAGGGGACGTTGCTTGAGGCCATCAGGATCTTGAGGCCGAACGGCCCCGTCATAGTCGCCGACTTCAGAGACACGTTTCCCGGGAAGCTGATTGCGAACGATGGCAGCATAGGGCACGGACCTTGGAAGGCTGACGACATGAAGGCACTTTTCGTTAGCGTGGGACTGAGAGAAGTTGTGGTGAAAACTGTCAGAAACGAGATACTTGCGCTCGGGGTCAAATAGGCTACAAGGAGCAAGACGCCATGGATGATTTCAAAAGCAAACGCTCGATTAATTCGCTGTTTATTTGTTAAAAGCTGATGGTCATCACCCTCGGCTTGTCTGGAAACGACTGAAGTAGGTATGTCAAAATCAAAGGCACACAGCTCGCGTCACCGGCACGCGATTAGCGCGCCCGTGTGTATGCGATTGTTATACTCTATTCCTCAAATACTTCAAATTCTAAGTTAAAGCTCGGCGTATGAACCAGGATGAGCTTCGCTGGTTCTCTAGAGCCGTTTTTATATGAAAACTTCCGTCCCTTAAGAATCACACAAACATCACCTGGAGAGAGGTCATACAATTCTTCTTCAACGTTGAACTGAATATGTCCAGACACTATATAGTAATACTTATCCGATCTGTTGGAATAAGCTTTCTTGTGCCTAATGCCAGAGGGGACCGTAATTTCAGCAAGCGATGAAGTTATCTCTCTTCCCGACGTATAATCAATTATCTGCAACCCTTCAAAATCGATCTGGTCAATAGAGTCTTTACTGATTTTCATCTGTCTGTACCTTTGAGTATACCGCCCGAGTTGGGCGGAGTTTGCGTAATGAAGGCCCACCAAAGGCGGACTGGAGTGAAGCGGACTTCCACTCGAATGAATGGCATGGCATCCCTATAATTAATGAACAGGATTACGAGGAGGATTTCGTCGAATGACTAACGCTCTTTGAAATACTCATGTTTACCTCAAATGATAGCGCTTTCCCGTCCTGATAAATCCCTCCACGCTTTTCTGTATGGTTTCTACCGGTACACAGTAAGCAATGCGGAAATAACCCTTCTTCCCAAACCCCCTTCCCGGCACGACCATGATCCGTTCTTCCTGTTGCACCGATCGGACGAACTCTACTTCATCGGCAATCGGTGATTTGGGGAACATATAGAATGCCCCCATTGGCTTCACACATTCGAATCCAGCTTCCATGAGTGTCTGATAGAGGAGATCCCGTTTTTTCTGGTATTCTGCAATGTTCACCGAACTCCTCTGAAATTTGCCGGCGACCCTCTGGAAAAGGGCAGGGGCATTGACAAATCCGAGGGCCCTCATGGAAATCATCAACGCTGAAACCATAAGCTGGTATTCCTCCATACGGGGAGAGATGGCAATGTAGCCTATCCTCTCGCCTGCCAGCCCGAGGTCCTTTGAATGAGAAGTAACGGCATAAACAAGATCGTAGAGCTGAAAGAGATTGGGTAGTTGAAAACCGTCGTAGACCAGCTTCCGATAGGCATCATCGCAAATGATGTAGATGTCCTGTCCTTGGGCCCTTTTCTTGTTGAGAAGTTCAGTGAGCCCTCTGATGCTTTCCTCCGTATATACAGCACCTGTCGGATTATTGGGGCTATTCAGAAGGACCGCTTTTGTTTTTCTGGTTATAGCTTCTTCGATTCTTTCAATATCAAGCTGAAAATCCTTTTTTGTCTGTGCGAAACGCACTTTACCGCCGTAGTTTTCTACATAGTTCTTAAATTCCCAGAAGAAAGGCGAGGGAGTGATCACCTCATCACCTTTGCTCAACATGCTCTTGATGAGGATATTAAGACCACCTGCACAGCCCGTTGTCATAAAGATGTGGCTTGCCGTAAAGGGTAGACCATAGAGTTCACGGAGGTAAAGAGCGACTTCTTCGCGCACACTCTCATAGCCGCTGTTTGACATATATCGGTGCATCCCTTTCTCGGGGCGGGCAAGGGTCTCAACCAACATCCTTTGAACTTCATCGGGAGGTTCTGTATCAGGGTTTCCAAGAGAAAAATCATAGACGTTTTCTTCGCCATACTGCTTTTTAATCTTGATCCCTTCTTCGAACATCCTCCGGGTCCATCCCTCCTGATGAGCGATCAGTTTCTGTATCTTGTTTGAGATAATCATTTTCCCTCCTTACATAAAAAAGCCATGGATCTATTCCATGGCTCATAGACTCACAAAGCCATGGGCCTTTGCACCCATGGCTTCTGCTTTCTTAAAGCAAACCCGGGTGCAATCTACCAAAGTAATAAGAATATTGAAAGGAATAATATAGAAGAGAGTGCATAGGATGAAATGAAAGAGAAAAAAGGCCTCCTGTCAAGAATTTGATAAGAACTCGCTTCGGAGTAAGATAAGTATATGAAGATTGGGGGGGGGTGTCAAGAAGAACTTACGGCAAGATATCATGAGTCGTTGTGAGGGTTTTCAGAGGTCTTCCTGTCTGTCCCGACTATGCACAGCCCACATCCGACCCGAGTAAGGTTAAACTATCAAGGATTCATCCTACATCTCCGCGGTACGTGAGCCACCTTGCATCAAAATATCACGGGTAATCTCCATCTGCCCGTAGTGTTGGGACAGCTCCTCATACGCATGAACCAGTGCTCTGCCCTGGCTCCAATGCTGGACACCCTGCTGCACGGTCCAAGGATGCAACGGTAGTAAGGCATCGGGATAGGCCAAGGGCTGGTCCCCCACGATATGCTTAATATCCTCCCGTACTTGCATCTGGAGGGCACGTACAGCTTGGCGAAGCTCGTCCACCGTACCCTGTGCCTGAAACTCAGCATCACGGTCGCGGGTGACCTGACGTCCGGCTAAGAGCGCACCAAGCCAGTAGTTGGTACAGCCGACACAATGGTACAGGATGGCATACGGCGAGTTTGCTCCGCGCAAATCCGGGCGCAAGTTTACCCGTTCGTCACTCAGCTCTTCGACGATACGGACCATACCGTCCAGGGCACGGTTAATGAAGTAAAGCAAATCATCGGGAGCTATCTGCATGGGGAAGCCTCCTTTGCAGGAACTGAAGAAGAGCTCGTTTGAAAAGGACTCGCTATGGAGTAAGATAATTATATGAAAATGGCGTTAGTGTGTCAAAGAGAAACTTCCCGCCTTTCTATTTTTCTGTTGCCCTTTTTTGAGAGATGATATAATTTCAATTAATCAACACATCATTGCTAAATTCGGAAGAGGTGCTGAGCGGGTGAGGAGCTATGAGGATACTTTTTACATTCTTTCTCAACTCGCAATTTATGGTGAGGAATTCGCTAAACAAATTGCTCCCAGTGCTGGTTTAAGAAACCGTTTGGTTCATGGGTACAATAATACGAGGCAAGATATTATCTACAAGTCGGTGACCGAAGCGGTTGCACAATATGTAAAATATTATGATTCCATTTTGAAATTTATTGAAAAATGAAGAACCCCACACGACATCATTGAGTCTGGTATTGGATCTGATAATTCAGGTCTGATTTCAACTTCTGGTAAAGTTTGGTTGATCGTTCATGGCCTGACCCTTCTTGGCTTTTCCCCGTTCCAGATTACTTTTTCCCATTGACACCGGAGGTTTTTAGGCGTTAGTTGTCTTGCTTACTTTTGGGTCACCGTTATAAGTAGGTCAGACGAAAACATCTCGCCAGGGGAAATGACAGTTTCCTCCAACGGGGCCTTATTACCATAGCGCTCCTTCATTTTAGTCTTTACGATAGGGTCGGAAAGATCGAGGTCCCGAATTCTCTGGAGTCTCCCGACACGAATTCCCAGCCCCCGATCGTAGATCTTCCACACGAGCTCAGAACAGTAGATTCGTTTATCAGACCACTCAAAGTAGGAGTCGTATGGTTTACCCTGAAATTTGCTCCCGGCCTGCCGGAGTTTCTTCACGGCCTGTGAGGTCAGAATCCGGTCGGCTGAAGCGCATGATTAGGTGGCTGTACTCTAATCATAGCTACTCATGATCA
>JBEKDJ010000360.1:0-5222 GCA_050014415.1 Thermodesulfobacteriota bacterium | reverse complement strand
GAAAACGGCAAAATCGTTGAGCACTGGGACACGATTCAAGACATTCCGGAAACATCCGCCAATCCCCACGGAATGTTTTGATGACGCGTTTACCCTTTCGTGACATCCTCTGATCTCCCTGACCCCCCATTGAGCTTTTCGATAGGGAGTTTGATCCTGAAAGTTGATCCCTTGCCCACTTCACTTTCCACCTCGATATCGCCACCATGGCTTTGAATGATTCCGTAACTGATGGCCAACCCTAACCCTGTTCCTTTGCCAGTTTCTTTGGTGGTGAAGAAAGGATCAAAAAGTTTGGAGAGATGTTCTTTCGCGATACCACCCCCTGTATCCCTAAAAGAGACTTCGGTGATTCCATCTCTTAAGTCTGTCTTTATGGTCAGCGTCCCCTCATTTCCTGCCATGGCATCCGCTGCATTGAGAAGGATGTTCATGAACACCTGCTGGATCTGGTCTCCGTCGACGAAGAGCGGAGGAACCCCTGTTTTAAATTCTTTTGTGACTTTAATATTCTGGAAAGGCGCTTGTTTTTCAACGAGGGTAAGCGTTCGCTCAATCAATGTGTGAATATCCCATTCTCTCTTGTCCGGCTTCCTCTGGCGAGCAAAGTCCAAGAGTCCCCTGACAATATTTCGGCATCGAGTAGTCTGCTCAACAATGTGCTCCAAATCTTTTTTCCAAGGGTTTTTTTCATCCACCTTCTTAAGCATGAGAGAACTGAAAGTGAGGACCCCTGTCAAGGGGTTGTTGATCTCATGGGCCACTCCAGCTGCCAGTTCTCCGATGGCAGCCATCTTGCCGGCACGGACGAGCTGATCCTGAACCTGCTGAAGTTCCCGGGTCCGCTCCTGAACCCGATGTTCAAGGGTCTGGGTCCATTCTTCAATGGCATTTCGAGACCGTTTAAGTTCTAAGATCATGTTGTTAAAAGAGTCAGAAAGCTCTCCCAATTCGTCGTGAGAGCGAATCGCAACGTTCTGGTCCAGATTCCCATGGGCGGCATTTTTCGTAGCGGCCAGGAGTCTATCGATGGGACGGTTTACAAAACGCGTGAGCAATAGGCTCAATAAGAGACTGAGGATGATGACACTGACGATTCCTGAGATCATCATCCGGTTGTAGATCTGGGCTTTTTCCTTCTCAAAACCCTCCAGGCTGATCGTGGTATCCAGAACGCCGAGAACATTCAACGCCTTGGGATGGCAGGGATAACAAGAGGGTTCATTATAGATCGGATTGATCAAACCAAGGAGGCTCCGTTTTTCCGTGTGATAAATGCGGGTCTTGCTATCAGAGGGAAGAAGGACCTTTGCCGCAGTTTCCTTGTGACATCCGTAGCAGGCCTCGGCCTGCTTATCGACCACTGTTCCAACCTTCGTTCGATCGGAGGAGACCGTTATTTCCCCCTGTTTGTTGAAGATTCTGACTTCTGCAATTCCTTTTCTCTGAGCGACGTCATCGATGATTCTCTGGTATTCATCTCTTCGATCCATGATCATCGCATTGCGGATGCTAAGACGGATGGTTTCGCTGAGGTTAAAAACCTCTTCTTCAGTCTTGCCGAGGATCTGGCGGGAAAGGGATCTAATATTGAGGTAGAGGAAGATTCCTTCGATCACCACCACTACGATGATGACGCTGAGTAAGATCTTAGCCTTCAAACTCCTTAGACTCATATTTTCCTTATCGCTCTAAATTTTAAACTATTGAGGATAAGCAGTGAAGCCCTTTTACTGCGAAGACATCAATAATAATGTATGTTAGTAACCACTTGGACTTTGATGTTCTGGTTTTAGTGCCACCCTCTCAATTGATAGTATTCCTTCAACATGACCTCCAAATCCTTTGGGTGGATCGCATCTCCTGTCTCCTGAAGAACCTCTCGAAAGAATCGACGAGGAAGTTTATCTTCTTTCTTGGTTACTCCCTCTCTCTGATTGAAAACCCGCGCCAGATTGATAATCCCAGAAGCCATCGTTTTTAGCTCTTTCTTTTTGAGTGAAAGGTTGCAGGCAGATTTTATAATCTCGTGGAGATCCTTCCAGGTGATTAGGTCTCGATAGAAACGGCATAGAATAAGGGCATCGAAGAGGGTCATCTTGTCCTCATAATCGACAAAAAGCCTGGCCTTCCCCTTCACTTGATCAGGGTCAATCTGACCAGAAAGCTCGGACTTATAAAAGGTTGCCCTCAAATGGCAGGCCCCCCGATCAGACGTAGCATAGGCAAGTCCCATCCCCTTTAAAACCCTGGGATCGAAACCCGCAGGTTCGAGGCCCTTCACATGGATCGCCACCTCCTCCATTCCCCAGACCGACGCAGCATGACGGACTCCCTCCGATAAGATGCGCCCAATCCCTTTTCGATAGGCAATCTTGGTTAAGATCTTTGCAATCCCATCAGCATCTCCATAGCTGAGTTTCTCCTTTATCCTCCTTCTTTTTGATGCTTCGATGGCAAAGGCGGCTAGGTTTCCTGCCGTAATCGTATCCATACCCAGCCGGTCACACAGGTCGTTGAGATAGATGATCTCTTCGATGGAATTCACCATGCAGAGTCCGCCAAAGGCATAGATGGTTTCGTATTGAGGGCCCATGATGCGAAGGCCTCGATGCCTTCCCTCCCTGACCTCAGAGATCTTTCCGCAGGCCATGAAACAATGAGGACAGGCCAAAGATGTAACTTGGCAGCGTTCCATGAGACCTTCAGCACTGATCCCCTCCCAACCGTCCAATGACCCTTTGGACCAATATTGGGTCGGAAATGCACCAATCGTGTTCATGATCGAAACGAGCATGGGGGTTCCATATTTTTGATAGACGTGAACAGTCTCGTTGTCTTTGACTCGATCTTTAAACTCTTGAGACAATCTCTTGAGAGAGGGGAGATCAGCCAGCTTCCTCTGCCTTTTCCCGTGGAAGGCAATCCCTTTCAATCCCTTGGACCCCATCACCGCACCAATCCCCGCCCTTCCGAGAGAACGCCAGAGTTCGCTCTCAATCACCGCAAATTTGACCAGATTCTCCCCGGCTGGGCCAATGACCAGTGCCTCAGATCCATCGGAACCGACCGTTTTGAGAATGGCCTCTTCTGCCTCATAAGTCTCCTTTCCCCAGAGATGAGCAGCGGTATGGAAGACAACCCCTTCGTCGCTAATCTCGAGAAAGACGGGATGGCCCGATTTCCCTTCAATGATGATGGCATCATACCCCGTTCGGCTGAGCGAAAGAGTGATTCTCCCTCCGGAATAGGATTCACAATAGATTCCTGTTTGAGGGGACTTGGTGAAGACAGCATAACGACTCGAGCCATAAAAGGGCGTGTCCGCTAAAGGACCCAAGGTGAAGATGAGGTGGTTTCGGGGTGAAAAGGGATCAACATGTGGCGGGTTCTCCCTGAGAAGGAGAAAGGTTCCTAAGCCTTTTCCCCCCAGGTAAGATCGTAGAATCGAATCAGGAATGGGCTCAACCGTTGTCTTTTTCTTAGAGAGGTCAACCCTCAACAGTCGATTAAAAAAACCTTTCATATTTTCATCTTAAAAGAAATCGAAGGCTCAAATCAAGGAATAACTGGGAAACGGTGAGTTTGACAATATAACTTCATTTATCATATCTTATGGTTAAAAAAGCTGTATTCCTCTATTTAAATAGGTTGGATTAACTCTTGAATACTGTTCTGTTAGGCTGGAACCGTTTACCCTGAGCTTGTCGAAGGGTGCATCACTACATCGTTCATGCTTCGACAAGCTCAGCACGAACGGCGTAAATGAACGGCATTGAGATTAACTCACGTTTTAAACAGATGCCTACACTATTATCATTAATGATTCGAGTCAAGAATCACAAACACGAAACAGGGATAGATCATGCGATTATGGGGGAATGAATATAATAAGATGGAGTTTGCCGGGGCCTTTGGCGATCTAGGCACATTGATTCCATTCGTCATGGGTTACATCACCCTCAATCATTTGGACCCATTGGGGATTCTCGTCGCATTCGGTATCTTCAAGATCTTCGTAGGACTTTATTTCAGAACCCCTGTCCCTATTCAGCCTATGAAGGCAATCGGAGGGATGGCTATTGCTCATGCAGGGACGATTACGCAGGGGATGATTTGGGGTTCAGGAATCTTCACGGGCCTCTTTTGGCTTTTGATGGGAATCACTGGAGCAATTACCTGGATCGAAAAGATCACCACGAAACCTGTCGTCCGGGGTATCATGCTCGGATTGGGCCTGAGTTTCATTATGGAAGGACTGAGGATGATGAGAGTGCAGCCTTTTCTTGCCATTGGGGGTGTGGCCATAACTCTTTTTCTTCTTAATAGCAGACGTCTTCCCGCTATACTGGCTCTCTTGGGATATGGAATTATTTTTGCCTTTGTTCAAAAGCCGGAACTAATCAAAGAACTTTCTTACATCTCCATCCGATTTCGATTGCCCGAATTTACACTTGGACGGATTTCATGGAAAGAACTTCTCGCCGGGTTCGTCATTTTGGGTCTTCCTCAAGCCCCTCTCACCCTCGGCAACGCTATCATGGGAACGGTCGCAGAAAATAACGCCCACTTTCCCGATCGAAAGGTAACTGCCAAAACAATCAGCATTGATCATGGTGTGATGAATCTTGTTAGCGCGTCTGTCGGAGGTGTTCCCATGTGTCACGGAGCAGGGGGAATGGCTGGACATATCCGATTTGGTGCCAGGACAGGAGGGGCGTTGGTGATCTTGGGTGTGATTGTGCTTCTCGTTGGACTCTTCTTGAGCGATTCCGTGGCGGTCGTCTTGCAAGTCTTCCCGCGTTCGATCCTGGGTGTGATCCTCTTTTTCGCAGGAGTGGAACTGGGGCTTGTCGTTCGAGACATCAAACTGAAGAGGCAGAATCTTTTCGTTCTTCTTGTCACAGCTGGCACCGCCATGTGGAACATGGGGGTGGCCTATTTGGCGGGACTGCTGCTTTATTACGGTCTCCAGAGACGCTGGATTAGGGTGTGAACAGATATCTCTTGCTAACAGTGTAAGACAGGTTCTTGATCCTTTGCTCAACAATTCGCTCATCGATTGGAGGGGAACGGATGAAAGGATATTCAGCACAGAAGACGAATTCTGCGGTGGTTCTCTCTGCTGCAGCGGCCGCAGGCCATCTTCGGGCGGCAGATGCGCTGGTCGCCGTATTTAAGGCTAAGGGTATCTCCGCACACCACATGGAAGTTCTCCGGTA
>JBEKDJ010000359.1:0-5223 GCA_050014415.1 Thermodesulfobacteriota bacterium | reverse complement strand
CACCTAGCCTTTGAAGTCGGGCCCTATCACATTACGGTCAATTCTATCTGCCCTGGCATGGTCGTCGGAGGTAGGGGGGAGCACGCGCCTTCATCCGAGCAGATTCAGAATATGAAGGACAAGGCTCTCTTAAAGGAGATCACCAGACCCGAAGATACTGCCAATGCGGTTCTCTTTCTGGCATCGGACAGAGCAAGGATGATTACCGGCACTAACTTAGACGCCTATGCAGTTGTGCCCGGAGGCACAGAATATTGGGAGGCCTTTGTCAAGAGAAGGAAGGAGTTGCTGGCAAAGAAAAGACAGACTCAATAAGATAAACGTCTCACTATCCAAGCTAAGATCAATCAAGGAGGTAATCCATTATGAATGCAGGCAAGGCAAGTGTTTCGTATGAGGTACTCAATCCCTGGGCGGAGGCTGACCCTATCCCCTTAAAAGGTCTTGCGCCGCGTGTCACCGGCTTAGCAGGTAAGAAAATCGGTCTACTATGTAACAACAAACGTGCGGCGCCACTCATATTGAATGTTGCGGAAAGGATATTGAAGGAGAGATTCCCTACTTCAGAGATAAGCTGGTTCAGGGCTCGATCGTTCTCAGTATCCTCACTTGAGCCGGAAAACTTGGCGAAATTTGAAGACTGGATAAAGGGGGTTGATGCCGTGGTGGCGGCTGTCGGCGACTGAGGGGCATGCACCAAGTACCTTGTGTACGACTCTATAGTTATAGAGGGGAAAAACAAACCAACCGCTACCTTCGTCTTTGAACACTTTGTCAATGATGCTCTGTCTGCGGCATCCAGCAAAGGTATGCCCGTAGTAAGGGTCGTGCCGGAGACCATTGTTTCAGAGTCCACCGTCAGAGAGGATATCGAGGCTGCTGTTACCGCGGTGGCAGATGATATGATCGGGGCATTAACCAGGCCGCTGACAGCCGAAGAGAAATCTCCAAAGCCGCGGGAATTGGAAAAACCGGCGAGAATTGTTTTCAAAGGCAGCCTGGAAGAAGTGAACCGCTTTTACTACAAGAGAGGTTGGACCGACGGCCTGCCTATCATGCCGCCAACTGAGGATGCTGTAGCCGAGATGCTGACCGGAACGGATCTGCCTGCCAATCACATAGTGGCTGAGCTGGAACCCAGACGGGGTAAGGCTACGATAGAAAAGATTGCGATCAATGCGGCAATGGCCGGAGCCCTGCCAACTTACATGCCGTTGCTCATAGCTGGAGTACAGGCTCTGGCAGCGAATCCTTCCTCCGGTATGATGGCGGCAAGCACCGGCTCATGGGCTCCATTCTGGCTCATCAATGGTCCCGTAAGCAAAGACCTGCAGATCAATTCGAGCTTCGGTGCCCTGAGTCCGGGAAATATCGCCAACGCTACGATCGGGCGTGCCATGGGTTTGATAACCAAGAACATACGAGGTATACGAAAGCAGATCGAAGATATGGGAGTGCTCGGAAATCCGGGGAAGTACAGCATGGTTGCTGCTGAGAATGAAGAGTTTTGTCCCTGGGAACCCATGCATGTGGAACACGGCTTCAGTAAAGCGGACAGCACGATTACGCTCACCTTCCCTCAGTCCTTTCAGCAGATGATACCTTATGGTACGGATGATAAAGGCATACTGACTACTGTCGTTACCAGTATCACACAGGCACGGATGGGGCTGTTTGCCCTTATATTGACCCCGGCCAATGCCAAGTCTTTGGCCAGCAAGGGCTGGACCAAGAAGAAGATCAAGGACTACATCGTAGAGAATGCTCGTTTTACTGTAGATTATTATTCTCAGTTTGGTCCAGGTGATAGAGAGCTTTTCATCGGAAATGGACCTGCCGATAAGGGGAACTCCCATTCTATCTTTCGCATCACTCAACGCGACCCTGAGCCGATCCAGATCTATGTTCTTGGCGGATTTGGTTCCTGGATGGGATTCCTTCAGGGGGGGCCGCAACCTGTCATTAAGAAAGCAGAGCTGCCAGCAAACTGGAATAATCTGGTGGCTAAGTATAAGAACATAGTGCCTTCATATGTTCGGTATTAGGGGAACCACTTACTAGAGGAAAGGATAATGTCAAAGAAATTAACAAAGACAACCCAGAAAGGAGAAGGAGGAAAGATGTTACTTTCAAAGCGAGTTGCTATCATAACAGGTGGGGCCACGGGTATGGGAAGAGCTACGGCTGTTTTGTTTGCCGAGGAAGGTTGCGATGTTGCAATCGCTGATATTAACATGAAGGAAGCAAACGAAACATTAAGTCAAGTAAAAGCAAAGGGCAGAGAAGGGCTGGCTATTAAATGCGACGTCTCGGACAGCTCTCAAGTGAAAGACACTGTGAAAAAGGTCATCAGCAAGTTTGGAAAGGTGGATATCTTAGTCAATTCCGCGGGAGGTGGTTCCCCAAGGCGGGCAGCGGCAGAGCCTCCTAAAACGCCTCCTCCAGCGCCCAGCATAACAAATATATCCGATGAAGATTGGAATAGAGGTCTGGGATTGAACTTATCCGGCACTTTTTTCTTTTGCAGGGAAGTCGTCCCCCATATGAAAGAGAAGAGATACGGAAAGATCGTCAACATTTCTTCCTTGGGTTGGGTTACGCCTCCAATGCCTGCCCCCCCATACCATGCCTCAAAGGCAGGAGTCGTAGGGCTGACCAATGACTTGGTACGTGAACTGTCGCCTTACAACATATATGCCAATGCTATCCTGCCGGGGCCTATTGCAACGCCATTCTGGGATATGATTGTGGCGGCGAGAACCGATGGGACGCAAGAAGCAAAAGATACGTTCTTCAAAGAAATGGGCAAAGCTGTCCCCTTGGGAAGGGTCGGTACTCCTGAGGATATTGCTAAAGCCGTATTGTTTTTAGCCTCTGACCTTTCATCCTATGTCACAGGAGCCATTATCCCTGTCGCCGGCGGGCTTCCCATTATGGTTGGAAGGAGGCAAGATTGGTAGGAGGCAAGAACAGATCTGGGGAGAGCAATGGCGGGGGTGGAAATGGAGGCATCGGACTATGTTCAAATGCGTCATACCTATATACGGATTGCCGCGCGAGATATCCGATCTGCGGGAGGTGGAGGTCGAGCTAAAAGATGGAGCAGGCATGGCAGATGTCGTTGCAGCGCTTAGGGATAAGATCCCGGCGCTCGAGGGACCTGTAATTCGTACTGGCGAAGATCGATTGGTGGAACATTACAAGTTCAATGTCAACGGACTCTTCTACTTTGATGGCATGGACTTCCAGCTTCAGAGCGGAGATCGTATCGCACTACTTATGCCAGTTACCGGCGGATGATGAATGTTGGCTCGCACGCAAAAAGGAGCGGCTTTTTAAGCTAGATAGATTCCCCATGAGCGGCGGCCGTGGTCACCCTCCAACAATGAATATTATTGACACCGCTTTACCCTATCCATCTCCCAGCAAAGGAGAGGAAAGTATGTTCAAGGAGCCGACTTGAACCCCCTCCCCCTTGATGGAGGAAGGCGAGGATGGGGGACGTAGTCGTCTGTTTCTTAAGCAATTCAAGAAAGGAGAATATCGAATGACAAACAAGGCAAACAGTGAATACGAAGTACTCAGTCCCTGGGCGGAGGCTGATCCGATACCCCCACGGGGGATTTCTCCCCGGGTAGAGAGCTTAGAGGGTAGGAAGATCGGCTTGCTCCGTAATAGCAAACGAGCCGCCTTGCCACTCTTGAATGTGGTCGGGAGAAGATTGAAGGAAAAATTCCCAACGGCCGAGTTTACGGAATTTGCTAACCTAAGACCGAATGAGGTGATTATCGAGCAAGATGCTAAGGAGAAATTTGAAGAGTGGCTCAAGGGGGTTGATGCAGTTGTAGCCGCTTTTGGCGACTGAGGGGCATGCACCAAGTACCTCGTGTACGACTCTATAGTTATAGAGGATAGAAAAAAACCATCAGTGACACTGGTCAACAAAGGTTTTGCCAACGATGCCGGGTCAGCATCTTCAAGCAAGGGAATGCCGGTGTTAAGGTATATACCGACCTCTGTCCCTTGCGAAGCCAGCATTATGGAGGATATTGAAGCCGGGGTTGATGGGGCCTTTGAGGCTATGGTTACGGCGCTGACGAAGCCGCTGACAGCTGAAGAGGAGTCTCCAAAGCCGAAGGAGATAGAAAAACCTGCGAGAATTATTTTCAAGGGCAGCCTGGAAGAAGTGAACCGCTTTTTCTACCAGAGGGGCTGGGCCGACGGCTTGCCTATCATACCGCCCACCGAGGAGGCGGTAGCTGAAATGCTGACAGGCACGGACCTTCCCTCCGATCATCTACTGGGTAAATTGGAGTCCCGATTAGGTAAGGCCACCATAGAGAAGATTGCTATTAATGCGGTCATGGCCGGGGCCCTGCCAACTTACATGCCGGTGTTGATCGCCGGGACAAAACTGCTGTTAGAATCGGAACGCGGTTTCATGGGTTACACCACGTTTGGTTTTAGTACTGGCTCATGGGCTCCATTCTGGATTATCAATGGTCCTGTACGCAGCGAGATTAATGTGAATAACAGCTCCGGCGCTCTCAGTCCGGGCAATATTGCCAACGCCGCCATTGGACGTGCCATGGGGCTCATCATAAAGAACATCGGTGGCGTGCGAAAGGGTGTGGAAGACATGGGAGTCATGGGCAATCCGATGAAATACAGCATGGTGATTGCGGAGAATGAAGAAGAGAGCCCATGGGAACCGCTGCATGTAGAGTACGGCTTCAAGAGAGAGGAGAGCACCATTACTGTTTCCTATCCTCAAACCTACTTACAGCATTGGCCATACAGTGCGGATGCCGAAGGCATATTGCGCGCTGTGATCGACAATATTCCCCGAGGCATGCGCTATACCTTCATATTTACCCCGCCTCATGCCAAGAACCTGGCTCGTGAGGGCTGGACCAAGGAAGACATTAAGGAATTCATCTCTGAATACGCGCGTATCCCTGGATCCCGTTTCGCCGGCAAAGGTCTGGGGGGGATGTGGGGTGGCTTGTATAAAGGCAGAATTCCCATAAGAGATACGGACTCCTTGTCAATGATAAGAGACCCCCAGTTTATTCGGGTTATTGTGGCCGGTGGCCCGGGCGCTTTCATCGCCCACGCTGCTGGAGGCGGTGCTACTCCGGGCAAGAAGCAGACCCAGAAGATAGAACTACCGAAAAACTGGGATAAGCTGGTAAAGAAATATAAGAATGTAGTGCCAACATA
>JBEKDJ010000358.1:0-5562 GCA_050014415.1 Thermodesulfobacteriota bacterium | reverse complement strand
ATGTCGCTTCGGCTCATTTGGATCTCCTTCATATATGAGTATTTATACTCCTATTATGAGAACACAAAAACGCCCACAAATCAAGAAAATTGTGGGCGTGTGATCAAAAAAGCTCCGAAAGGACTAAACTGTTACAGAGTGTTTAGGGTGTCGTAGGGTGTCGCGTCTACACTATTCACAGGTGTTATCCATAAAAAGTTGGCCCTGCCCTGAAGCATCGTGCAAAGGGCAAAGCGCATAGCGTGTAGCCTAAAGCTCAAAGCAAACAGCTGAAACATGATGGCTGAAAGCTGAAATTTCAAAGCTTAGAGAAATCCAAATCATCAGATTACTGAGACATTCTTTTAGACCGAACCCGCGTTTTCTCTTAGAGTCACGTTAATCTCTCAAGTCACGTTAATCTCTCTTGACATGGCGTACGTTTTCATGTACGTTAGATATTGAGGTGATCCATATGACAACGATTAAGGCGACAGAGGCCAGGGCAAACCTTTATAAATTACTCGACCAAGCCGGAGAATCCCACGAGCCGATCCAGATCACGGGTAAGAGGTCAACCGCTATCTTGATTTCCGAAGATGACTGGCGATCCATTCAAGAGACATTATATCTTTTATCGGTTCCCGGTATGAGAGAATCCATTCGGAAGGGTCTCAAGACGCCTGTTAAAAAGTGCAGCGAGAAGCCTGGATGGTAAAGTGGAGAATTGTCTATACCAGGCAAGCTCAAAAGGACGCAAAGGAAATTGCCGCTGCGGGCCTGAGACCAAAAGCCGAAAAACTACTTGAAATCCTTTCTAAGAATCCCTTTCAAACCCCTCCCCCCTATGAAAAGCTAATCGGAGACCTTTCTGGAGCTTATTCCCGTCGTATCACCATTCAACACCGCCTCGTGTACCAAGTTTTGCAAGAAATAAGGACCATCAAGGTCATCAGGATGTGGACTCATTATGAATAGGTGATTGGGTTGTCATTCATAAAAAAGTTGGCCCGTTCGGATGCGGGATTCGGATTGCAGATAGCGGAATTTTCTATCTGCTTTCGGCCAGGCCATCGAGATCAGTAGAAGAAGAAGGGACTATAGACGGATCCGTAGGCCATGAAAGTTGAAAAGTAGCTCTAACTCGCAAATGAAGAATGCGGCTCGGACAGAATCTTAGCGAGATTCTTTCGTGATTGACCTAGAATCAACAATGAACGAACAAGCAAATCAAGCGAGACAGAAGGATCTCCTGCTTCCATCTTCGCTACCCTCGACTGACTGGACCTCAGGAGACGAGCAAGTTGCTCTTGAGTTAGGCTCTTCTCCTTCCGACGTTCCTGAAGATTCCTACTCAATGCAAGTTTCATCTCAATATAGGCGGATTCTTCAGGTGAAAGCTGCAGAAACTCTGCAACCGTACCAACCTTCCACCCTTTTGTTTCGAGTTGTTTCTTCTTTGTGCTCTTCATACGCCTCCTCCGACGTTAGGTATCATAAAGTCGAATCCTGCGGTTGCAGTTCTCAATTACTTCCCTGGGTATCTTTTGTGTCTTTTTCTCAAATACCTCCAAGATCACGATGGCATCATTATCGACTCGATAAACAACACGCCACGTCTTGTTTTGATCATCGATACGGAGTTCGTGGCACCTCGAACCAATCGATGGCATCGGTCGCGAATGAGGCAGCGAGAGCAACTCCCCCATTTGTAATTTGCGCAGCAAATAGCCTGCTTCAATCCTTGCTGCGCTTGACAGCGGTGGAGTCTTTATCTCGCCGTGTAGCCAGATTAACGGCTTCTCTCTCTTTTTCATTCAGTCATAATATATGTCATTTCTGACATAATGTCAATACGTGTTCAGAAAAAGGGAGAAGCTCTAGTGCAAGAAACAGACATCGGTGTCTTGAATTGTGAATTAAGGAAAAATAACTTAAAACGGTGTCATCCCTAAAAAAGCTGGCCCTGCCCATTAAAATTAAGATGGGGGGATGAGGGGATAGGGGGATAAGAAGATAGAGTGATGAGGAGATAAGGAGATGCGGTGTTGGGGAGAATATATCCTCTATAAAAAAGTCCATCATTCAAATAGCAAAGAGCATCCTCCTACGTCCCGCCTTGCGGGACCACGGAGGACAGGTAGCGCCGGGCCTACAATGGACATTTTCGGCGGGCAAGCATATCGCATGGCGTAAAGACTGATCCTGAAAGCTCAAAGAAGGACTGTAGCGCCTGACTGGCCGGCACCGTACGCTGGCGAACGCACAACATGAGAAGGTATTTACCTCTCCGGGAAGCACAAGTGTTTCAGGTGCTTCAGGATGCCTGTACCGGGTCGGACCAAGCTAACCATTTGCATCGTAAGTTTATGTCGAGAAAAATAGGGAGGATTTGGGACTCAGGGCTGAAAATTTGAGGCCAAACTAATCATTATAGAAAGCAACATAAGTAATGCAACAGGCGACCACCACGAGAAGCCTATAAAACAGGTTAGAATGATGGGATCCCATTGCATTACTTTTGCGGTCCTCTATAATGGAAGTTAGAAGCATGGACGGTACAAATCGTGCAAATATAAAAGCAGGCGTACAGGTTTTAATTGTAATAAAGAAAGACCAGCATTCTGGAAAACTAACCGAAGGTAGAGTGAAAGACATTCTGACGAAATCTCTTACTCACCCCCATGGTATTAAAGTCCGCTTAGAAAGTGGTGAGATTGGTCGGGTTAAAAGAATAATATAAGAAAAGAGGAATGGGGTCAAATCCTTACAGGCTGTTGAAAAACGCGCAGCTGTGGCGTTCCCCTCACCCTTCGTCGTTGCAGCGTACATTCAAGTACGCCTCACTCCTCAGGATTTCGGGCGCCTTGCCGATGGGCATTTTTGATCAGCCTGGGGAAAATGAGTTTTTCAACAGACTCTGAAGAATTGACCCCCTGGAGGTCCTCTGCTCTAAGAAGCTGATCTTCTGGTCTTTGAGTGGGGCTTCCTTATCGGTCCGGAGGCGCGGAATAGGCTTTACAATTTAACAAAAATAGATTTATGATATTTCAGAGTCGAATAAATGGGAGGTTGGAGTATGAAAAGTAAGGTGAAGAGGAAAACTCCTGAGATTGTCCTCAGAGGGGGTAAACCCTCGGCGGTCATTCTTGGTATCGATGCGATGAGTATCGAAAGATGTTAGAGCGTCTGGAAGACCTTGAAGATTTGAATATGCTCAAAGAAATGAGAAAGAGACACCTTAAGTTTAGAAAGCTGGAGGACTTTTTGAAGGAGTATCATCCAAGTGTATGAAGTCTGCCCCCCCACCACTTTCCACCGGATTATTCCCCATATTAAAACATTAGATGAAAACCCGAGACCTCCAAGTGGCCGTAAACTCATCGGTTCAAAGAATGATTGGCGTATTAGAATTGGAGACCATCGTGTCCTTTACGAGATTGATGAGAAGGCAAAGGCCGTGAGGATCATGCGAGTGCGACACCGTCGTGAAGTATACCGGAGATAACATCGATACTGTTTCGACATGAAGCAACGGGAGATTCATGCAGAGCGTGCGTGGCGTTATTCAGTACAGAATGAGCCTCCTCGCAGTTGGTCATGAGGGAGGGGATGCAGGTGACTCCCTGATCCCTTCTTGTCCGCGCTTTTCGGAAATTGTCCAGAAAAAGAGTCCTGCTTCCATTCGCCTATGAAAACCGACAAGGAACTTTATCGTCAGTTGCGCGTCTTATCGTGTGAAAAGCTATGGAGCGATGAAGTGGCGCTGTTCGATAGATCTACTCCCAAGGAACGGATGGAACGGGTGGCGGTCATTCGCGCGGTGGGCACGGTCTTCTCTGAATCCGGCACCGCGAAGCAGAAGGCCGAGGTGAGGTCGTGGCTTGTTCGTCTATTGCAGGATCCGAGCGAGAAGGTAAGACGCTACGCCATGACGGCTCTACCCAAGATCGGTGCCGGTACGGTTGAGGAAGAGGCGCTGCTTTCGTTGCTCCGGACGACCACGGTCGAGCGTGAGAAGAAATTCCTGGGTCAGGCTCTGGATAAGATCGGCGGAACGGCCACACTGAGCGTCGTGGGTGCAGCTCGTGGCTTCCTTCCGCAAACCGAGCAGAAGGTTAAGGCCAGTGTGGCGCGCAGGGAAAGGCCCAGTGTCATTCGAATGGACAGCACCCTCTCCGATTTCACCCGCTTGCGAATCCATTTGCACTGCCGCAAGGGGCTGGAAGAGATTGTCCGCGATGAAGTGAAAGAATATATTGCGAAGCACGGGAAATTCCGCATCGCAGAGGTTGGGAGTGGCCTGGTCGCGATCACACCGGTAGCGCCCTTTTCCCTGGCCGACATTTACACACTCAGGTGTTTTGCCACGGTTGGCTTTTTTCTCGGCACTGTCCGGAGCTCAAACCCGGCAGAGTCCGCCGATGCTCTGGCGTCGATGATGACATCGCCTGTATCGCGGTCTGTCCTGGCCACCTTCACAGAAGGATCGATCCGCTATCGTCTGGAGTTTGTTTCCAAGGGACACCAGAGAGGCGCTGTGCGTCTCCTGGCGAACCGGGCCTATGCTATGTGTCCGGACATTCTGAACGATCCGCGGAGTGCTCCCTGGTCGATGGATCTCCTTCCCACAGGGCATGGGATCTCTGTTGAGTTGCGGCCGAAGTTGACACCCGATCCGCGATTTACCTATCGTGAAGCTGACATTCGTGGGGCATCCCACCCTCCATTGGCCGCCTGTATGGCCCGCCTGGCCGGAAGGGTCAACAATGAGATCATCTGGGACCCGTTTTGCGGATCGGGGTTGGAACTTATAGAAAGGGCACGGCTGCAAGGCGTACAAAGTATTTACGGAACGGATCTCAGCCCGGATGCCATTGCCATTAGCCGGGTCAACTTTGCCGCCGCTAAGGTGAAGGCCGTTCAGTCGAAGTTCCTCTGCTGTGACTTTCGCGACTATGCCAAGGTCGAAGGCTTGGGACCCAAGAGCGTTACCCTCATCATCACCAACCCTCCCATGGGAAGGCGAATTCGGGTCCCCAACATGCGCGGCTTGTTTGGGGATCTTTTTGCCGTCGCCGCCGAGGTGCTTAAGTGCGCATCGAACCTCCAGACCCATCGCTCAAATTACGGTACCGGCAGGTGATTGATCTTGGCGGCTTCGATTGCCGTCTCGAAATGTATCGCAAGCTGGCCGCAGGCAAAGGCACCCACTTAGCAGAAGAGCTATCTGCCGGGAGGGTAGACCTTAATGTTGCATTGAAAAGGCGGTTGAATGTGTTTTCCAACCTTTACTAAGCGGATTGTTGAAATGTTTTATGGGCAACACGCGATGTCACCAGAGGTGACTTCTGTCGTACACATGGAACGGTAGTAGCAAAACGTTTAGAGGTGCCGCTGTAAAGGTTTCCCAACACACCCAACCGCCTTTTTGGGACTTTATTTATGCAACTGTAAGGTAGAATCAACCCGAATCCTTCATGACTTTCTGCATCGCCCCTGAAGCCATCATTTTTCATCTATTTTTCATCTTCCCTTCATAATCTCTTCATACTGAAAGAATATTCTTCTGTGCAGTCTTCA
>JBEKDJ010000357.1:0-5231 GCA_050014415.1 Thermodesulfobacteriota bacterium | reverse complement strand
CAAATCAAATCCCTGAATCGCTGTTAGAAAACGCTCCTTATCCTGTCGAGATGGCAATCGGTTTTAATAGCAACTTCAATATGTCTTCCCCTGGAACGGACCGATGGGATAAGGCAATAAAGAAACTCCCTTATTATGTCCATATCTCTCCCTTCATTAGTGAAATGGCGCTCTATGCTGATCTGGTCTTGCCGTCCACCACTTTCTTGGAGGAATGGGGTTACGATCAATCTCCCCCGGGATCAGGTTTTGCCGAGGCGAAATTGAAACAACCTGCGGTTCCTCCACATGGCAGCGCCCGCTCCATCGTCGATGTTTTATTCCAAATTGCGAAAAGACTGAATGGAGGAGTGGCACAATCCTTTGCCAATATGGGTGATGATTCCGAAGGATTTGTTAGATTCCGAACGGAAACGCTTATCCCCTGGAAAGATTTTCTCAAGAAGGGAGTATGGATAGGAAAAGACTATGAATATGGAAAATATCAGCGTATATTCCTTACTCCTTCCAAGAAATTTGAGTTCTCCTCAGGAAATCTCAAATCCACACTCGTCAAAATGAAAAAAGTGAAAGAGGAGAGTCTAGACTACCTGCCCCGCTATAAAGAGGCAAAATTCCTCGGGGATGAAGTGAAATATCCCTTCGTATTGCTTCCGTATCAACCGTTGCTGGCCATAGAAAATGGAAGTCAAAACTATCCCTGGGCCCAGGAGATATTCCTGCCCATGGACGGAGTGGGTTGGCAAACCCTGGTGGAGATAAATAGCGAAACCGCAAGAACCCTAAGACTATCGGATGGCCAAGCAATATGGGTAGAGTCTCCGTTCCAAAAAATCAGGGCAAAAGTCAAATTCTCTGAAGGCATTCATCCGGGTGTCGTAGCCATCCCTTCTGGACAAGGGCATTATTCCTACGGGAAATGGCAAAAGGGAATTGGTGTAAATCCAAATGAGATCATCGGTGTAGATTATGACCGCATCAGTGGGCAAGCAGCATTTTTTAACACAAGAGTCAGAGTTTATAAAGCATAATACGATCTCAAATTCCAAATGACAAATTCCAAATCCTAAATAAATTCCATATTTCAATCCCAAATGACCAAAAGAAAAATGGGTTGTTTGGAATTTTGAATTTTGTTCATTGGAGCTTATTTGTAATTTGGTGCTTGGGATTTGGTGCTTAGCTTAGCACCAGAAATTTTTATGCCAATTTGGCAACAATTAATTTCTAAGCGTACACAAGGGGACAAGATGCCAAGATGGGGAATGGTGATCGACCTGGATAAATGTGTTGGTTGCCAAACGTGTTCAACGGCTTGTAAGAACGAGAACAATGTTCCACATGGCTCACCGGATGAGCAGAGATTGAGGAGAGAAATTTACTGGCATAAGGTCATTGCCGTGACGAACGGCAAATATCCTAAGGTAAATACTCAACTCATCCCAATGCCGTGCATGCACTGCGATCATGCTCCGTGTGTGCCTGTGTGTCCCGTAAAAGCAACCTACCGTCGTGATGACGGCATTGTCATGCAAGATTTCAGAAGATGCATTGGATGCAAGTATTGCATCGTCGCCTGTCCCTATGGGGCAAGGAGTTTCAACAGCAAAGAACAGGAAGAAGAGGAATATCACCGCCCTGATCTACCTCCTGACCGCAGCGTTTGGGGCCCCTGGCCATTCCCCACCAGAACTCACGGTGTGGTTGAGAAGTGTACCTTCTGTTTTCATCGAATCGATCAAGGAATAAAGGAAGGCAAGAAAATAGGAACAGAAGTGGTGCCGGCCTGTGTCGAAGATTGCCCTGCAGAAGCCAGAAAATTCGGAGATTTGGACGATACCCACAGCGAGGTATCTCGCTTACTATCTTCAAGAGGATGGATCAGATTACGGGAGGAGTTGGATACAAAATGTAAAGTATTCTATCTTTCCAAATGAGGTAATCTCAGATGGCATTAACTTTTAAGACGATCGAGGGCAAATCGCGAAGCTTTAACATACTGGCGGCCACCCTCGCGGTTCTAACCGCCGCTGGCTTCATCAGTTTCATGCTCAGCTACATCAAGGGTCACTATCTCCTTGGAAGCAGCAATGCCATTCCCTGGGGTATGCCCATCATCATCGCGATCTACCTGATAGGACTGAGTGCCGGCTCACTTATCCTTTCTTCTCTCACCTATGTTTTTAGGAAGGAGGAGTATCGGCCAATCGCCAGGATTGCAGTCTTCTTAGCGATCATACTGATTTTTGGTGCAATGATAGGAATCGCCCTCGATTTGGGCAGACCTGAGAAATCGTGGCGGCTTTTTATGTTTTTTGTTTTGAATAATATGCGTTCGATGTTTGCGATTAATGGAATTCTCTACGGCGGATATTTTCTTATCGGTCTGGTCTATCTCGGGTTCATCTTTGCAGAGAAGACGAAGTCCACTAGGACGATGGGTATTGTCGCCATTTGTTGGGCCGCTCTGGTTCACATGGGGACCGGAGCGATATTTGGGTTCATTGCTACCCGGCCCATCTTCTACTCCCCGATTAAACCATTTGAATTTCTCGGAGCAGCCATGGTATCTGGGCTGGCATTGTTGATGATTACCGTTGTCCTGATCTTCAAGCTGGTCAGAAGGAACTTCGACAGGGGTGTCATTTTTTCTTTGAGCAAATTACTGCTGATATTAATTATTACCCTCTCCGTAATGGTCTTGATGGACAAGTTGACCCATCTTTATCCACCGGACCGAGAACCGACCCTCTGGCTTTTCACTGGACCTTTTTCATGGGTATTCTGGGGATTGCAAGTGGGATGCGCCTATGTCTTACCCATCATCCTGTTGACACTTCCCCGATTTAAGAAGGACCTGAGATGGGTAATGGCGGCAGCAGTTTTGGTCGTCATTGGCATATTTGGAGAAAGATTTTCCCTGGTCATACCAGGGACTGCCTATCCTTTGCCATTTTATCCAGGAAAAATAGAGGGGATCTGGGGAATGGCAGGTTCTTTCCCGATCACCTTTATTGAGTCATTCATGTCCATTGGGATATTTACTCTGATGGGACTATTCTTTATCCTGGGTCTGAAGTATTTGGAATTGCTGCCGTCAGATGAGAGCCGGGAACAAGCACCCGAACCAGCTGGGAAGACATGAGATTACACGCGTTACGATCTAAAGACTGGATGAGCCGACGAGACTTTTTGAAGATCCTCCAGCTCGAGAGTCATGGAATACCCTTCATTGATAAAGAGAGATGCACGGGCTGCGGACTTTGCACGATTGATTGTCCGACAAAGGCTTTGACTGTCTCCCCAAACAGTGAAAATGATACCTATCAACTCCTCTTCCGAGAAGACGCTTGCGATGTTTGTGGCGTCTGTGAGAAATCCTGTCCGGAGCATTGCCTTCATCTAGAGCCACTCGACTCGAATAGAAGAGGCAAAGAAGCTGCCGTCATATTTGAGGATGAGATTTCCCATTGTCAAGAATGCGGCATCCCTCTATTTCCGCAGTCTATGGTCAACAACTTGGAATCCAGGATTTTTGGCACCGGGGAACCCGCTTGGTCGTTTGACCTTTGCCCTTCCTGCGGAATCAAGACCGGGTTTCAAAAGCAGATGATAGAGAAGGTTGAGAGATAGAAACCATTCGATTTTGAGGAACAGCATATGGAAGCATCCCTTAGACCAATAGCAATTATTGTGGAAGTGATCATACTCATGGCTATCATCTATTCCTTTTTCGCCGGGATAGAGTTTGCGCTCTTTGATCTGGGTTTAGACCAAAAATATAAGAGATATATCGAACGGATATTGGTAATCATGGGCTGCTTGGCCCTTGTTTTCTTTGCTGCCCACTTGATTACCTTTTATCCCCGGATATCACTTTTTTGATGCCTATGGATTGAGGATAACAAGATGGATATCATGAATCGGATCTTCTGGGCAAACCAAGAAGTTTATATTACGCGAGTATTCTTGCCGATTATCATTGGTTTTCTCGTCCTGTTCATCGGTCTCATCGCCCTTTTCGTAGTAAGCTTTTGGTGGCAACATTATCGGCTGTGGCGCCTCGGAAAAGATGAAGATCGTTCTGGTCAAGTGGTTGCCAGACTCAAAACCGCTCTCGCCGTTACTTTTGCAAACGCCCGGATTTGGAAAGAGTTATATCCCGGGGCGATGCATTTCTTGATCTTCTGGGGAACCGCTTTAATTTTTCTGGGTAAAATTGCGAGGCTTTTCTCTTACCCTGTGGGGTTGACGAACCCACCTCAAGATGTCTTTTTATATGCTTCTTTCATCTCCGAAATCGGAGCGGTTCTGCTCCTGGTTGGGGGGTGTCTGGCCATTGTCCGAAGGTACATTATTAGACCTTCTCGCTTGGTTACAAAGCCCGATAGGACCTTGATCTATGTTTGGGGGTTCGTGCTCGTTGTTACTGGCTATTTCACTAAAGGCTACAGGATAGCCATCATCGGAGGGAGTATGGTGCCGGATTGGCCTTCCTGGGCACCCGTCAGTTATCTCGTTTCACGTTTTTTTCTGATCCTGCCGGCTGTGCCTTTGAACGAACTCCTGGTCTGGCATAGAGCCCTCATCCATGTCATACCGGCATTCTTGCTCTTTGCCTACGTCATCATAAGCCATTCCCCTTTACAGCACTTGTTCTTA
Source organism: Thermodesulfobacteriota bacterium (assembly GCA_050014415.1). Taxonomy (GTDB): domain Bacteria; phylum Desulfobacterota; class BSN033; order BSN033; family UBA1163; genus JBEKDJ01. The sequence goes on along the minus strand of JBEKDJ010000357.1, from coordinate 569 downwards.
TCCCCCCTGAATGTGTTTTTCCGTTCCCTCAGACTCAAGGGTATCCTCGATCCCATTCCCAATTTTGAAGAAGCGGAGACCTTTGGGACCAGGGAAATCTCTGAGCTTACCTGGAAGCAGATGCTGGATCTTGAGGCCTGCACCAATTGCGGTCGATGCCAGGATGTCTGTCCGGCACATCTGACAGGGAAGCCCCTTTCACCCAGACGAATGACCCAGAACTTGAAGGAACACCTGTGGCGTGAGGGGCCGAAACTCCTTGCCACTCCTCCGGATCAGCGTCAGCCAGAAGCCATCATGGAAAAAACGGTGGGCGAAGATGAACTTTGGGCCTGCACAGCCTGCATGGCCTGTGAGGAGGCATGTCCTGTCTACATAGAGCAGGTAAGACGAAACATTGACCTGCGCCGCTATTTGGTTCTCGTCGAAACAAAGTACTCCTCCGAGGTACGAACGACTCTTAAAAATCTGGAAAAGAGCAACAACCCGTGGGGAGTGAGTCGAGGGACCCGGGCTGAATGGACCAAAGGCCTGGAAGTGAAGACTTATGCTGAAGTCTCCAATCCCGA
>JBEKDJ010000356.1:0-5233 GCA_050014415.1 Thermodesulfobacteriota bacterium | reverse complement strand
AGAGAGAGCCAGAGGGGGACTCCACCAAGAATCGACATCACCTTGATGAAGGAGAGTCCTGCTAAAAAGGAGAGCCCGATGTAGAGATCTCCCATCCTCTGCTTCCCATACCGGACTACCAGGTTCTTTTTCCCGATTGCCCGGTCTGCATCTTCATCAGGAAACTCATTCATCAAGATCACATTGAAAACGGAGAGACCGATGGGAATAGAAAGCAGTAAGATCTGTGAGCTGAAGAACCCCGTGAAGAGAAAGAAGCCAGTAGCAATCGGTAACCATCCATAACAGAACCCGACGAGAATTTCTCCCAAACCATGATAGGACCATCGAATCGGTTTGCTTGAATAAAAAAATCCAAAAAAGATGCCCAGTCCTCCTAATAGAAGGATCCGAAGATCGGTCCGGTATTGGAGATAGATACAAATACCGATGAGGATCGCTCCTGCCAGACATCCATATCCCAAAAGAAGTGAAACCCAGGCAGGAAAGATCTCCTTGACCAAAACCCTCGATCCCCCTGAAAACCGATTAAATTTTTGATTGATACGATCCCCTTCCAGATCGTTCCATTCCCCTAAGTAATACGTCATCCACATGATGAGGATGGCCGCCGAAGCAGAAAGCACATAGAGTCCTAAAGGTCCTCTGTAGCCCCAGCGCCACGCCAAGATAAACCCTAAGATCAAAGGGAGAATTCCCACGGAAAGAAAAGGAATCCGTGAGAGTCTCCACCACGCAGTCAAATAATAACCCAACTTCTTCAATATGATCCCTTCTCTTGCAATCAGTAGGCAGAAGGCATTATGCAGAAAGCAGCATTATAAAATTCTAAATTTCTCCGGGGTTGACATCATACTGCCTAACATCTTGCCGATTTCTTCATATCCTTTTGCAAGTTTTTCATAAGATTCTCGTGACAAATAACCACAATCTAGAGAGAAATCGAGCCAAACCTGCGTCTCGGTTGCCTCTGCGTCAGAATCAGATAATTTATTAATGAACATATTACGATAACGTCTTTTCCGAAAGGCTTCTGCAATATTTGTGGCAACACTTCGTGACGAACGACGTATTTGATCGGTTAAGGAGTATCTTTCTTCTATAGGAAATGTTTTAGACTCATTGAATATTTCCATCGCCAATTTGTAAGCCAACTGATATACCTTTAAATCCTTATGTCCTTGTAGCATTTTCCCCCCATTCTGCCATCCCCCTTTTATTTTTTACTGCCTACAGCCTACTGCTTTCTGCCTTCTATTTTTTCGCACCACTCCCTAGCATTTTGAAACATTTGAATCCACGGGGATTCCCTGGACCCATCTTTCATATATTCGGGCAACCATGGCCATTGCCATTTCAGAAAAGATCGCTCCGGATGGGGCATCATGGCCAGATGTCGCCCGTCAGGCGTACAAAGTCCCGTCATGCCGAAAGGTGATCCGTTCGGATTAAAAGGATAGCTTTCCGAAATCTTCCCATCCGCCCGGCCCTCATCGTCCACGAAGACAACCGGAACAAGTTTTTGGTTGATGACCTTGTCCATCAGTGTTGGGTCGGGAAAGTGAAGTCTGCCTTCACCGTGAGCAACCCAAATTCCGAGCGTTGAATCAGTCATGCCTTTGAACATGATCGCCGGACTTTCCAAAATCTTGACCGTGACCCAGCGAGATTCAAAACGCCCCGAACCATTTTGAATAAACCTCGGTTGCTGATGATCAGGGATTCCCAACCAAGGTACCCATCCGAGGAGTGCGAAGAGCTGGCAACCGTTGCACACACCCAAAGAAAATGTATCGGAACAATGATAAAACTCGTCAAACATTCTCCTCAGCCTTTCATTAAATCGGATCGCTGCAGCCCACCCTTTGGCGCTCTCCGGAACGTCGGCGTAAGAGAATCCTCCGACGGCAACGAGTCCTCTGAAACGGTCGAGCGTCATTCTTCCACTGATCAGATCGGTCATCGTGACGTCCCAGGGGCTGAAACCTGCTTGATAAAAAGCAGAGGTCATCTCGCGATCACCGTTACTTCCTTCTTCTCGGAGAATGGCAACTTCTGGTTTGTCTTTGACTTCGAGAATAGGCGCCGGCATCGGTTTGGGTTTAAAAGGAATCACATAGCTTGGCCCTTTGCGGTCGAAGATATTCTTTCGCTCCTCATCGGCACATTTGGAATTCATCTGAAGACGCTCGATTTGATAGGACGTTTCTTCCCACCTTTCACGAAGAACACACAGGCTCGATTCAAGGACATTCTGAGAGTTATAGGTCACAAGGATTTTCTTTTCTTTTATCGTTTCCCCGATCAGGGTTGAGGGTAGACGGAAAGAATCAAGGATCTCGATGGCCTTCCGAACGTCACTCACATGACACTCGACGACTGCGCCTAGCTCTTCAGCAAAGAGTCTTTCGAGGGGGCTCCAGGGACCGTCCATTCGAATTCGCAAACCGCAGTTCCCGGCAAAGGCCATTTCCAGAAACGTCGTGATGATGCCCCCATCGCTGAGGTCGTGCCCTGCGAGAATTAAATTCTCCGATATTAGCTTCTGGATTGCATCGAATGTGCGTTTGAGCATCTCGGGATCATCCACGTCGGGAGATTCGTTCCCGATTTGTCCGTAAACCTGCGCTAAAGCCGAGCCCCCAAGCCGGGCCTTCGGCTTAGCGATGTCAATGAAGATGAGCTGGCTGTGCCCCGGTTTTTTTATATCCGGAGTCACCACCTTCGTGATATCGGGCATGGTCGCGTATGCAGAAATAACAAGCTCACGGGGAGATTTCACGATTTCATCCCCCACGCGAGTCGCCATGGAAAGGCTGTCTTTTCCGCCATCCACCGCAATCCCCAGCTGGACCATCAGATCCCGCATCGCGCAAGCCGCATCGTAAAGGGCTGCCCCTTCACCTGGAAGTTTGGGTGCCCACATCCAATTGGCCGAACACTTGATATCCTGCAGACGACTAATTTGGGCCCACACCATATTGGTCAGCGCTTCTCCAACAGCCATCCGGGCCCCTGCCCTCGGATTGACCAGCATCTTGATCGGCTGCTCGCCAATTGAAGTGGCTGCTCCGCTTAATCCGAAATGGCTCTGGGCGATCACAGCCACATCGCCGACCGTGAGTTGAAGCGGGCCACAACACTGCTGTCGCGCAATCAACCCGGTAACACTTCGATCAACCTTATTTGTAAGAAATCTCTTTGATCCGACAGCAAGGTTGCGAAGCACACGAGACAATGCATCTTCCACCGACAAATCATCAGGCCACTTAAGAGGTGTGAGTGAATATCCCTTCCTCTCATCCTTGAACGTTTTCTGTGGCATGTTGCCCAGAAGTTTTGAGAGATTGAGATTGACGGGCGTTGAATCATCCCTCTCATCATGCACAACGAAGCGGCCGTCTCCTGTCACTTCTCCGAGGATCTCGCAATTGACTTTTTCCCTTTCGCAGATGGATCTGAATTCTTCAATGCTCTCAGGGTGTATTAAGAAACCGCATCGTTCCTGGTATTCGGCAATCCAGATTTTGAGCACCGACAGGGTTGGATCTCCCAACTTGATATGCCTTAGTTCGATTTTGCCTCCGGCTTTTTCAACAAGCTCCTTAAGGACATTGGCAGGTCCGCCGGCTCCTTGATCGTGAGCACTGACGATGGGATTGGCATCACCCATTTCGATGCAGGCCCTGATGACGCGGTTCATCTTTTGTTCCATTTCCGCATCGCCACGCTGGACCGCATTGAAATCAAGCTCTTCTTCATTCTCGCCCTGTAGTTTACTGGAGGCCGAACCTCCGCTGACACCAATACCATAAGCGGGGCCGCCCACCTGAACGATCAGCATTCCTCTTTTTGCTTCATCCTTCTCGATATGCCTGGCATCAATTTGTCCGATGCCGCCTGTGAACATAATCGGCTTGATCCATCCCCAGCGTTCGCCACTGGGAAGCTTCTGGTCAAACGACCTCGTAAAACCGACAATCACGGGCTCGCCGAACTTATTGCCATAATCGCTGGCCCCGTCGCTTGCCCTGATTTCGATCATGAGAGGAGAAGCCAAATTTGATAGATAGATGGAACTCTTGTCTTCCCAGGGCAGATCGTAGCCGGGGATAAGCAAGTTAGCTACACAGTACGCCGCTGTCCCTGCGACCACCAGACCTCCCTTTCCCGTCGCCTGGACATCGCGGATCCGTCCGCCCGTGCCCGTTTCGGCACCGGGGAAAGGAGCCACCCCGGTAGGAAAATTGTGTGTCTCCGCAGTAAAAATGATGTGATACTGTACCATCTGTTTCTTGAAAGGCGCTGGTCTCCCGGGTTTTTCGGGGAGAATCGTCCAGCAGTCGTATCCTTTAATTCCGCTGGAATTGTCCTTGAACGCGATGATGCTGTTGGATGGATTCGCTTTTAGAGTCGCCTTGACGATGTCCATAAGCGTTTCCGGCATCACCACACCGTCGATAATCTGTTTCCCCTTGAAATAGCCGTGGCGCGAATGCTCGCTGTTGGCGTTATCCAGATCCCTTATCTCAACGATCGTAGGGTTTCTTCCTTCTTCCTTGACAAAGTAGTGATAGTAGAAATTTCTGTCCCACTCGTCCATCGCGAGACCCGGTATTTCCAGAAGAGCGCTCGGGCCCTTTTCCAACATAGGAATCTCAAAAACAGGTTCCGGCAGGATTCCGGTTTCGAAAGTCTGCAAGGGTTGATCATACAAGCATTCAGTCATCCGGTCGTGATGCTCTTGAATAAAGCGGCCCTTATTAACCTCTGAAGGAAGCAGGTATCGCCGGGAACGTTCGATGCGAGTCACCTTTTCGAGCCCGCAGGTCTGGCAAATGGCGACGATATTGGTCGAATAGGCTGTCGCAAAATTCATACGGGGACCGAGGTCCACCACCTCTTGTCCCTCAGGGTTGATCGGATTTGCAGATAGCGTTTCCGATACAAAACCGTCGGCTAAGAGCTGCCTTAAAATCGAGAGCTCATTAGAATTCAACGGGGCGGACGTTTCTACGTTGAAGCAGTATTCCAGTTTCTCATTTCTGCGCAAGAAAAAGTGTAACATCCCCCTCATCCTTTCTTAGTAGTTCGCTGAAAAAGTCATTTTTCTCAGGCCGCTCAAAAATGCCCAGATGCAATCATTATCGAAGGTAGAAAGTGGTAGGTAGAATGTGGATTCAATGAATTAACCACCTACTACCCTCTACTTTCCACCCTCAAATATTAGGGG
>JBEKDJ010000355.1:0-5236 GCA_050014415.1 Thermodesulfobacteriota bacterium | reverse complement strand
CTTAAATCTTGGGCCATTCCCAAGGGCCCTTCTATGAACCCATCCGATAAGCGGCTTGCTGTCATGGTAGATGATCATCCTTTTGAATATGGAGATTTTGAGGGAATCATTCCTCTGGGACATTATGGAGCTGGAGCGGTTCTCATCTGGGACTCAGGTGAGTTTCAGCCGGAAGGTGATCTGGAAACTGCGCTGAATAAGGGAAGGCTGAGTTTTACATTGAAGGGAAAGAAATTAAAGGGGGGCTTTGCCCTCATCTTAATGAAAGGGAGAGGCAGTGGTAAGGATTGGCTTCTCATCAAGGGACAGGATTCCTTTGCCAAAAAGGACTGGGAGGTCAAAGAGGAACTCACACCAGCAAAGAAGAAGAAACTTACTGAAAAAGTCCCACCGTGTGAAACAAGTTAACCTCTCCGAGGTAAGCACCAAATCACAAGCACCCAATCACAAATAAATTCCAATTAACAAAATTCAAAATAAAATCTTTTGGGTCATTTGACCTGCCTACCGCAGGCAGGAATTGGAGTTTGAAATTTATTTGGAGCTTGGGATTTGGAATTTGGGATTTGAAACCAGTTAGCATCTAAACAAAGGGAAGTGTAGGTTTTAAATACTCCGAACTCCGAACTATGTTTTATGGAACAAACCCTTTACTTTCTCTTTGAAAGAATCCAGGTAAATATAGATCACAGGAGTGATATAGAGAGTAATTAATTGTGAGAACAGCAGACCTCCCACTACAGCGAGGCCTAGGGGGCGACGAGATTCTGCCCCAGCTCCGAAACCGAAGGCAATCGGCAGTGTAGCCATGAGAGCTGCCATGGTCGTCATCATGATGGGGCGAAATCGGATGAGACAGCCCTGGTAGATAGCCTCTGAAGGACTTTTCCCTTCTTTTCTCTCTGCCGCCAGCGCAAAATCGATCATCATGATTGCATTCTTCTTTACGATGCCTATCAGCATGATGATTCCCACAAAAGCATAAATATTCAGGTCCTGATGGAAGATGAGCAGGGTCACCAGAACCCCAAATCCGGCAGAAGGGAGGCCCGAAAGGATGGTCATTGGATGGATGAAGCTTTCGTAAAGAATACCCAGCACGATGTAAATGACCAAAATAGCCATTAATAAGAGGAATCCAAGACCGCGCATCGACGATTCAAAGGCCTGTGCTGTACCCTGAAAGCTTGTGCTGATTGTTGTAGGAATCGTCGCAGCAGCCACTTTATGGACGGCATTTACGGCATTTCCGATGGAGACACCAGGCTTGAGATTGAAAGAAAGGGTGACGGCAGGAAGCTGCCCCAGGTGGTTCACAGTCAGAGGCCCCACACCTCGGGTGAGGTTTGCCACAGCGTTTAAGGGGATGAGTTGGTTGCTTGACGACCGGATGTAGAGCATCGCCAGTGCCGAAGGGTCCATCTGGTACTTGGGTTCAAGTTCCATGATAACCTGATATTCATTGTTTGGAGCAAGTATGGTAGAGATCTGGCGAGATCCATAGGCGGTGTAAAGTGCATCTTCGACCTGCTCCGCCGTAATGCCAAGGGCAAAGGCTTTATCCCTATCAATCCCGACATTGACCTTAGGGTTTGTGATTTGGAGATCACTCGTCACATCTTGAAACCCCGGAAACTCGCGCATCTTCGCTTCAAGCACCCGGGCATTCCGATATAGTTCATCTGTATCGGGGCTCTGGAGTGTAAATTGATACTGGCTTTTTGTGAGCATTCCCCCGATTCGGATGGGTGGAAGGTTTTGTAGAAATACCCGGACTCCGGGAATAGTGGCCAGCTTCGGCCGTAATTCCTGAATAATCTCGTCCGCACTCAGACGGCGCTCAGAGCGAGGTTTCAAATTCATGAAGACACGGCCAGTGTTAATGGATACGTTTATACCGCTTGCCCCCACAGTCGACATGAAAGACTTAACATTGGAATCTTGGTGGATGATGGCAGCCAGTTCCTTTTGATGGCGCACCATGGAGTCGAAAGAGATTCCCTGCGCGGCCTCGGTAAAGCCAAAGATCTGGCCTGTATCCTCGCTTGGAAGAAATCCTTTTGGCATGATAATAAAAAGATAGATTGTCACTACGAGGATGATGTTTGAGAAGACGAAGGTGGTCAGGCGGTGTTCCAAGACGATTTTGAGGCTCCAATCATAGGCATGGAGCATCCCATCGAAAAATCGCTCCGACATGGCGTAAATTCGGCCGTGATGTACCGTTTTTGAAGGGCGAAGGAATTTGCTGCAAAGCATGGGCGTAAGGCTCAATGAGACAAAGCCAGAGATCAGAATGGCCATTCCGATCGTGACCGCAAACTCGTGGAGTAACCTTCCTATAATCCCACCCATGAAGAGGACCGGGATGAAGACAGCAACAAGGGAGAGGGTCATGGAGACGATCGTAAAGCCAATTTCTCTGGACCCGTTGAGTGCTGCCTCGAGAACCCCTTCCCCCATCTCCATATGGCGGACGATGTTTTCCAGCATAACGATGGCATCATCGACTACGAAACCCACGGACAGGGTTAGGGCCATAAGGGAGAGGTTGTCAAGGCTGTAGTTTAAGAGATACATGGAAGCAAAGGTTCCCACAATGGACATGGGAAGCGCAAGGCTCGGGATCATAGTCGCTGAGAGATTACGAAGAAAGAGAAAGATCACCAAGACGACTAAGCAAAGAGCAAGAAATAGGGTAAACTTGACATCATTGACTGAATCTCGGATCGAAACGGAGCGGTCGTAGAGGATGTCGAGGTTTACCGAAGCAGGCACTTGAGCCCGGAAGGTTGGAAGGAGTTTCTTGATGGAGTCGACCACCTCAACGGTGTTGGTACCAGGCTGGCGCTGGATGGCCAGGATGATGGCCTTGATATTATTATACCAGCTTGCTACCTTATCGTTCTCTACGCTGTCAATCACTCGGCCGAGATCCTTGAGCCGAACAGGCGAACCGTTACGATAAGCCACGATAAGGGGCTCGTAGGCCTTTGCATCCATTAACTGGCCACTGGCTTCTATTGTAAAGGCGTGGTGGGTTCCCCACAAAGCGCCAGTAGGGATGTTTACATTCCCTTTTTGTACAGCACTGGAAACCTCGTCTATTCCGATTTTCCTGGCCGCAAGGGCATTGGGGTCGAGCTGGGCGCGAACAGCATACTTCTGCGAACCATAGACCAGGACCTGGGCAACTCCGCTGATCATAGAAACGCGTTGGGCGATGAAAGTTTCTGAATATTCGTCCACAGTAAAAAGGGGAAGGGTTGGAGAACTCAAGGACAGATAGATAACAGGCTGGTCTGCAGGGTTGACCTTTCGATAAAATGGCGGATAGGGCATATTCTGGGGAAGTTGGCTTGAGGCTTTAGTCATCGCTGCCTGGACGTCCTGAGCAGCGGCGTCGATATTGCGACTCAGGCTGAACTGGAGGGTGATCAGGGTAATCCCCAGAGCGTTAGTAGAGTTCATCGAATCGAGACCAGCAATGGTCGAGAACTCCCGCTCCAGAGGAGTCGCGACGGCTGAGGCCATTGTTTCCGGGCTGGCCCCCGGAAAGCTTACATTGACAAGAATGGTCGGGAAATCGACATTCGGGAGATCGCTTACCGGAAGGAGCCGGTATCCGGCTATGCCGAAAAAAAGAATGGCCAACATGATGAGAGTCGTTGTAACGGAACGCCGGATGAAAAATTCTGAGATGCTCATGAGCCTTTCCCCGGACCGCCCGGACTGGCCTTCACTTCTACTTTAGTACCTGGAACGAGCTGAAGCTGGCCGTCCGTCACAACCCTCTCACCGGCTTGAAGCCCTTTCTCGATGATCGTTTCTTTATCGATGGTCCTACTTATTACAACAGGACGGTTATCTGCTGTGAGGTCGGGCTTGATCACAAAGACGTACTGGCCTTCCTGCCCAGTCTGGATAGCCTGGGACGGAACCACAATTGCATTGGGCTCCGTGGTGAGTGTGAGCACAACATTGACGAACTGCCCTGGCCAGAGTTTTTTCTCACGGTTGGCAAAAGTTCCTTTGAGCAAGATTGTTCCTGTTGTTTTATCCACGGTGTTATCGATGAAAGTCAGGATACCCTGCTCACCGCCACTCGTATCATTCGGAGGGAGTGCCTCAACCTTGAGGGAGCCTCTTGCCATATATTTCTTGATTTCTGGCAGATTCTGCTCGGGAACATAAAAGATAACATAGATAGGAATGATCTGGTTGATGGTCACCAAGTCAATAGCGTTCGGCTGGCCCACTGCTGCGATGATGTTGCCCTTCTTAATGTTGATACTTCCAGTTCGGCCGTCAATGGGGGAATGAATTGAGCAGTAACCCAATTGAATTTCTGCATTATTCACAGCTGCCCTGTCTGCGAGGACCGTGGCTTCGAGAGCGTCTGCATCGGTACGAACCTTATCATACTGTTGCCGGGCGACCACGCTTTTCTGGATTAAGAATTCATAACGGCGGGCATCCTCTTGAGCATTTTTCGCCTGAGCCAGATCCTTTTGGAGATTGGCCTCGGCTTGTTTGAGCGCTGCTTCAAAGGGTTGGGAGTCGATCCTGAAGAGAAGGTCTCCTTTCTTCACATCCTGTCCCTCTGTGAAATGGACGCCTACCAATTCCCCCCCCACCAATGACTTCACTGCAACCGTAGAATAGGCTTGAACGTTCCCAATGACAAGAAGCTGTACAGGTACCATTTTCTGAATTGCTGTGCTTACAGTAACGGGTATTGGGGCAGAAACAGGCTTTCCCGATTTTTCATTGGAGCAACCTGAAGAAAAAATAGCTAAAAGCAACAACCCTAAAATTCCCCCTAAAATTCTAAAGGATAGAGACTGAATTTTCCCTTTCATCCATACACCATGATGAGCCTTAAAGAACTGATATTCCATCCTTTCCTCTCCTTTAAAAATGAAATTTAATATTTTACGAAACTTTTGTCAATTTTCTAATAACGCAGGAGTGGGTAGACCCCAAATTACGATTGACATTCAACGATCTTTCAGCGATATTGTGTTGGGTTAAAGCGATCATATTATTGGGGTATTAGGAAAAGGAATGAAAGATAGAGAGGCGAAAAAAATATTGGTCGTTGACGATGAGACGGATACCGTGGGGATGATCACTGCGCTCCTGGAATTGGAAGGATATCAAGTCCTCCCTGCCCTCTCCGGGGATGAAGCGCTGAGAATCTTAGAGGTGGAAAGTCAAAAAGTTCCAGAATCGG
>JBEKDJ010000354.1:0-5245 GCA_050014415.1 Thermodesulfobacteriota bacterium | reverse complement strand
CAAGACTCCTCCTTGCTTACCCGGTTCTTCCTCCTGTCTCGTTTCTTCGGCTCATTTCACTGTTTCCCTCCTGAGACGCAGTGACCCAGTAACCATACCAAGTGACCCCGGCTTCCCTTTTGATTTATAGTCGCTCCCTTGAACAGACAGAAAGGTATCCGACCAGATTCTGCATAACTTATTCACCAGTCTGCAATTCCATAAATATCAGGAGCATGAAATAGGTTACATTTTAGAATTGGATTCTCACCGCCCATTCGTCCTGCAAGAACAGGACTCATTAGAGGCGCAGAGGTAACTGAGCAGGATATTGTTTATGGAGAATCGGGAGATGCCGATTCTCCATAAGCCTCTCGCCTTCGGCAAGAAGTCTCTCCGGTGCGGCTGGAGATTTTTGTTTGTCGGTATCTCCCGACAAACAAAAAACTTTTCTCTGCGTCCTCTGCGACTCCGCGTTGAATGGAAACAATTTTATGCTCTTCTTAATAAAGACATCATATATTGTCCCCTGAGCTCCTCCGTCACCAGTTGGGACTGCCGAATTCTACACGAAAGACGCAATCCCGATTTACCCCCGAAACTGAACCGCCATACTGGAAGGCCGGATCTTCTTTGGATAATTCCTGGCCGCCGACCTCTAGCTGACTGACGGATATCTCATTAGGTTCGGCAGCGAAGCGGTTAGAGAAAAGGTTTAAGAAGGGCATGGATTTAGCGGAGAGAATGAAAAAGTTACTGGAAACCCTTCCCTAAATTGCAATATTGCAAGACCCCAAAGCTTCGTCGTATGTTTGTAAATATAGTGATCAACATCCTCTGGATTCCGCGCAGGAAGACTTGGTACTCGGTGCTGGGCGGAGGATCGAAAAATGTCCTCATCCGGAAGAGGCCCAGTTGAGTACCTCCAGCCTAGGTACCCTTGAGAACTCTTTAACATTATTGGTGGCCAAGGGAAGATCCTGGCTTAGGGCGTGCGCCGCAATAAGCATGTCAAGGGCTCCGATTACCCTGCCCCGAGGTTCGAGCAACGCACGAAGTTTTCCGTAGGCCCGGGCAGCCTGTCGGTCGAAATCGAGGACCACAAGAGGCAGGAGAAACTGCTCAAGGGCTTCCTGGTTCTGGGAAGGATAGCGGCTCTTCTGAACCCCGAATTCGAGTTCAGCCACAGTGATTGAAGAGAGGCCAATCGCCCCGGCATGAAAGGCATTGAAATGTCTGAGGACCGATGGAGGTCTCTTCTTAATCAAATAGATGCAGATATTCGTATCAAGAAGCAGCTTCATTCGAAGAGCCCGTCTCTCGGCTGCTGGCCGGGCTGCTGACGGCTCTCCATAAAATCCTCAGAGAACCGTGAGAGGCTTTCGAAAAGGGGCGTCCAGGAGTCCTTCTCAGGAAGAAGGACGACAGCGTTTCCAACCTTTTTGATCAATACCCTATCTCCGCTAAACCGGTACTCCTTGGGCAGCCGCACGGCCTGACTCTGGCCATTTCGGAACAAACGTGCTGTTTTCATCTCTGACCTCCGAAATATATACTAAAAGTATATACCCAATTCGAAGAAATGTCAATCTCATCCTATCTCTGGGATATCTCATTAAGTTCAGCAGCGAAGTGGTTACGGATAAGGTTTAAAAGGAGTTGGATTTAGCGGAGAGAATGAGGAAGTTATTAGAAGCCGTTCATTAAATTGCAATTTCGCAAGCCTAACTGGAAGCTGTTTTCAGGTTACTTAAAGAACATAGGATGTCCCTATGGTTCCGACCTTAATCTGCGGGGTGTCAACCATATGTCCCTTCCAATACAGGTATTCTCAAAGTCTCTTCAGCGAATTCCCCATGTTTGATTTTTTCGTATAAATCCTGGCTCACCCCAGGAGACAAGACTTTCTCCCCGCATGAAGGGCATTCTTCGTAAGAAACACTCCTTACATATAGAGCGGCCGAAACGATCACATTGGTATCATAAACGGCCTTTATCATGGGCTAAAGCCCTCGTCTGAAGGCCCTAATTTCTGCATCAATCTCTTCTAGCGTGAGCTTGTTTGTCCCAGCCTTTTTGGCCTGCTTTTGCAGCCTGGTTAAGACCTCAGGCTGCTTAACAATATTTCTCAGATAATCCTCTACGCTGAGGATGACTGCCGTCGCTTCTCCTTTTCTGCTAATCAAAAAGCGCTCCTTCTTCTTCTTGACCCTCTCCAAAATTTGGCCTAATTGTGTTCTGGCTACAAGAGCCGAAATACTTTTGGTCACTTTGAGATCTCCATCCATCCCTTTTCCTCCTCAAGGAATGATTAATCAATTAACTAGTTCATTTCCATTTAACCCATGATAAAAAAATGATCGCGCCATGTCAAGGGCCGAAGCACTGCGACGGATATCGCATCCAAAAACCCTTTTCGCCTGGGGAACTGATCAAACTAACAGAACGTGATGTTACGACATTTGGTCCAGCAGAAAAGCGGTTAGAGAGAAGGTTTAAGAAGGACTTGGATTTAGCGGAGAAAATAAGGAAGTTATCAGAAGCCGTCCCTTAAGTTGCAGTATTGCAAGCTTGAGAGCTTCTTCCTATAGTTGTGAATATTGTGATCAACCTCCCCTGGGTCCCCGATATTTTACTGACTTGCAGATTAATGTCCCTATTTTTATTAAAGACCTGCCCCAGTGCCTTTTCTTTGACTCTTCTTCCATTGAAGTTGCTTTCTAAAAAAGGAGAATGTATTATAATTTCGGGCATACAGATAGACTTCCGATAAGGAATGAGGAGAGGCGGAGCGGAGTGGCGATTCTCTATTGCGATGCAAAGCGGTTTAAGCAAACCATCATAGCCGGAGCGGAATGGGTATTAAAAAACCGCGATCAATTGAACAAGATCAATGTTTTTCCTGTACCGGATGGGGATACGGGGACTAACATGTCCATTACGCTCATGGCCGCCGTCAGGGAAATGGAAGCTTTAAAGGAAATCTCCCTGGAAACGACCGTCAAGGCGGCTGCCTGGGGAGCCCTGATGGGGGCGAGGGGCAATTCCGGGATTATTCTGTCTCAAGTCTTATTCGGTTTGGCAGAAGGAATCGAAGGCCGTGAACGCCTATTTGCGGAAGATATTGTCTTGGCTCTTTCCCGTGCGGCTAAGAAGGTCTACAAAGCGGTCTTGCACCCGACAGAGGGCACCATCCTGACCGTCATCCGGGAGACTGCGGAAACCGCGAAGGAGGTCGTCAAGACCGAGAAGGATCTCGCCCTTCTCCTGGATGAAATGGCCCGGTCAGCCCGGTCTTCGGTAGAGCGGACTCCCCTTCTCTTACCCAAGCTCAAAGAAGCCGGTGTCGTCGACGCCGGGGGACTTGGGTTCCTTAATTTTTTAGAAGGCATGGTGTGCTTGATCCAGGGTGCAATGAATACGGACGGAGCTATAGAGGACGAGGGCATGCTCAACGGAACGGTAGGTGCCCCGGTAGAGCATCACTGGAATTTCAGATACTGCACCGAGTTTATTCTGAAAGGGAGTCGGATCTCTGAAAATACGATCAAGGACGCTTTTACTCCGATGGGGGATTCCATAGTGATGGTTGGAGACAGCCGCCTGGCAAGGGTTCATATTCATACCGGCCAGCCCGAGGAGGTGCTGCGCTATGCCTCCACATTGGGCCAGGTTTCATCAATCAAGGTGGATGACATGCTGGTTCAACACACGGCCCGCTTTAAGGACTCAACCGGCACGAAGTCCACTTCGGTCATTGCCATTGTTCTGGGAGACGCTTTAAAGGAGCTATTCTACAACGCCGGAGCAGAGCTGGTAGTGGATGGCGGTCCAACCCAGAACCCCAGCACTTCGGACATCGTAGCCGCCATAGAAACCGTGGCGTCCTCCAGTGTGATCATCCTACCCAATGATAAGAATGTGTACCCTGCGGCGCTTCAGGCAGCGGAAAGGACTCCGAAAAAGGTCACGGTCATGAAAACGTCCTCTGTCCCTGAAGGCCTTTCGGCTTTGCTTTCCTACATGGATGATACTGCGCCCGAGGAGAACATCAGACGGATGGAGCAGGCCTTCAAAAATGTGAAGAGCGGGGAAGCCGTGTCAGCGTCCCGTAGTGTCGTCCTAAGGGGGGTTGAAGTGAGATCTGGCGATTCGGTCGGCATTTACCAGGGAAAAATTCAATGCTCCTGCTCCAGTGTGGAAGAAACTGTCATCCGTCTTGTTGAGTGGATGGTCGATCCTTCCGATGAAATCATTACCCTTTTTTACGGTGATTCCATTACGAAAGAGGACTCGGAAACCTTGCAATCCACCTTGCAGTCCCGTTTCCAGGACAAGGCGGTCGAGCTTTATTGCGGCGGGCAGACTTATGCCCACTATCTTATTTCGGTAGAGTAAGGAGGGAAAAGAAACCTGAAGATCATAACGGACAGCACTGCGGACCTGTCGAGAGACCTGTATCAGAAACACGACATAGGCATGGTCCCCCTTACCATTCATCTGGGAGAAAGAACATGGCTTGATTTTCATAATATCGAACCGGATGAATATTATGCCCTGTTAAGAAAGTCAAAAGCCTTTCCAACCACATCCCAGCCCTCGCCCCAGGATTTTATCGATGCCTTCACCCCTTTTACGGCAAAGGGTGAACCTGTGCTCTCAATCCATATTTCATCCAAGTTAAGCGGGACGTATCAGTCCGCGGCTCTGGCCAGAAGTCATTTTCCGGAAGCCAAGGTAGAAGTGGTCGATTCCCTTCAAGCCTCCTTGGGACTGGGCATGATTATTCTCCTCTGCGCAGAGAAGGCAAGCTTAGGGGCTTCTTTTGAAAGCGTGGTCGATTTTGCCCGAGAACTTACCCGCAAGGTGGAAACCTATTTTTCGGTCGATTCCCTTGAACATTTGCACCGAGGAGGCCGTATCGGTAAGGCCCAGGCTTTTTTAGGGACTTTCATGAAAATCAAGCCCCTTTTAAAGTTGGTGGAAGGTGAGGTTCAACCCGTCGAAAAGATCCGCACCTCTGAGAGGCTGCTGAACCGATTTGTGGAATTGGTAGAAAACAAAGCACGGGAAGGTTTGCGCCTCCGGCTTTCGGTAGCCGAATCGGACAACACTGATGTCATGACAGGCCTTCTTGAAAGGCTGATGAAGATTCCGGGTCTTTCCCTTGTTCACCGGTGCAAGCTCGGGGGGGTCATCACATCCCATAGCGGTCCCGGAACTCTCGGCATTTGTTTTGTGAAGGTCTGAGGGGAGCAATGATCAT
>JBEKDJ010000353.1:0-5254 GCA_050014415.1 Thermodesulfobacteriota bacterium | reverse complement strand
AAGATCGTTGGGAACCCTGGGTGCTATCCTACTGGAGCATTGATCGGCGTCATCCCTTTAGTCAAGAGAGGGATGGTTTCCTTGGAGAACATTGTGATTGATTCCAAATCTGGGGTCAGTGGCGCAGGGAGAGATGCTGTTTTGGAGTCGCTTTTTTGTGAGGTCAATGAAGGGGTCAAGGCCTATAAGGTATTTGAGCACAGACACCTTCCGGAGATCGAGCAAGAGCTGAGTGAAATGGCCCAGAAAAAGGTGGCGGTGAGCTTTGTCCCTCATCTCATTCCCATGGATCGAGGGATTTTAACAACCATCTATCTTGTCCTCACAAAGAAATGGAAAACAGAGGAGGTTCTGAACATCTTCCAAGAGCATTATCAAAAAGAGCCCTTTGTTCGAATTTGCCCAAACGGTAAATTCCCGAATACGAAAGATGTCCGAGGTTCCAATTACTGTGACATCGGAATCAAAGTAAATGAGGGGGATGGCCGGGCTGCTATCGTCACGGCCATTGACAACCTGGTGAAAGGGGCTTCGGGCGAAGCCGTTCAAAACATGAATATTATGCTGGGATATCCTGAAACCATGGGACTCGATATCCTACCGCTGTCGCCGTAAATCCAGAACCGTAAAGAGCGTATGTAACGCAGGGGTGCATACGTAATAGCGTAAGCGACCTAAAAGCAGGTTAAGACTGAGGATAGGGTTGAGGTCTTCTCGACCACAACCTTGTCCTTGACCTTCTGTCTGCTGACTTATACTTCACAATCCATGACCCATGACTCGCTAGTCTCGATTCTTCGTTCTGAACTCCAAACTGCATACTCCGGTCTTTCACGTCAGGGTTTTCCATTTTACAACCTGAGAAGATTCTGTTAGATTATTTTCTGACGGACAGACCCTCCCGCTCCTCTTTTGGGAATGCAGATGAAACCCATCACTCCGATGATCAAGCAGTATCTCGAGATCAAGAGTCAATATCCGGATTCCCTTCTTTTCTTCCGGCTGGGGGACTTCTTCGAGATGTTCTTCGAAGATGCCCAGGTCGCCTCAAGAGAACTGGACATCGCTCTTACATCGAGGAATAAAGGCCAGAAGGATAGTGTGCCTCTGTGTGGGGTTCCCTATTTTACGGCTGAGACTTACATCGCCAAACTACTACAGAAAGGATTTAAGGTTGCCCTCTGCGACCAGGTGGAAGATCCGAAGATCGCGAAAGGAATTGTCAGGAGAGAGGTGGTTCGAGTCTTTACCCCAGGCCTGGCGATGGATGCGATCCATCTTGGGACTGGCGAGAACAATTACTTGATGGGGTTCTGTGCGGAAGGAGAAGTCTTTGGACTCTCCTTTTTGGATCTCTCAACAAGCGAATTGAAGACCTGCCAAGTCTCGGGATTCGAACCATTCCTTAACGAAGCGCTTCGGAATGAACCCAAAGAGATTTTGTCACTTAAGGGATTTCAAGAACATCCCTATTTTGAGAAGCTCAAAAGGGCCTTTGAAAATGAGTTGATCAGCTTTCTGGACGATTCGAAATTCAATTCCCTGCCATTGCTCAGTAAGATTCAAGAAGATTCGATGCGCCTGCAGGCTCCATTGGCTGCACTTGCAGCAGAAATGGTCCTTCACTATGCAGAGGTGAATCAGAAGACGTCCCTCGACCATATCCACTCCGTCTCTTTCTACCACGTTCAGGATTTCATGGTCATCGATGAGATTACTAAAAAAAACCTGGAGCTCACCCAGTCTCTCTTTGGACAAGGTAAGAAGGGGTCTCTCTTCTGGGTGCTAGATGAGACGATCACGCCGATGGGAAGTCGGAAATTGAAACAGTGGCTGAATTACCCTCTCATGGACATCGAAGAAATTGAGCGCCGTTTGGAAGGGGTCTCAGAGCTGAAGGAGAAGATGATCGAAAGAAAGCAACTGAGGGAGTCTTTGAAAGGGATTCAGGATATTGAAAGATTGACCTCCCGGATCTACCTCGGTCATGCAAATGCACGGGATCTCGTAGGATTGAAAAACTCAATCCAACACTTACCCCTTCTGAAGGACGCTTTGGGGTCCTTTGCTACTCCCATGATAAGAGAGTCCGCATCAGGGATAGAAAATTTCGATGACCTCTGCCAACTCCTGGAATCATCCATCGTCGAGAATCCACCCCTGACCGTCCGAGAGGGAGGGATCATCAAGCCAAGCTATGACAAGGAATTGGATGCATTAAGAGACATTGGCCGGGAAGGAAAGGGATGGATCCTTCGGTTGGAAGTAAAGGAGAGGAAGGAGACAGGGATTTCCTCATTAAAGGTTCGGTATAATCAGGTATTTGGGTACTATATCGAAGTGACCAAAACCAATCTTCATCTCGTGCCAGATCGTTATATAAGGAAGCAGACGCTTGTCAATGCAGAACGGTTTATCACGCCAGAACTAAAGGAGTTTGAATCGAAAGTATTGGGCGCCGAAGAAGCCATCTGCCAATTGGAGTATCGGCTCTTCGAGGATATTCGAAAAAAAGTCTCCGATGAAACTCCGAAGCTCCAAAAGACGGCTTCGGCCATCGCGGTCATTGATATCTTAGCTTCCTGGGCAGAGATTGCAGACCGGTATCGTTATGTCAAGCCCCTGGTGAACGAAGGAGATGAAATCGTGATTCGTGACGGGAGGCATCCTGTCTTAGAGAGAATGGGTCTATCAGAGAGGTTTGTCCCAAACGACAGTCAAATGGATACGAGGGAGCATCAAATCCTCATCATCACCGGCCCGAACATGGCGGGTAAATCAACCTACTTAAGACAAGTGGCTCTCATCGTTCTGATGGCCCAAATAGGATGTTTTGTTCCAGCGAGTGAGGCCAAGATCGGTGTGGTTGACCGAATTTTTACCCGCATTGGGGCATCGGATAACATCATGAGGGGGCAGAGCACCTTCATGGTGGAGATGACAGAGACCGCTCGCATCCTAAATCAGGCCACGTCGAAGAGTCTCGTCGTTTTGGATGAGATTGGAAGGGGAACGAGTACTTTCGACGGGTTGAGCATCGCCTGGGCAGTGGCTGAATATCTCCACGATCATGCCTTCCTCAGGCCAAAAACCCTTTTCGCCACACACTACCACGAATTAACCGAATTGTCCCTTACGAAGGAGAGGGTCAAGAATTACAACGTGGCAGTAAAGGAATGGAACGGAGAGGTCATCTTTCTCAGAAAGATTGTGGAAGGTGGAATGGCAAGAAGCTATGGTATCCAAGTGGCGCGGTTGGCAGGGCTCCCCCAGAAGGTGATCGATCGAGCAAAGGAGGTTCTCGCCAATCTGGAGAGCGCTGAATTGGACGCCATGGGGATGCCGAAAATTGCAATGACGAAAAGAGTGATCTCGAAGCCCCAGCCCCCCTTACAGCCTTCCCTCTTCTCAAAGCCTGATCCCATCCGATCGAAGTTGAAGAAGATTAGAGTCGACCAGCTGACCCCTCTCGAGGCGCTCAATATTCTGGACGAACTGACGAAAGCGGAAAAGGAAGAATAGCGGATCTGAGTCCGGATTTCGTATCGGCTTAGCTATATGAAAAACAAGCTTCGATTCCCTAAGACGTACAAAGAATCGCTGCAATGGCGCCCCTTTTTAAGGGAGGAAAACCCAATCTCCTCGCTTTATTGAAGGGAGGAAGAAGGGGATTTTCAAATGGCTGAGAAGTTGCTAAAATCCATGATAGATAAATGTCAAAGTCAAGTACTGACAGTCTGAATACTTAAGCTGGCCAATATAAACTCTGCCCTCTGCCGTTAGATTACGGGAACGAAAAAATGATCGATTTTCCAAAGGCAAGGCTCAGGATGGTAGAAGAGCAGATCATTGGTAGAGGAATCAAGGATTCCAGGGTGATCGCTGCAATGAAAAAGGTACCGCGCCATCTTTTCGTTGAGGAAGCCCTACAGAGCCAAGCCTACAGTGATCACCCTCTCCCCATTGGAGAGAAACAGACGATTTCCCAGCCTTTCATGGTCGCCTTGATGACCGAGGCACTGAAATTAGAAGGGAGGGAAAAGGTTCTGGAGATCGGAACAGGTTCTGGATATCAGACAGCGATCTTAGCACAATTGGCTGCCAAGGTTTTTTCCATTGAAAGGATTCGTTCACTCGCCATAAGGGCCAGGAAGCTGATCTATGAGTTGGGGTATTTAAATGTTGAAATCAAGTTCTCCGACGGGACTTCCGGTTGGACGGAAGAGAGTCCCTTCGATGCGATCATCGTT
Source organism: Thermodesulfobacteriota bacterium (assembly GCA_050014415.1). Lineage (GTDB taxonomy): Bacteria > Desulfobacterota > BSN033 > BSN033 > UBA1163 > JBEKDJ01. Next base: position 1,004 of record JBEKDJ010000353.1, on the reverse strand, counting down.
ACGGCAGGAGCCCCTGAAGTGCCCCAGCCTCTCGTTGACCAACTAGCCACGGGGGGAAGATTGGCTGTTCCGGTTGGAGATCCATATTCCCAAGATCTGCTTCGAATTAACAAGACCGGGGAAGGGATAAAGAAGGAGGACTTGGGGGGTTGCAGATTTGTCAAACTGATAGGAAGATATGGCTGGGAAGAAGAGTGAAAGATGGGAAAGTTGAAAGTGGAGTGTAGAAAGTGGTTGAAATTTCATCCCACCTTCCACTCTCCGCCCTTGATTCGTTGAATCCTTTCTTAGCCACTCAACCGGAGACCAACCATAAAAATCTTATGGTTTTCATTTCTCTCTTTTGTTTTCCTCATCGGCGGATGTGCGAAGCACAGAGTTTCCCTCGAAAAGCCATTTCCACATCCAGAGAGGAAGGGGGTTTATCATGTGGCAGAGAGACACCAAACCCTGTACCGCATCTGCAAAACCTATGGTGTAGATATCAAAGAAGTAGCTTCCGTTAATGGAATTACCGATCAGAGCAAGATTCAGACCGGCCAACGGATTTTCATACTCGGAGCGAAGAAGGTCCTAAAGGTTGAGATCATTATTGATGATGTGGTCGCTGAACCAGATGAAAGAGCGAGGATCGCTCATACGAAATTGGATTTTGTCTGGGCAGTAGAAGGGAAAATCGTCGATTCATTTCAGGAGTCAGAAGATAGGAGACATCAGGGAATCGATATTGCTTCCCCACTTGGAACACCCATTAAAGCTTCATATGCCGGGAGGGTGGTCTATTCCAATAACACGATAAAGGGATACGGAAACCTAATCATCCTTCGCCATTCTGAGGAGTTTGTCACTGTCTATGCTCATAACCAGACAAATCTGGTAGAAGAGGGAGCATGGGTGGAAAAGGGGCAAATCATCGGAAAGGTAGGCCAAACAGGAAGGGCTACAGGACCTCATCTCCACTTCGAAATCAGAAAGAATAACAAAGCCGTCGACCCATTGCCTTA
>JBEKDJ010000352.1:0-5260 GCA_050014415.1 Thermodesulfobacteriota bacterium | reverse complement strand
TATGGCAAAGACCCAGACGGGATACCCATTGAGTTTTTGTTTCTCCAGCAATAATCTGGAAGGTGCAAATAATACGATTGGGAGGAGAGCCATATGAAAAAAGTAGGATCAATATTGGTTGTTTCTTGTTTGCTGGTATTATTTTCTTTTTGGAGATCTTTTGCCGCAGAGCCAGCAGCTCAAGCAAAAACACTCAAGATCGGGTTGATTGCTTCACTGACAGGTCCAATGGCGCCTGCGTTTAAAGATCTTGCTGATGCTGCGAAACCGACATCAGACCTAATGAACCAGAGGGGTGGAATCACGATTAAGGGTCAAAAACACCGCATTGAAATTGTCACGGAAGACGATCAATCATCACCGCCGGGTGCGATAGCCGCGGTCAATAGACTGATCCAGGCTGGGATCAAGTTCATCATTCCTCCCCTGTTCATCCCGAGCAACATGGCAATTACACCGATCACGGAGGAGGCGAAAGTTCTGTGCATGAAGTCTATGGGGGCGGTCCGGGACCAAGCGAACCCAAATCTACCTTACAGCTTTGTCAGTTCAACTTTTGTCTATAACGCTCCCGTTGGTTATGACTATCTGAAGAAGAATTATCCAAAGGTGAAGAAGATAGCCATGATCTCTCCCGATGACCCGGTGGGCACGACTTATCGAGAGCTCGCCGAGAAAGAAATTCGAAAACAGGGACTCGAAATAGTATTTCAGGAGCAGTTCAAAATCGGCAGCGAAGACTTCTATCCAATACTCACTAAGACATTGGAACACAAGCCTGACGCTATTGACATCGTATTCTCGATAGAGCCGTGGAGTGCCGGTATCATCAATCAGTCACGGGAACTCGGCTTCAACGGTCCCATATACGCTTCAGTAGGTCTTCTTGGTGACATCAATATACTGAAGGGTATGCTCAATCCAAAATACGCCTATGATCTCTTTCAAATGGGTCCGGACGTACAGAGCCTCAAGATGCCGGCCATAGTCAAAGAGTATCGGGTGCTCGTAGAAAAACAGATCAAGACACCCTTTAATACTTCTCATACTGTTGTCCTCGATGCCGTTTATGTCCTCGCTCAGGGCATCGAAAAAGCTCAGAGTTTTGATACAGACAAAGTAGCTCAAGCCCTGGAAAGTATGAAAAACATCGACACCGTATGTGGACGAGGCAGAATGGCAGGAAAAGACTTTTTCGGTATCAATCACGTGGTACGGAGGCCCATTGCCATTAGCGGCATCATGAATAACAAGGTGTTCTGTGAGTTTTCAAATAGAGATTAGGAGAGTTTAAGAGCGCTACTTTAGCTTTCTCTAAATCTCTATGATTTCAAGGGGTGATTATGCTAGCTCAAATTGTCCTAACACCGGTAGAATCAAAGAAATTGATTTCCAAAGCTATTGCTAAGCTAGATGTTGTGAGACAAGCAGCAACCGCGGGAATGGTCGTGCTGCACCCGAGCAGTAGCACCTACTTCATTGTTGAAGAAATCACTGGGGCAAAGCCCAAAACCAATTACTGGGTTTGCGGCGTGGTGACTCCAAGAGGGATGTGTGTCGAGATGGCGATGGTACTCGGTGCCGGTTATACCCCCCAGAACATTACTTCCGATCCAGGAGATCTTCGCGCTTGCTGGATAATCAAGAACGGAAAACTTGCAGCAGAGGAGAAGCTTTCCGAATTATTAGACCGCATGACACCTACGGATGTTTACATAAAGGGAGTTAACGCCTTGGATCCTCAGGGTAATGTCGGGGTTTTGGTTGGTCACCAAGGATCTATGGGATACATCCTCTCAGCTTGGAGGAAAACGAAGTTCAATTTGATCTATCCGGTTGGATTGGAGAAGTTGATACCTACTCCTATACGTCAAGCTACGGGGGAGGCAAAACCAGCGAAGTATGACTATGCTATGGGAATGCCTACCGGCTTATTTCCCTGTCCGGCTGGAAAAACAGTAAATGAATTGGATGCTATTGAAATATTGAGTGGTGCTACAGCAATACCTATAGCCGCAGGTGGGTTAGGTGGTGCAGAAGGAGCGATAACACTAGTCGTGAAGGGAAACGATCACCAAGTCAAAAAAGCAATTGAATACATTGAGCAATCAAAGGGAGCCAAATTTCCACAGTTGCGCCTCTGTAACTGTTATGATTGTCCAGTCCCACATTGTAGGTTCCCTGTTCGAGATAAACATTGGGCTCTGCCGTGATTGAAATTAATTCAGAGCACTGAGTTATACAGTAATTGAAAGTGGCTGATACAGAATTGATCGGGATTGGGGCATAATGTAAAGAAAATGCAAAGAAGTCCAAAGGAGGCCGGCGAAGAATGGCTGAAACAAAGTATGGGAAATATGTTGTAAGACCACCTATAAAGATGGGAGGAAAATTCGGGCCCGAGGCAGAATTTACTGGTGAAAAACATTATGGCTCTGATTTTTCCATTATGTTTTTTCACATTACAGAACCCATGCTTATGGAGGAAACACCCCATTCACATGACTTTGACTTCTATCTGTTTTTTCTTGGACGCGACGATATGGGGGATTTGGGAGCGGAAATTGAATTGGGTCTTGGCAAGGAACAGGAAATACACACCATCACTACCCCCACGAGTGTCTATGTCCCAAAGGGTTTGGTTCATTGCCCGCTTAATTTCAAGAGAGTCGATAAGCCTATTCTATTTGTGCATGCCCTGCTCGCGGCTAAGTACACAAAAATGCCTGCGCCCTAACCAGCTGCACCTGGGAGGATTGACTTGCAGCAATTCCAAAAGCTCTTTTCGGCTATTAAGTTGGGGAGCTTGGCGCTATCCAATCGCTTTGTAATTCCTCCAATGGCCTCCAATTTAGCTCACGAGGACGGGACCGTCAGCCAGGCGCTGATTGACTACTGGGTAGCCAGAGCGAAGGGTGGATGGGGACTTTTAATTGTGGAGTTTACCGCAATAGACCCTTTGGGTAAAGTAGGGCCTTGTCATCCGTGCCTGTGGAGTGATAAATTCATTGCAGGTTTGAGAAGACTTACCGATGCAGTACATCACTACGGAGCAAAGATAGCCATACAGCTGAGTCATACGGGGCGACAGACAACTCGGAGAATTATAGACATTCCTGGATTTCAACCCGTTTCAGCCTCTCCTATTCCTTGCCCCCTGGATAGAGAGATACCCAGGGAGCTCTCCTCGGTAGAGGTTTATGGGCTCATAGAGAAGTTTGGTGACGCTGCAGTATGGGCTTGCGATGCCGGATTTGATGCGATTGAGATTCATGGTGCCCATGGCTATTTGCTGGCTCAGTTTATGTCTGCATATTCTAATAAACGCATCGATGAATTTGGCGGCAGTCTCCATAACAGAATGAGGTTTCCTATCGAAGTGATTCATCACATCCGCCGGAGAATCGGCCCGTCGTTTCCGCTTTTGTTTAGGATGAGTGGGGAGGAGAGAATTCCGGGCGGCCGGACTTTGGATGAATCACGAGTGGTCGCGCGAATGATGGAAGAGGCAGGGATAGACGCTATTGATGTCTCGGTGGGAGTTTCTGGAAGTTCTCAATATATCATCCCCCCGGCTGTACTCCCTCCCGGTTTTCTTCTCTCATCCAGCCAAGAGATCAAGAAAGCTGTCTCTGTGCCGGTGATAGCCGTAGGCAGGATAAACGACCCGCTGATCGCCGAGGATGCTATTGAAACCGGTAAGGCAGATTTAATTGCCTGGGGCAGGGCTTCGCTGGCTGACCCTGAGTTGCCCAATAAAGTGGCTGCAGGCCAATTCGATGACATATGTCCCTGTATTGCCTGCATGCAGGGTTGCACACGGTCCTTTCCGCTCCCCTTGAAACCTCTATCGAAATTAGGGGTGACCTGCTTGGTTAACCCTTTCTGCGGTAGGGAAGGGGAGATGCAAATCAAGCCGGCCATTAAACGTAAAAAGATCAGCATTATCGGTGGCGGTCCTGCCGGTCTTGAAGCAGCGTGGATTGCAGCAGCACGTGGACATCATATCACATTATATGAGAAGAGTTCGGCCCTTGGCGGTCAGTATCGCATAGCCGCTATACCGCCTTTCAAGCAGGATATTGCCAGAGCCATTTCCTATTATGTTCATATGTGTCAAAAGAACGGCGTAAGCCTCAAGATGGGAACTGAAGCCACAGCAGGAGAGATCATTGCTGAAAAACCAGATGCTGTGATCATTGCTACAGGTAGTGAGCCTATCATTCCAGGTGTTCGCGGGATAGGCAGTAGTCGTGTGGCAACGGCCTGGGATATATTAGAAGGAATAAAACAGGCTGGGAACAAGGTGTTGATTGTAGGTGGAGGGATGGTCGGGTGCGAAGTGGCAGATTTTCTGGGTGAACACCTGCATCATGTGACACTTATTGAAATGTTGCCCGAGATCGCAGGTGATGTCCCTTTAGCAGTCGGGTATTTCCTAATGCGAAGACTGAACGAGTATGGTGTTCGGATTGAGACGGAAACATCCGTTATTGAGTTCCTGAAAGACGGCGCTATAGTGAGTAAGAACGGGAAACAATCGAGACTTGAGGGGTTTGATAGCATTGTATTGGCATTAGGGACTAAGTCAGCTAACCGTTTGAAAGAGCAACTGGAGAATGAGAGTTTCGAGCTTTACGTCATTGGAGATGCCCATGCCCCGCGGCAGGCGATTCATGCAATCGAGGAGGGGGCAAGGGTTGCCTTGAGGATATAGTCTCCTTAGAGAGACAACAGAAATTGCCAGGAGGTAAGGAGATGTATCATCGGGATTCAAGGAAAACTTCCGATGGTGAAATCCTCACGATAGTAGCAGCCTCTAGGGAGGGACTTGTGTGCAAGTCAACACAGGTCTTGAATCATATTGGAGGTGAAACAAGATGAGTACAGGTGCTCTGTCACAAAGTATATTAAATGGATTAGCACTGGGTGGGATTTATATCTTGGTAGCGTTGGGATTGACGTTGGTCCTGAGTATTATGGGCATTGTGCAAGTATCTCATGGTGAGATCTACATGATAGGCGCTTACAGCATCTACTATCTGGTTGCCGTCTTGGGTGCCAATTTCCTCCTGGCGCTAGTGATTTCGACGCTATTTGTCGGGGGTCTTGGGATCGTGCTGGAGCGCTTGTGTTTTCGCCCATTTCGAGGACAACCGGACCGTGCCTTTACCATATCTATTGCGCTCATATTAATTCTGCAGAACGTTGTCTTGTCTATCGCTGGCGGTAATCCTCGGACATATTCCAGTCCCATTAC
>JBEKDJ010000351.1:0-5541 GCA_050014415.1 Thermodesulfobacteriota bacterium | reverse complement strand
ATCTATGATATGTACCAGCTCACCTGCGCCCATAATACGCTTCCCCTTGGCACAACGGTCATGGTCACCAATCTAGAGAATGGAAGATCCGTCGAGGTGAAGGTCAACGATCGAGGCCCTTTTGTCAAAGAGAGGATCATCGATCTCTCCTATGCTGCGGCGCACATCCTCGGGATGTGGGAAAAGGGAACGGCTCTTGTTAAGCTGGAGGCATTCGGTCCTTTCGTTGAAGAGGTTCAACGATTTACCGTCCAGGTAGGCTCTTTCAACGATGAGGCGAACGCTCAGAAATTGGCTGACCAATTGCGACCAGCCTTTGAGGACGTCTATGTGACCACGGTGGAGACACTCACCCAGAAGTATCATCGGGTCAGGGTCGGCCAATTTGAGACAAAAGAACCGGCTTTGAGCATTGCAGAGAAACTCTCCCAGATGGGCTTCAAGGTGTTGGTGACCAACCGCTAGACGGATTGCGGATTTACCATGATGATCTCTCGCCCGCTTCGCTTGAGTTCGCAGAGTACTCAGAGAATGATCCGTTGGGCTGAATTTTTAATGACTATTAGAAATTCAGCCCAACACCTTCATGAGATTCGATGTTTTCTCCGTGGTCTCTGCGGCCTCTGCGAGAGACAAAATCTTATGCATCGCACCGTCTTTTGGCTGCGGCTATGCCGCGCTGTGGTCTCTGCGTCTCTAATGAGTCCCGCCTCTGGCGGGACGAGTGGGCGGTGAAAATAACTTAATAATACCACTCTCTCGATATATTGTGAATACTGGATTTTTCTTCTATAATGCTTCTCAAGCACCTCTTATGGAAGGAAATTCTCCCTGAGAACCAGAACTCTTCTTCTCATCTTCCCTTTCTTCTTTCTCATCCTTCTGTTGATCACCCTCGTTTTTGAAGGCTTTCAGCCACACCCAAGGGGCAACCAGCTCATCATCAGCTCAATCGGCGACGCCTCCTTTCTCAATCCCATCCTCGCTCAGGATTCGGCCTCCAGCGACATCAACGGCTTCGTTTTTAACGGGCTGATCAAATATAACAGAAACCTCGATGGCTTTGTCGGAGACCTCGCAGAATCCTGGAAAGTTGAGGGGGGACAGGAACCTAAGATAACCTTCTTTCTTCGCAAGGGGGTCCTCTGGCATGATGGAAAGAGCTTTACTGCTGATGATGTAAAGTTCACCTACGATAAAATCATGGACCCGAAAACGAACACGGTCCGCCGCAGCAGTTTCGAACTGGTGAAAAACGCAGAGGTATTGGATCCCTATACCTTCCGGGTGACCTACAAACAGCCCTTCTCCCCGGGTCTTGAATCCTGGGGAATGGGAATCATCCCGAAGCATCTTTTGGAAAATGTGGATATCAACACAGCGTCGTTCAACCGGAAACCAATCGGAACAGGCCCCTTCCGGTTTGCGGAGTGGGTGACCGATGAAAAGATCGTTGTTGAGACCAATCCCCAATACTTCGAAGGAAAGCCGAATCTGGACGGAATCATTTATAGGATCATTCCCGAAGCTGCCCTCAATGAGATGGAGATCATGACACGGGGGGTTGACTATTCAGGGGTCTTCCCTTACGAGTACCGTCGCATGAATGAGGTCCCTTTTCTTGGGGTCTATTCCCAGCCCAGCCTGGGTTACACTTACATCGGATACAACTTTAAGAATCCTCTCTTCCAGGACCGACGAGTGAGACATGCTCTCACCTATGCCGTCAATCGGGAGGAAATCGTTCAGTATGTCCTTTACGGCCTGGGAGTAGTAGCCACGGGTCCATTCCCGAATCAGATGTGGTATTGGAACCCCGATGTGAAGCCGATTCCCTACGATCCCCCAAAAGCCAAGGCGTTACTCGAGGAAGCAGGATGGAAAGCCAACAAGGACGGAATTTTGGAAAAAGATGGTAAGCCCTTTCGCTTCACCCTGATTACCAACAGCGGGAATGACACGCGGCGCGATGTGGGTGTCCTGGTCCAAAGACAACTCCGGGAGATCGGGATCGATGTGACGCTCGAGCTTTACGAGTGGAGCGTCTTTATCAAGGATTTTATCAATGCGAAACATTTTGATGCCTGCATCCTTGGCTGGAGTCTCTCCGTGGACCCGGATGCCTATGAGATCTGGCACTCCAGTCAGATTGAGAAAGGATTCAATTTCGTCTCTTACCGGAATCCTGAGGTGGATCGACTCTGGGAAGAAGGGAGAAGCGAATATAACATCGAGAGGAGGAAGAAGATCTACTGGCGGATTCACGAACTCATCGCTGAAGATCAGCCCTATACCTTCCTCTTTGTACCATTGGGCATCTCCGCCATTCAGAAGAAATTTGTGTTGTTGGATAAGGATGGGACAGGCAGAGAGACTTCCCATGAAATCAAGATGGAAAAGGCCGGTCTGCTATATGATCTCACGAAATGGTATGTTCCCTCTAAGAAAGTTGTCATGGAGCAATAAGACATGGGCTCTTACATTGTTCGCCGTCTCTTCTATACCTTGATCACTCTTATCGGGATTAGCATCCTGTCATGGGTGATTATCACCCAAGCACCGGGAAGCCCGATCGCCTTGACCATGGATCCCAAAGTCTCACCTAAGATCATCGAACAGATGATGAAGAATTACGACCTCGACAAGCCTGTTTACCAACAGTATTTTCTATGGCTCCAGAGGCTCTTTACGGGAAGACTCTATTCCTTCAAGGATGGAAGACCGGTCATGGAGAAGATCGGTGAAAGAATCTGGAATACGCTTCTTCTCAATTTGGTGGCCATGCTCATCATCTTCTCCCTTGCAATTCCGCTAGGTGTCTTTTCGGCAGAGCGACAGTACACCTTTCTCGACCATCTGGGAACGTTTGGGGCCTATCTTGGAATCTCCATTCCAAGTTTTTGGCTCGCCTACCTTCTGATCCTGGGAACGGTCAAACTCTTCGGCTACCCGGTCCTTGGGATGAGGTCTTTTGTGACAGAAGGCTTCACGATGCTAGACATTGTGATGGACCGTCTCTGGCACCTGATGCTTCCATCAATCATCCTGGCCATCGGAGGCATTGCTGGCCTCTCGCGATATACGCGCTCGAGCATGCTGGAGGTGATCCGTCAGGATTACGTTCGCACTGCCAAGGCCAAGGGGCTTCCAGAAGAGACGGTATACTATAAGCATGCCCTGCGAAATGCCCTGCTTCCGATTATCACTATCTTTGGATTTCTCATTCCTGGACTTATCGGCGGCTCCATCATCATGGAATCGGTCTTTGCCTGGCCTGGGATTGGACGATTGGCCTATCAGGCGGTCCTCGCAAGGGACTATCCTGTGGTGATGACCATCAATACGATCACTGCCGTGCTCGTGCTTATCGGAAACTTCGCGGCTGACATACTCTACGGAGTGGCAGATCCAAGAATTCGATACCAATGAAAAGAATGGACTCTCAAAAAAAATCCTTCTGGCGATATTTCAAAAGAAACCGGCTAGCGGTTGGAGGCCTGGTTATCATTGTGATCACGTTCCTGATCGCCGGCCTTGCTTCCTTTCTCTCCCCTTATGATCCCGGGAAGACAGAGGTTTCTATGAAACTGAATCCCCCTTCTTTTCAGCACTTCTTAGGAACAGACCAGTTGGGACGGGATGTTTTTAGCCGGATGCTCTATGGATCGAGGGTCTCTCTGTCAGTGGGATTTGTCGCCGTTGCGATCTCCATTGGTATAGGAATCTTCGTAGGAGCGATTTCAGGATACTATGGCCGATGGATCGATGCGGTCTTGATGCGCTTTGTCGACATCATGCTCTGTTTTCCTTCCTTCTTCCTGATCCTAACGGTCGTTGCCCTTCTCGGTCCGAGCCTGTTCAAGGTCATGGTCGTCATCGGAATCACTTCCTGGATGGGAACATCACGCTTTGTTAGAGCGGAATTCCTCTCCCTGAGAGAGAGGGATTTCACACAGGCGGCCAAGGCCCTTGGTGTGAAGGATCACAGAATCATCTTCCGACACATCCTACCCAATGCTTTGGCTCCTGTCTTTGTCACCGCCACACTCGATGTGGCGACAGCGATCCTCGTCGAGGCCGGTCTCAGCTTCCTCGGATTTGGTGTTCAGCCTCCCGCCCCCAGCTGGGGGAATATTCTCACGGAGGGGAGAACTTATATCTTCGATGCATGGTGGCTGACTGTTTTCCCAGGGCTGGCGATTCTCATCACCGTTCTCTCTTTCAACCTTCTGGGAGAAGGACTCCGGGATGCCCTCGACCCAAGGCTTCGGGGAAGAAGGTAAGAATGATCAATAGTCAATGACCAATGTCCAATTGCTAATTGACAATCGAAAAAGGGTTACCATGAAGAAGCCTTTGTTAGAAATTCGATCCCTCTCTACCCATTTCTTCACAGAGGATGGAGTGGTGAGGGCCGTTGAAAATGTAAGCTTTGAAATCAATTCCGGAGAGATCCTCAGCCTGGTGGGTGAATCCGGCTGTGGGAAAAGCGTCACAGGCCTCTCCATTTTAAGGCTTATCCCCAGCCCGCCGGGACAGATCGTGAGTGGAGAAATCCTCTTCGATGGGATAAATCTTTTGCAGCTAAAAGAAAAGGAAATGGAAAAGATAAGAGGAAATGACATCTCTATGATCTTTCAGGAGCCGATGACCTCACTCAATCCTGTTTTTACGATTGGAGATCAGATCATGGAGGCCATCCTGTTTCACCAGGGGATCGGTAAGGCAGAGGCTAGAAGAAGAGCGATCGATATGCTGGATCGGGTGAAAATTCCGTCTCCTGAGATTAGAGTCGATGCCTACCCCCACCAGTTGAGCGGAGGCATGAGGCAGAGGGCGATGATCGCAATGGCCCTTTCCTGCCAACCGAAACTCCTCATCGCTGACGAGCCCACGACCGCCCTGGACGTAACCATTCAAGCTCAAGTCCTCAACTTGCTTAGAGAGATCCAGAGAGAGATGGGGACGTCGGTCATGCTGATCACCCATGATCTGGGGGTGGTGGCTGAAGTAGCGGATCGGGTGGCTGTGATGTATGCGGGAAGGATCATGGAGTATGGACCCATCAATAAGAAGAAGAGACTGGATGCAGTCCCGGGCCAGGTTCCAGATCCAATGAACTTGCCGATGGGGTGCAAGTTCCATCCAAGATGTTATCTGATGATCGACGAATGCAAAAAGGCGGAGCCACCTCTTTCCCAGGTAAACGGAGACCATTTTAGCCGCTGCATTCGGTGGAAAGATTGCTGTTAGAACGAAAATTATTTTTGGTTAGGGATAAGGTTAAGGTTACGAGGCCAGTTTCGTATATGGTCAAAAGGTTACGGTAAAAGATTTTGAAGACGAACAACGCAACCGTTTAGCGAAACGGGCATCTTTACCGTTGCCATTGGAAAAAACCCTTATTTTCTGAACAATCCAAAATTCCAACATGAGTCAAACAGACAAAGATGCATAAGAACAATTTCCTCCTTGAGGTTCGAGATCTAAGAAAGTATTTCTACAAGGAGGGGTTCTTCTCTTCCGACAAGAGGCCGATCC
>JBEKDJ010000350.1:0-5261 GCA_050014415.1 Thermodesulfobacteriota bacterium | reverse complement strand
CTCCACTTCTCCCAGGGTCTTCCCATCAAGATAGAGGACCTGGGTGCAGATACGCCTCTTCACTCCATTGGCCTGGGAGGAGGTTTCGTCTCTTCCCTTTCCTCCTTTCAATCTTTCCTTTGAAATTCGAATCCCGTTTTCTGCTTCACTTGCGCGGTCTCCATCGGGATAGTTCTTCAAATAGAGTTCAAATTGTCGAAGGGCCTCTTCATATCTCCTCATTTTGAGATGGCATTGCCCGATCATGAATTGAGAGTAAGGGACCAATTTGCTGCTGGGAGAGGAATAGACCAATTCTGAAAACTTCGCATAGGCTTCCTCGTATTTGCCTTGATTAAAAGATTCTAGGGCTGAATCGTAAATTGCTCCTGGATTCAGAGCCTTTTCCTCCCCCCAACTGATGACAGAAAAAAGAACGAAGAGAACCGAAATCGACCCAATGACCTTTCTTTTCATGAAACCTCCCGTTGAATTCGTTAACATCACATTATTCATCATGCTTCGACATTGACATTCATTTGACATTTGGATTCTGAAATTTGGATTTGAAAAGCTCTGGAAAGAGCTTATCTGTCGCTTCTTGAACCGTGCTGACACCCAACAACTCAATCCCTTTTGACTCCTTCATCTTTTCTTGATTCTGCTTCGGTAAAATGCACCGCTTGAATCCCAGCCTTGCGGCCTCTTTTACCCTCACCTCCGGGTAGCTGATCCCTCTCACCTCGCCTCCCAAGCCTACTTCCCCGAATACGACGACTCCGGGGTCAATCATCTGGTCCTTAAAACTCGAGACGATGGAGCCGATCACTCCCAAGTCAGCGCCCGGTTCGTCTATCCTTATTCCTCCGGCGATATTAAGGAAGATGTCTTGGTTCAGTAATTGGATCCCCAATCTCTTCTCCATGACGGCGACAAGAAGCGAAACACGGTTAGCATCCACTCCCTGGGCAGTTCTTCGCGGAAGACCAAAGGGAGTAGGAACGACCAAGGCCTGAAGCTCGACCAGGATGGGCCTTGATCCTTCAATACTGGGCATGATCACCGAACCGGAGGCGCGTTGGGATCGCTCGGCAAGAAAAAACTCGGAAGGGCTGACGACCTCCATTAGTCCAGAATCCTTCATCTCAAAGACTCCGATCTCGTTGGTCGAGCCAAAACGGTTCTTGGCTGCCCTCAATATACGGAAGGAATGGTTGGCTTCGCCCTCGATATAGAGAACGGTATCCACCATGTGCTCCAGAACTTTTGGGCCGGCGATGTAACCTTCCTTTGTCACATGGCCCACGAGAAAGATGGGAATGGAGAGGTGCTTCGCCAAATAGAGCAATCGACTCGACGCTTCTCTAACCTGACTGATCGAGCCCGGTGGGGAAGGAAGGTCAGAAGAACAGATGGTCTGAATCGAATCGACGACGACAGCGGAAGGCCCGAGCGTTTGGATATCCTGGAGGATCTTCTCTAAGAAGGTTTCTGACACGACAAAGAAGTGATCCGAGGAAATCCCCAATCGATCTGCTCTCATCTTCGTTTGTTGGAGAGACTCTTCTCCTGAGATATAAAGAATCTTTCTTTCCTTTGTTGCAAGACGGCCCATCATTTGAAGAAGAAGGGTTGATTTTCCAATGCCAGGGTTGCCTCCGACCAAGACCACCGATCCGGAGACGATCCCCCCGCCCAACACTCGATCGAACTCTCCGATCCCACTCCGGAGTCTGTCGCTCTCCTCCCTGACGATCTGGGTAATGGGGATTGGAATGGCCTCTGTTTCAAGGCCCAGGAAGTCTCTCTCAGGGATTTTTTCCTCAACTACCCGTTCCTCAACAAAGGTGTTCCAGTCCTGACATCCCGGACACCTCCCCATCCACTTAGGAGCCTGATATCCACAGGACTGACAGATGAAATGGGTCTTTGCTCTGGCCATCAGATGAACCGAATCGAATAAGATAGAATTGGGGGCATTTTAACAGAAAGGACACAAAAAGGTCAAAAAAAGAGAAGGAAACTGATCAGGGATTTTCAGATCGAAATTCTTTCCCAAAATGAATTCAGCAAACTAGGGCGGAGTTTGATATTGTCGGGACCAGGGCAGTCTATATCATTGACGCACCAAGTGGCGTGTAGTAAAAACAAGTAAGTGATATTTTGCCATGTTTTTTTCTTTATATAAAATAGAAAGGCATAGGCTTTCGTCTAATGAATTAGAATGCTATATTAATTATGAAAAAAGGAGGATGTAACAGATGAAGATCCTTAGATTTTCGGTACTGATGCTAATGCTTCTCTTTCTACCAATCCGCTCTTACTCATCCGAGCTCGGATCTTTACGCATCAGCCTGATCGATGGCGATGTTCAGATAAGAACAGAAGATACGGAGGACTGGGTTCCCGCATCCATCAACATGCCGTTAAGTGGCGGGGATAGGATATGGGTTCCTGAGGGCGGAAGAACGGAACTCCAGTTGAAAGACGGAACTTACCTGAGACTCGGTGAGAATTCAGCCCTTGAGATACTGACGCTCGACAACAACTCATATCAATTCTATTTGACTGAAGGCCGTGCCTACGCGAACTTTAGAGGAACAAAAGATAGCCTCCTCCAAGTGGATACGCCGGTTTCTTCTGTGAGAGCTTATGACCGGTCTCGATTCGGTGTCGATGTATCGGAGGATGGCTATACGGATATCTCAGTGTATCGAGGTTCCGTCTATGCGGAAGGCGAGGATGGAAAGACGCAGATCGGAGCCGGGAAAACGCTTTCCCTTAAAGAAAAAGGCTATGCCGAAATCTCTCCCTTAGGCCCCTCTGATTCTTGGGAAGAATGGAATAGAGAAAGAGATCGAAGACTCGCTGATCGGAGACCCCCTTCCAGATATCTCCCTGAGGAACTTTCTCCCTATTCCAACGATTTTGAACAGAATGGAAGGTGGGTATATGAGAGTGCATATGGCTATGTCTGGACACCCACTGTGGTTGTTTCTGCTGGGTGGGCTCCCTACAGGGTTGGCCGATGGGTGTGGATTGGGGGCGATTATGTTTGGATTTCCTATGAACCTTGGGGCTGGGTACCCTATCACTATGGAAGATGGGCTTTTGTTGCCTCTATCGGATGGTGCTGGGTTCCTCCTGTAAGAGGAGCCATCTTTTGGGGGCCTGGTTTTGTGGGGTGGGTTCAAACCCCCACTTATGTGTCGTGGGTCCCCTTGGCTCCCGGCGAAATCTACTACGGTCATGGGAATTATGGGCCACACAGCGTCAATATTACCAATGTAAACATCACTAACATCCAGGTGACAAAGGTGGTTTACAAAAATGTCCATGTCCACAATGCTGTCACCATTGTTCACCACGATACCTTTATCACAGGAAAACATGTGGATGTGAGGGTTAAAGAGAATCCATTTCTCAGAGAGAGAATCAGTATCGGAAGGCCCGATATTAAACCGCAGAGAGCGACACTCATGCCCGTAGTCAAAGAAATTCCGCAAGCAAAACGGCCGCCCGAGTCGATTAAGGAGATCAGGGTGAAAGAGCTGAAGGAACGCCGTCCGTTCGTGAGGGATAAGAATGCTTCTGTGCTTGCGCCTGCATCGCCAGCTCGGACATTGCCTGCTAAAACAATAGAAAGACCCAAACCGGTAAGTGAGAGAGTGGGAAAACCCCAGACGACAACGGAAAGGATAGAGAAGCCTAAGCTCACGACGGAAGGGAAAGAGAAACCCAAACCAATGGGAGAAGGAATCGAGAAGCCTAAAGCGACAAAAGAAGGATTGGAAAGACCCAAACCAATCCGGGAAGGCATAGAGAAACCTAAGCTGACAAAAGAAGAGATGGAGAAACCTAACGAATCCAAACCTGTGGGAGGAGCGGAAAAGACTAGAGAACTTAAACGCCTTGAGAAGAGAGAACCAAAGGAACCGAAATCAGTGAAAAAAAGAATAGAGAAATCAAGCGAACATAAACCATCGGAAAAAGAATCAGAGAAACCCGGATCATGATCTAACAGGATGCTGGATATTTCTTTTGCCGGCCTATTCAACAATGTTCCTGCCTTCATCGACCTGCTCGCCGAACGAGTTTTCTGGCAGGCAAGAGTGGCTACGCGCGCACGTCTAAGACTTTTCCATCCCGCCCATGCCGGGGACCGGTGTTCCACAGGAGGAACTTTGCAAAGCGCCAAAATGTCATAATACTCTGATTCCTACTGGGCCGAAAAGAGAGGGGATGATATTTCCAGTGGGTAAACATCTGGTTTTTGTCGGAGGAGGACACGCTCACCTGGCCTCTCTCAAAGGTCTTTCAAGCTTCACAAAACACGGCCACAAAATCGTGCTCATCAGTCCCTCCCCTTACCATTACTATTCTGGCATGGGCCCGGGAATGCTTTCTGGGATCTATCGTCCCTGGGAGATACGTTTTCACATAAAGAAACTGGCAGAGTATCAAGGTGCCACCTTTATAAAAGATAAGGTCGTAACGATAGATCCGACCCAACATCTCCTCTGCTTATCCTCCGGTCAGAGAGTCAATTACGACATTGTTTCATTTAACACTGGAAGCGAGGTTCCCGTCGAATCACTGACGACAACCCAACGAGAGAACGTCGTTACGGTGAAGCCCGTGGTCAATCTCCTCAAGGCCCGCCATATGATCTTAGAAGCTATAAAGGCTAACAATGTGTTGAATTTTGTAGTGGTCGGAGGCGGTCCTGCAGGGGTTGAGATTTCGGCCAATCTCTGGAGGCTTTTGAATGAAAACCGAGGGAAGGGTGAAATTACTCTCATTGGGGGAAAAAGGCTGCTGGGTGATGCACCCGATAAAGTGCGCCGTCTCGCGCTGGAGTCTCTGACCCACAAGGGTCTGCAGGTCATCGAGGGGACATATGTCAAGTCGATTGAAAATGGGATAGTCACCCTGAGTGATGGGAAAGGGTTCTCCTTTGACGTTACATTCGTCGCCGTAGGCATCAAGCCTTCCTCCCTTTTTCGGGATTCCGGTCTCCCAACTGGGGTGGATGGAGGATTGCTCGTCAATACCTACCTCCAAAGTGTGGCCTACCCAAATATCTTCGGCGGCGGGGATTGCATCAGTCTGGAAGGACATCCTCTCGCCAAGGTGGGAGTCTATGCCGTAAGGCAGAATCCCATCCTTTGCCATAACCTTCTGGCATCGTTGGAAGGCGGGAAGATGATGCCCTTTGAGCCACAGAAACATTTCTTGTTAATCTTTAACATGGGAGACGGACAAGGAATTCTCTGGAAAAA
>JBEKDJ010000349.1:0-5267 GCA_050014415.1 Thermodesulfobacteriota bacterium | reverse complement strand
TCTTCATCATCTATGTCATTGGTGACTTCTCTGATCTCTATCTTCCCAGAGCGGAGAGCGCCTCCGAGGTTGATGACCTCCCTGATGGCAATTGGGCAGTTGAACACCACACCCAATACCTCCTGCTGTCCGCTCTCGATCCTCCTAGCGATCTCCACTTCCCCTGTCCGGGTCAACAAGGGAAACGATCCCATTTCGGTCAAGTAGATACGAACAGGGTCCTTTGCCTTTCCAAACGTCTCCGGTTCGTGTTCAACAACCTCTTCCTCTTCTTTCACTGGGACATCCCCATCCCCCACTTTCAATCCCGGGAACTCGCTGGCCACATCAATGTCCAGCTCATCGGATAGGATTAAAGCATCTTCGTCACGTCCCTGGGGAGACTCAGATCTGTAGGATCTTTTGGGAACCCGTTTTCTCAAACTTCTTTCCTTGTTTCTATTCCTTCGATTTCTTTCCACCCAATTTTCTTCCGTGAGTCCCTGTAAGGAAATTCATATTACTAACAAACTGCTTAAAAACGTCCATCTATCATGCGCTTCACTCCTCAGGATTTCGGGAGCCTCCGCAAGCAGGATTTGCAAAACTCAATTTGCATGTGGGCATTTTTGAGCAACCCGGGAAAATCACTTCTTCAGAAACTGCTAAGGTTATAGCCCGAAGCAGGAACATGCCTGATCCACTTCTTTTTTCAAATGGTTCAGTAAACCCCTTTTGAAGCTTCATAAAAAAACCCACAAAGAAGCTGTTTAGAGTTTCCTGCGGGTTCCTATCACGTCCAAAAAAGGACTCTTTGCAACAACATTTGGCTTCTTTATAAACTATTCTGTGCTAAGAAGCAAGAAAATTCGCTCATCTTCGGCAATCTCTCAGAACCTGTGGAAAATCCTAATCTTTTGTGATCACAAATGTTTTTTTCAGATACATCATTTACCCTCCTATTCAGAAAGCCACGGACTTTATGACCGTGGATGAGTGTGAGGAAGTTACCCCTCGAAGTTTGGTATGAGCGCAGTGGGGTATGCTTCCGAGGGTTCCACCCTTCGAAGCATGTGGAAGAATCACGGGCTTTAGCCCATGGGGCTCCACTTTTGTAAGGAATGGTAGTGGCAACGGAGACAGGCATATGCAGGTCCTTCTTCGGATATGAGATTTCAATTTCATATTCTCTGAACTTGATGATCGTGATATACTCACTCAAAAGCTTTCTCGACCAAAGATCAGATCCTTTTATGCTTATGTCTAAGGATTTGCTTTTTACTCTTGGGATTGGGTTGGGTTTTCCTCCAAATCTTAATCATAGCCTTGTGCTGTAAGCGCCTATCTATTTGGAGATTTAAGCCCTCATTTGAGTGAGCTGGCAGTCTCAGATAGGTGTTCGCTGGGTAAGAGATCCAGGATAAAAAAGTTTCTGACTGCTCCGAAGATAATATTTGCCGAATGATGAAATGATGTCGACATTTAAAGGAGTTATCCTGTATGAGCCGCAACCAGACTCAATTCTGGAGTGTTCCCTATCTTGAATTGCTTCAGCAGCTTCAAACTACCCCGCAAGGCTTGACCAACGACCAGGCCCAACAACGACTTCTACGCTATGGATCAAATCTCCTGAAGCCTAAAAAGAAATCAGATACGCTGACTCTTCTGCTTGCTCAATTTAAGAGTCCGATTATTCTCATTCTCATCTTTGCAGCAGGATTGTCCCTCTTCCTCCATGATTCCATTAATGCTGTGATCATCCTCGTAATTGTTCTGGTCAGCGGCCTCCTTGGATTCTGGCAGGAGCGGGGGGCGGTCAATGCCGTTGAGAAGCTGCTTGCAATCGTCCGGATCAAAGCCACGGTGGTCCGCGACGGAGACTCAAGAGAGGTTCCCACGGAGGAGGTTGTCCCGGGCGATATTGTAATCATTCAGGCAGGTGATGCCATCCCCGGAGACTGTCTTCTTCTGGAATCCAAAGATCTCTTTGTCAATGAAGCAGCCTTGACGGGTGAAACTTTTCCTGTCGAAAAATCGATTAGCATTCTGCCACCGGAAATACCGCTCAGCCGGCGGACCAACTCGCTCTTTATGGGAACCCACGTCGCCAGTGGAAGCGGCAGGGCGGTGATCGTCCGAACAGGGAAGGAGACCGAATTTGGAAAGGTTTCCGAACGGCTGAAACTAAGACCTCAAGAGACAGAGTTTGAGCATGGTGTCAGACGATTCGGGTATCTCCTCCTGGAGGTCACACTGGTGCTGGTCATCGCCATCTTTGCCATCAATGTTTATTATGTGCGGCCGGTACTAGAATCTATTCTCTTCGCCCTAGCGCTAGCCGTCGGACTGACTCCCCAGCTCTTGCCCGCGATTATCAGCATTAATCTAGCTCACGGTGCCAAGCGGATGGCCCTCAACAAGGTCATCGTAAAAAGGCTAGCATCGATTGAAAACTTCGGCAGCATGGACGTGCTCTGTTCCGATAAGACCGGCACTCTGACAGAAGGAGTGGTGAAATTAAGCTCCGCTTTGGATGTGGAAGGCCATGAGAGTGAGAGAGTCCTGCTCTATGCCTTTCTCAATGCCTCTTATGAAACGGGTTTCATGAATCCGATCGATGAAGCGATCCGCAACTATCGGTCTTTTGATCTGTCAGGCTTTACGAAACTGGATGAGGTGCCCTACGATTTTGTTCGCAAGCGACTGAGCATTTTGTTACTTCGACGGTGCTAGGTTCCATTCCTTGGAACAGGGGAAGCCGAAGGGTTGAATTCAAGAGGGGACGTGCATCTGCTCGTAACAAAGGGGGCCCTGTCAAATGTACTCGCTGTCTGCTCTTCCGCGGAAGTGGCGGAAGGAAAGGTGGTGGACATCTCAACCGTAAAGGAACAGATCCAGCAGCGCTTCGGAGAATTGAGTCGCAGAGGTTTTCGTACGCTGGGAGTCGCTTACAAGGATGTCGGTGCCGGCACGGTCATCACCCAGGAGCAAGAGGCCGACATGGTCTTCTTGGGATTTTTGATTCTCTTTGATCCTCCTAAGCCCGGAATCATCGAGACCATCAGGCAGCTGAAACATCTGGGTGTTTCGTTGAAGATCATCACTGGAGATAATCGGTTGCTCGCAGCCAATGTCAGCCAACAGGTGGATTTGTTGAGTCCGCGCATCCTGACAGGTGAAGATCTTCACCGGATGAGTGATGAGGCGCTTTCCAGACAGGTCAGTGAGGTGAATGTCTTCGCCGAGGTGGAGCCCAACCACAAAGAACGAATCATTCTTGCCTTGAAAAAAAACGGGCATGTCGTCGGGTATATGGGAGACGGCATCAATGACGCATCGGCACTTCATACCGCGGATGTCAGCATCTCTGTGGATGGCGCAGTCGATGTCGCCAAGGAGGCGGCGGATATTGTACTGCTTGAAAAGGATCTCGGCGTTCTAGTACAGGGCGTCCGCGAAGGGAGGAGGACTTTTGCCAATACACTGAAGTATGTGTTTATGGCGACCAGTGCCAATTTTGGAAATATGTTCAGCATGGCAGGGGCCTCCCTCTTCTGCCCAAGCAAATTCTACTGACCAATCTGCTGACGGACTTTCCGGAGATGACCATTGCCACGGACAGCGTCGATCGTGAGCTGGGAGAGAAACCCCGACGCTGGAATATCCGGTTCATACGAAACTTTATGATGACCTTTGGCTTGCTCAGCTCAATCTTTAATTATCTTACTTTTGGGGTACTTCTGCTTGTCCTCCATGCCACAACGAATCAATTCAGGACAGGCTGGTTTCTGGAATCTGTGATCTCAGCCTCGGCCATCGTCCTCGTTATTCGTACTCGGAGGTCTTTCTTCAGGAGTAAACCCGGGAGGCATCTGCTGATGGCCACTCTCCTTATTATTGTTGTGACCATCCTGTTTCCGTTCACTCCACTTGCAGAACTCTTGGGTTTTCAACCGCTGCCGATGACTATCCTTCTGGTCATTGGTGTTATTGTAGTGCTCTATATTGTTGTAGCAGAAATAGCAAAAAGGTCTTTCTACAAAAGGGTGAATTTTTGAATCAAGGGGATGTGGGGTTTCATACACTTTCGGGTTCACCTATTCCATCCGCCGGTGGAAAGAAGACCGGACCAAGGGTTTGAAAGCCTAGATCAGCACCTCTTCCGAACTCTTGAAGAGCTTCCGCCAGGCTTCCAGGGGTTCATCTGTTTCGAGAAGAGTCTTGACGGCCTCATCCAGCATGGATTGCAGGATCTCCGGCTGAATCTTGTCATAGCTCCCCAGCACGTCAGCATTCCAGATGAGAACGACTTTCGCCGTTGGTTCTGCCCGAGCTTCTCCCAGGACCCCTGGCCCCAGGGCAGCGGTCATTGTGGTCCCTGCTGGACTCGGAGAAAATCCCCGACAGATCAATTGAGACACAAATTAATGATAAGAAAGAATAGTAGCTCACTTTTGCTTGGGTTAATTCATTCAGTTTGGCTTAAGAGATTTCAATAACTCCTTATGGAAGAGTTCTGGCGATTCCAGGTGAGGAATATGCCCAACGTCAGGCAATTCAATCAGGGAGGAGTTTGCAATCAGCCTTGCAGTTCTTCTGCCCAATTCCGGGTATTGCCCTACCACAGAAAGCAGCTCCTTTCTTACGTTTGCCTTACCGACGACGGTTCTATCGGCCTGTCCGATGACCAGAAGCGTTTTTGCCTTAATATAGGAGAATTCATAGCAAACGGGCTGTTCGTAAATCATCTGGGAGGTTAGCGCTGACGACATGGCCAGCCTCGGGTATTCACCGCTTGCTTTCCACCTGAGAAAAACTTGAACATATTCTTCGTAATCAGGCTTCCAATTCACATAGTAGGTTTGATGATAGTTCCGAATCCCTTCCTCTGTCGAGTTCAGCTCATTCAGATAGGCTTCTTCAATGGGAATATAGGGCACATAGATTCTATAGTCTTCCAGGCCAATGGGATTCTCAAGGACTAAATGACTGACCGCCTCGGGATACATGAGGGTAAATCTTGTTGCCAGCATTCCTCCCATCGAGTGACCAACGACGGCAATTTGCTTTATTCCCAGGCTGTCCAGAACTTTTTTGGTATTGGCTGCTAATAGATGAAAGCTATAGTGGATATTGGGCTTGGACGATTTCCCGAAACCGATCTGATCGGGAACAATCACCCGGAAGCCATTTTGAGACAGGGTGCGGATCGTCTCTTTCCAATAGGCTCCAAAGAAATTCTTCCCGTGCAAAAGCAACACGGCCGTGCCATTGGGGGCTCCTTCAGG
>JBEKDJ010000348.1:0-5286 GCA_050014415.1 Thermodesulfobacteriota bacterium | reverse complement strand
CAACCCATCGATAAACCCTGCAACGGGAATATGGCGTGTTTGGAGAATGAATACTGCAAGAGGGAACCTGGACATTGTGATGGAGCCGGTATTTGTCAGGCCAAACCCCAGGTCTGTTACCAGATATATGCCCCTGTTTGCGGTTGTGATGGTACAACTTATAGCAATGAGTGCACTGCTGCCATAGAAGGGGTTTCTTTACTCCATGAAGGCGCATGTGGAGGGACACCTCCATGCATGAAAAATGGGGACTGCAGTTCAAATGAGTTTTGTCTTTTTCCGGAAGGTCAGTGCTCTGGGCCTGGAGTATGCACTCCCCAGCCTGATATCTGTCCCCTGTATTGCCTTCCGCTTTGTGGCTGTGACATGAAAACGTACTGTAATCCATGTGAGGCCTATGGGAATGGGGTGTCTATTTTAAATAATGGTACATGTCAAAAATAGGAAGTGATAATCATGAGAACCTGGCGACCTTTACTTCTATCAGTAGTCATCGGCCTAATCCTGACCAACGGAATGGCGACAGCTGACGTTCTCTATACGCTATCACCCGGCTCAACCTTCCAGGAAGGCTGCGTTTCGCCCTGCATGTGCCCGGTTAGGCTCCCGGAAGTGCTAACCGGAACATTTTTATTGGTTCCCGCAGGATCTGATCCCTTGTTTACAAATTACAATCTGGATGAGATCTCATGGACAACCTTTGATTCCAATGGGGGGATGGTTCATAAGATTACAGGACAAGGAACCTATAAGTTGGGTGGGGAGGTTGCCCTGATGCAACAGCTCACCCTTGATCTTAGCATTGACGGGGGTAGCTCGCAGCATTTCGACAGTGGGCAGGTCGTAGGAGGTTCTGAATTTCCATCCCTTTCTATTTCTTCCGTCTCCCATGGGACCTTTTGCTACAAACTTTCGATAGACATCAAGGCATCGCCGCAGCAGAATGATTCTTTTATTGCCAACCTTGATAATCCCACCAACGGTCAAAAGGTCTCAGGCATTCTACCGATTTACGGCTGGGCGCTAGATCCAAAGGGAATCACCAAGATAGAGCTCTTTATTGACGATCAATTCATCGGAAATATCCCTTACGGCGGGTTGCGAACAGATGTCAAAAGTGTCTACCCCAATTACCCGGATCCAGAGTATTCAGGATTTGCGATGATTTGGAATTATTCCACTCTCACTTCCGGAGACCATTCGGTCAAGGTAAGGGTTCACAACCAAGATGATCAAACGAAGGATCTGGATGCCCTGGTTACCGTCAACAAATTTCAAGGAGAGCTTGTCCAACAGATGATCCCAATCGGCAGATTGCTCCGCAACAATTCTGTTACGGCTGATGGAGTAACAAAAAAATACGATATTGGAATCGAATGGTCTAATGTACTACAGGGATTTGAGATTATTAGGATTATCCCAAAGTAAAAATCTGAGGGTCTCTGGAAAATGAACAATGGTGGAGTGCTTGCTTTCAGATCGATTTCAATTAATCAAATAACTCTGTAGATTGTTTACCAGGGGGTGAAAGAGATAACCGAGGTGGAACCATCTTTTTTGAGAAGTTTGGATATCTGCTATAGACATTGCGTTTTTCAAAGCCCATAAACTTACAGTTTGAAGATCAGATAGAAGCATTTCCTTACCATTTTCAACGAATAACGTTTGGCAAGATACTCTCGCTTTTAAGGAGCCCAAACTACCCCCAACATATTGCACGGTCGCCTCATTTACTTCTTCCTCCATCCAATAATTGTAATTGTGATTCTTTAACATTACCCCATAATACAAGCTCTCATCGTATCCAATCGTCCTTGGCTAAAAAATACTCTATCTTTCCGATAAAAATACAACATTCGCCCCATTCTCTTGTTCAAATGCCACTGGTAGACTTAGAGATGAATATGGGACCGAGCGGAGAGTTCAGAAATACGCCTCTCTCTCCCGAGAAAGACGCACTTCCATTTGTTTGACCTTAGCTAAACAAATCGGAAGAGGGGTGCGACCAACGCAGGCAAACTGGCGTAAACCGGGCAGGCGCCAGAGAGGATGTTCACTATGGAACGACCCCAAATGAATCCAGAGCCGAGCTGGCGCCCTCGAAGCCAGCAAACGCCAAGCCCCCTGACATCGCTTCCGCATCGGTTCCCGACACGCTCACGGCGCTCCATGTCAACCCCGACACCGGACTCACGCACGCGGAGGTGGACGTCCGCCGGAAGGAGCACGGCTACAAGGAAGTGGCCGAAAAAACGGGCCTAATTAAGCTATGCATCACACGAAACAACCACCCTGGTAGAATTTTTGAGGCGAGGAGGGGAGATCAGTGGCCCAATGGAAATGTTCGAATTGTTGTTATACCTTTGGAACTGATACTTTGCCCGATCGATTTCCTTCCCGTAAACAGGCTTGCACCTTTAGTGATGTGACCTGTTATATCCCGGACTGCGGGGAACCACAGAATATTGACCCGAGGTTGGCGGCTAAAAAAAAGAAAAGAAAGATTAATTCCATGATTTCAAAATGTGTAGAGGAGCAACATATGATCTTTAAACAATTCAGAGATGGAGAGGGTTGCTTATCTTATTTTATCGGTTGCGAAGAGAAGAAGGAAGCCGGGGTGATTGACCCCTCTCTCAATATCCATCAGTATCTTGAAACCCTTCAGGGAAAATCTTTTGATCTCCGATATGTGATCGACACCCACACCCATGCAGACCATCTCTCCGGAGCCGGCCTGTTGGCCAAAAAGACCAAGGCAAAGGTCATAATGAGCAAAGAGACTCCGGTTCAGCGGTCCATCGGTATGGGGAAAGCTCCGGAGAACATTAAAGACATTTTAAAGAACAACGGTGAGATTCACGTGGATCGGTTTGTAGGCGAAGGGGAAATGATCCAGATGGGCGAGATATCAATTGGTCTTCTTCATACTCCAGGACATACCCGCGATACCATGTGTCTTCTATTGCCTGACCGCATTTTCACCGCTGATATTCTCCACATCGGCCAGGCAGGGAGGACGGATCTCCCTGGAGGAAGTTCAGAGGAAATGTACGAAACCCTTTTTAGAAGGATTCTTCCCCTTTCCGACGACCTCCTGGTCTATCCTGGACATGACTATAATGGGAATACAAATTCTTCTCTCGGATACGAGAAGAAGAACAATGAGTTCATGAAACCCCGAGCCAAGGCTGCCTTTGTTCAATTTGTGGCGAAGTTCTTCCCTGAGATTAAACCTGGGATGCAATGCGGTGTGAAGACGATTGTGGGGGGACATGCAGGAGGTCAACCTACCCTTCAGAATGGTTTAGGGGATCTGATTATCGATTATATGCAGCGCCATCCCGATGAGTATACTGTTACGATCGACCAATTGAAAAAAAGACTCGAGGTAAAGGATAAATCTCTCTATCTCCTTGATGTACGCACTCCCGAAGAAGTGGCAAGAGGAGTCATCAAAGGGGCAATAAAAATCCCCATTGATGAACTTCCAAAAAGGGCGGAAGAGATCCCCAAAGACAGAGAGATTGTGGCTTACTGCGCGAGCGGAGCCCGATCTGCTTTGGCCACCCTTTATTTGAGGGCGCGGGGTCTTAAGGCCAATAGCCTCGACCACGGAATCCACGAATGGGAAGAAGCGGGCTACCCGATTGAAAAATAAATTTTCTTTCGTGTTACCCGATTCAAGAAAAAGCCAGAACTCTTAAAGAGCGGTTTCCTCTATCTCCTCCTCAAATAGAAGAAGAGAATAATGCCTCCTATTGAAGATAAGTAGCTGGAAGAAACAAACCTCCTGTTTACCCCTTCCTTCTTTGTAATCAATAAGATGCCCCTCTTCCCTTCCAATGCAGATTTCAACCAGATATCTTCAGTTTGTGTAAAGAATAGGTATTTGCAAGATATCCGCATATTAGAATCTAAAATAGTTCTCTGCTAACCGGTCCAACCTTTATAGGGGGTTCTTGACTTTCAACTTCCTTCTTGATAGAAAATCTATCTAGCCAAATCATCTATCAAAGAAGAGACTCCTATGAAAGAAATCATTGATTTTCGAATCAACGGCAAACCTACGCAGTTAGAGGTCGAAGGCGACCGCATGCTTTTGTGGGTATTGCGCACGGACCTAGGGCTCACGGGGACCAAATTCGGTTGCGGCGCGAGCCTATGCGGCGCGTGCACCGTGATCGTCGGTCCATATACGCGCGACTTTCTGCGAAAGAAATGCCGTGCGACGGGCCGTGGAGCGATCAGTCTATGCAAAAATTTAGGGAATGGTTGGAGAGCGGGATGAAACCGTAGACTACAGATCTCGGAGGGTAATCGCGTGCGCGTTGGTTTGAAGGAACGTCGTTTGGAAGTAGAAGAGGTGATCTCATTTGTTTTTGACCTGGGCGGTCGGCCATTTGAGTACCGGCCCGGCCAGTACGCATTCTGTGAATTAGATACGCTTGATTTCCCCGACGAACGCGGCAATCGCCGCCATTTCACTATCTCAAGCTCCCCCACCGAAAAAGGCATCGTAATGTTCACAACCAGGATGCGCGGCAGCGGGTTTAAGGAAACGCTACGACATGCAACCCTGGGCTATGAAATCAATATAGGGACCCTGCTTGGTCACTTTGTTATGCCGGAGGGAGAGATTCGACGCCATGTCTTCATTGCGGGAGGAATCGGCATAACTCCTTACCGGTCGATGCTTCGCTGTGCAGCGGATGTGAAGAAGCCAATCGATGCGGTGATGCTCTATTTTAGTCATTCATCAGCCGACATCGTTTTTCGTCAGGAGCTGGAGGAGATCGCTCGACAGATGGCGACGTTTTCGTTAGTTCATGTGCTGAGCGATCCCGAACCGGGTTGGAAAGGGGAAAAGGGAAGATTGAACGAAGCGCTTCTTCGAAAGTGGGTGCCTAACCTGGATCAACGGCTTTTTTGGATCAGTGGACCGCCACCCATGGTGACGGCATATAAGCAATTAGTCAAACAAACTGGAGTTGGAGATGAGGCAATCCGCACTGACAGCTTTGCTGGCTACTAGATCATGAAAAGAGATGATAATCTGCGCTTCCCGAATAGTCCCCGGGCGCAGCAGATGTTCCTACAAAAATAGAGCATTCACCCCGTTTACCTATTTAAATGCCACTGGTAGTTATAGAGAATGGGAATGAGAATTTCTCATCTCCAGCCAGGTGCGCGTACGCCAGAAGCGTGGAGGGTCTATGCAATTCCAGAAGATTGTCTTCCCCAATAGCAAAGGTGAACGGTTAGCGGCACGATTGGATCTTCCTG
>JBEKDJ010000347.1:0-8019 GCA_050014415.1 Thermodesulfobacteriota bacterium | reverse complement strand
AAGCTTCCTTCAGGGATTGAGTGAGTGATATCCCGTGGCATTAATCAGGGCAAACGAAAAGGAAGAACCGACCTCTCCCCGATCATTCAGATGTTTCATTCCTTCAATCACCTTTCTCAAAATCTCCTTCGGGGGAGCATTCTCTTTGCACATCTTATTCAATTGAAACTCCAAGCCCATTCTTCTCGGAAGGCAAAAAGCGTACGAAATCTCATCTCCATCGAGCTGGGGGAGTTTCTTCTTTGTCCAAAGGAAGTAGAGACGATATGGCATCCCTTGATCCTTCTCTGTCCTCCCAGCCAGTACAAAGGAAACGTGATGAATCGGGTCGATGGGCAAAAACTCACACTTCTTTCTCATGAATCGTTCATACTCGGTCGCGAGAAGGGGGAGGGCTGCTCCGTAAAGATCTTCCACGTCTTTCAATCCCTCCCCTTGAACGAATTGCTTTAACGCATTCCCCATTCCAGTTCCTTCCGACGCTCCTGCTGTTAACAGGGCACAGTGAGACCCAAGGGGAATGAGACGCTTCATTTGAAACGAGATTTCTGCCCCTTCCTCATCTAGCTCGATAGCCCGATTCTCAGCGACCAAAACGATCCCGTGCATGTTCTTTGCAACAACAATCTGTGGCATCTCTAACACTCCTTGTTTAAAAGAATATTTTTACAGGATATCCTTCATTTGAGAGAATTTCAACAAAAAAACAAAAAAACAGGCTGAAGATTGTTCCCACTGAAACGTTCCGACTGGGATTCCTCCTCAGTCTTTACCGAACCACAAAACATGGGGTCGATGATACTCTGATGTCCAAGGTCTGTCCGGGTCTCCTTCTGCAACTGAGGAGATGATACGCTCAATCAAGCGTCGTGGCATTGAGAATCTAGGAGAGAAAGAGATTCATGAACCGGATAGAGTTGAGAAGGATCGATACGGAAATCAAAGTGACCAAGAAAGCGCTTCAAGAACTGGAAGAAATCCCCAACGGAGTAACGGCGACAGACCGAAACATAGAACGAATCCTCGCCCCCATCAAGAGGCCGGAAGTTAATACCACTGATATTCCAGGTTTCTGACTAATGACTCTGGATCTAAAATCCTATAGCGGGGGTCTGAAATATTTCATTAGAGCCTGATCCCTTTCGGAACTACAACCACACCCGATCCCGTTACCGTGAAACGTTTTGCATCCTCATCCAGATTGTAACCGATCTCCATCCCTTGTGGGATCTGAACCTCCTTATCGATGATCGTCCTGCGAATCTTCGCATATCTTCCGACGTCAACTCCCTCCAAAAGGATGGAATCTTCGATCTCAGCATAGCTATGAATCGTCACTCTCGGTGAAAGGATCGACCTTTTGACACTCCCTCCACTGATGATACACCCGTTCGAGATGATGGAGTCCAGGGCTGCTCCCACCCTCGCATCTTCTTCCCAGACCGTTTTGGCAGGTGGATTAGGAGATTGGTAGGTCAGGATGGGCCATTGAGAATCATAGAGGTTGAGTTGCGGGGTGACAGAGACCAGATCCATGTTTGCCTCGAAGTAGGCATCGATCGTCCCCACATCCCTCCAATATCCCACTCCACCTCGGTCTCCCTGTCTGAAATCGAACGCAAAGAGTTGATCTTTTTCGATCATCGAAGGAATGATATCCCTGCCGAAATCGTGCGTTGAATCAGATCGAGTGTCTTCGATCAAGCGCTTCACCAGTAGCTCCGTGTTGAAAATGTAGACCCCCATAGAGGCCAAGATCCCTTCTGGGTCTCCCGGAATGGTCTTCGGCTCCTCAGGCTTCTCTTCAAACCCCATGATTCGCCAATCCCTGTCGACCTCGATGACACCGAACTCGTGAGATCCCTCCCGCCCCATCCGGATCGCTGCAACAGTCAGATCGGCTTTTTTCTCCAGGTGGAAGGTGATCATCTTCCGGTAATCCATCTTATAGATGTGATCTCCAGAGAGGATAAGAACAAGGTCCGGTCTCTCTTGTTGTAAGGTGTAGATATTTTGGAAGATCGCATCGGCTGTTCCTTGATACCAGTGTTCATCGACCCTTTGTTGGGCCGGAATGATCTCAACGAATTCTCCCAAGGGAGCTGAAAGGATATTCCACCCAAATTGGATGTGGCGATGAAGGGAGATCGATTTGTATTGTGTCAGGACGTAGATGCGGCGAACGTCAGAATTGATACAATTGGAAAGGGTGAAGTCAATAATGCGATAAATCCCGCCAAAAACCACTGCGGGTTTGGCCCGATCCCTGGTAAGAGGATAGAGTCTCTCCCCTCGACCGCCTGCTAAGACCATTCCCAAGACTTTCATCACCCTGTCTTGCCTTTTATTAAGAGTTCTTTCACCTTATCTTTCAACTCGCTGAGATCTACCGATTTCGTGAGATATGCGTCCGCTGCCCAGCTCATGAAGTCTTGCTGATATCCTGAATAGGAGGTATTGAGGATGACAGGGATTTTTCGCTCCTTCCCGACAATACGGCCCAGGGCCTCCATCCCATCCATCACAGGCATGACGATGTCGAGAATGATTAAGTCAGGCTTCTCCACCTCCAATTGTTGAATGGCTTCCTTCCCATTCCGGGCGGTGAGGACTTCATACCCCTCTGCTTCCAGTTCCTCTTCGTAGAGGAGCCTTAAACCCTCCTCATCCTCAACTACCAGAATCTTTTTTTTCATAAATTCTCTGGTCAATGGCCAATTTGCATTCGGCGCAGATAAACCTGGGCAAGGTATGAGGGTACCGGATCTGTTCCTCTCCAAAACCCCAATCGATTACATCCTTCACCAATAACTCTTCTTTAAACGCATGTCCCAGGCAGAGTCCCATCCCGCAGACAATACAGATGGCCACTGCATCTTTATCGACACCTTGTTTTGCACAGACATAGCATTTCATCGTCTTACCTCCAGAAGGGATAGACAGAAATTTACCATATAAAAAACAAAAACGCCAACGGATTTTTCTTTCAGAGAGTCAGAGAAAAAGAGATTGGGCAGGCGTCTCCCTTAGAACTCTTTTCTTAAAGACAACGTCACGAGATTGGCAGTGAAAGAGTTGTTGGAGTTAACACGATCTAACAAGTAAGTCCTTTCCAGAGCGAGAGTAGGTGTCAGCCATTTATTCTTGTAATAGATGCTCAGAACTCCATCTGTATAATCTTGAGTATTCTCGCCTGTGGTTTTAGCAACGCTGCCATAGAATCTGGCCCCAAACCCCTTATAAATCCCCTCATAAGTAATCCCCGCCGAATAGATCCAGGCATTGGAGTTGAAATTGAACGTCGTGAAGGTGAAGGGGTTGATGGAGAAGGGAACATTGAAGATATCGTTATGATCCTTGATGCTTTCGTAGGTCATTGATGCATCGAGAGTCAGTTTCTGGAGGAGAGCGGGTTGATAGGTTGCCGCCAGGGTATAATCCCTGGCATCCACACGATAGTTCTCATCGCCATTTACCCTTCTCCTCCAAGAAAAACTCCCATTTAAGCTCAATTTCTCAAGGGGCGTGTCATATTTGATTTTGACCCTCGCGATATTGGCATTATCAGGAGAAATCCACGTATAGGGGTCACTCGTATTCGCCCCCTTATATTCTCCAAAGATATTTAAGACATTGAAAGGTTTCCAGTTAACGGAGCCTACCCACCCGTTAATCCATTGCGTTGTACTTCCTGATGGATGTTCAGCCCCGGAAAATACGGGGGAAAACCCGAAAAACTCTCCATCGATATCCTGGTATTGAAATTGGTAACCACCTCTCAACGTAAGGTTATTCAGTGGCAGATATTCCAACTGAAGGGTTCCCGTATGCGCCACTAGGTTATAATGTGTTTTTGCAATCTCTCCGGAAGGTGATAAAAATGGATCAGTATTGGTCTGGCCGTCTTGATCATAAGTGTGAAAGCGGTAATCGGCATGGAGGATCAAACCCTTCTTGATCAGGTAGCTCAAACCCAGTTCTCCGACAAAAGTGTCGTACTGGACATTCCCGTTTCCGGAACGGATTCCAATTTCAGGGAAGGTATTGATACTACTCCATCCATTCGAGTAGGCATAGACAAGGGCCGTGTCAAAATCCCATCGTTCTCCGAAACGAGTGTGTGCCTTGATTGTACTCACAAACGTATTGGTGTTCTCGTTTCGATTCTCAAAATACTGGGGGACATGGATACTGTCTTGATTATGAAAGTTCCAGAAGCTCTCTTTGATATGAAAATCCCAACCCCCGACTGGAAAATCGGCCGAGATAGAGTACTCATTCATCCCTTCGTCCAAATCTTGCGGGAGCGGCATCGGGAAGTTCTCCCTGGGGACCCCTGCCTCCCCATCCCTTCCCCAATGCCTGTAACCTAGATTCAACCGAAAGTCATCCTTTGGGAACACGGACAAGTTGACGGTTTCCACGGTGAACTTGTTGGCGAAATTAAAGTTGTCGCCCAGCCAACCAACGTCTTCCCGATTGGACCAGTAATGATATTGGTTGAAACTAGCGGTGAAGTCATACGACTTGTTCTTCTTCACTTCTAGGCGAGCCGCAGGGAAAGGATCTCCAATGTCTCTTCCAGTCAAGCTGAAGTAATCGACCAAGCCTTTGCCGGGCTCAAGGTTCTTCCCAAAAAGACTGAAGTCGAAAAGCCTCAACCCTTGCATCAGATTGACGTCTTCTTTATACCGGTTTCTATTACCATCAATATCGGTGAACCGGTAGCCCAGTTCAACGGCCCCGTTCCACTGGAAGCCTCCAAATGCCAATCCAGAATCTTGCGACTTTGCGTCATGGACTAAGAAAAAGTGGAAAAAGGAAATGCAGAATACCCCAAGAATAGCTTTGGCAACAGATTCTCTCATCCTTTCCCCCTTCCTCACTGCAAGAACCGACTACTAAAGTTAGACCCATGGATCTGATTATGGCAATTGATGCACGACCATCTTGGGAAATGAGGCTGGCCGTGACACTCCATACAGAGGGTCCGGATGTCGCGGCGAATCAAAAGGAACTTGTTCGAAGACCCATGGGGAGTGTGGCAAACGTTGCACCCTTCGAACTTCTGTGCCCCATGCTCGAAAACCCAGGGTCCTCGCTTTTCCGGGTGGCACTTATAGCAAACGTCAGTATCAAATTTGTTCATTTTTATGAGGCTAGCGCGATTTCGGCTTCCATGGGGTGTATGACAGTCAGAACATTTCAATGCCCCTCGGATGACCCGATGATTGTTTGGAAGATAAAACTTGGACTTAACCTCTCCATGGCAGGAGAAACAGAGATCAGGGTCTTTTGCTTTCAGAAGGTTTGTGGCGACCTGTGTTCCATGAATTTGATGGCAGTTATTACAGCTAACGGCGCTGAGCTGATGGACTCCTCTCGGGAATTGAAATAATTCCTTTTGCTTTTGATGACACTTCAAGCAGACATCAGACTGGACTACTGAATTTTCATATTTAAAAGAGAAGATGAATCCCTTTCCTTCTGCCTCGGCATGTTTTCCACCCGGACCGTGGCAAGATTCGCAACCCTTCCTGTCGGGCGGAACATTAGGGTCTAATATATTCCTCCAATGGGGATTATCTTTCTTGAAGCCTTCATACATATCCGGATGACACTCTTTACAGGTCTCCTCTCCTACGTACTCACCCCTTTCCTCCTTCGCCCTCTCCTGGCTGAAGGATGGGAATACAATGAAGGAAACCAAAACGATTATTCCGACAATCACCATCCCAAAATACTTACTCCTCTCCATAAATGATCTCCTTCATTTTTAGATGGATAGGAATGTTCAATCCTACAAGCCGGTGATATTTATGCCACGACACCTCGAAGATAGAGCCGTAAAGAAAAGTTCGTTTCACCCCCACAGATTAAGATGGAATCAGACTAATTGCCTAATGTTAAGCAAGAATTAGTTCAATGAGCGATCCCGGGGTTGCACTCTTACAAACCGGCAGGGCAAAGGGAGCACCAGATCACAGATCACTCCTCCCTTTGCCCTTCATAAAAACCCTCTACGGATTTACAACAATCGTACGGTAATCCGTTGCGTTACGATCACCCGCAGGCCGCACCCCTGTAGGTGTGACTCCCAGGGCCTTTAATGAGTCCTGCAAGATCTGAGCACTATAGAAAGCGTTATGGAGAGAGCGACAGACCCCGGCCTTATACAGGAAGGACAGGTCGAACGCAGCCGTCAGGGTGTTTGTCGTCCAATTGGTGAATGAGGTAGTAAAAGCCTCAGAGGTGAAGAAGTAGGTGCCAGGGCCATTGGGATTGTAGAAAATCCCCTTTGCCGCAAGGGCTTGCCTGAGCTGCCCCATGAGGCCGAAATTTCCAGTACCAACGACCGGGTCAAGGACTCCCCCGATCTCCAGGAAGGCCGACTCTGTCTTCCCATTTCCATCCCAATCTGCAGAGGCCTGGATGTCGGTGAAGCTCGTAACCGATCCATGGCATTGCTGGCATGTTTCTATCTTTGGCCTCCAGGTATGACCCCCTTCTAGACCATTGGGGCTCGCCTCACTCATATGGCACCCAATGCAGTTCTGCTGCTGGTGCTCGGGGATTCCGGATGTATATGTCTGCGGGGTGCCACCAAAGATATACTCCCAGGCATTCTTGGCCCAGAGAATGGCCCCGCTTTCCAGGTAATGAGGATTCTGGAAGCTGTTAATCCCCGTAAGTCGCGCATCAGGATTGGTATAAGGATCAACCGTAGTATTCTTCTTAATGTTGAGAAAGACGGTTAACCCGCTCTCCCGGCCCTGGTGGCAGAAGAGACAGATCTTACCGTTTCCAACCCCCGAAGGAATGTCCGTCCCATCCAGGAATTTGTCAATACTACCCCTTGGGTTCTTCACCGGGTCTCCAAAATATGTTGTATTAATCGATAATTTTACAGGGATGCGGACATTTGCGTCAATCTTACTGACGTGCGGATTATGACATGTCCAGCAGGTGACCGTTGCATCTCCCCAGAGAACCCGGGCATCGGAGGTTCCCTCGACATCATTCTGAAAATCGATCGATCCTATGCCGTTGTGGCATTGGTTACAGGCGAAACTGGTACTCGTAGCAAGCGGTAAGGTCGTATTGCCTGCGACGGAGAGATAGGCATTGGCTGCATTGGGAGTCTGAGTCAGTGTGAAAGACACACTACTCCTGTTACGGAGGGTACCCACTCCACCCGATCCGGTAATACTCTGATCGAAGGGGTATACCATCTTGTGGTCGCCAAAGGCAGTGAATTCGAAGAATGGCGGAGCTAATTTATCCCCATGGCCGCTTGTCAGGTACTGAGTCAGAATGTCATTGTTGTGCGTATTGCTTACGTCGACAAAAGTCCCGTCACTCTTTTTTCCGAATGCGGAAAATTTGAACTTCCCCTGTGTGTGGCAACTTCCGCAAAGATTCTCCGTATTCACATACATGTCTCTGACATCGAAGGTAACCGATCCTGTGAGCGTAACGGGAACCGATTGCGTCCCTGTTCCGCTCGTTGCTTTCTTATAAGTCACCGTGGCGTTTGCCGTTGGAACCGCTATCACCAGCGTGTTGTCATCGGTCACCGATAGAACTTGGAAGCCATTCTTGTCAAAAATCGCCTGCACAATAACCGGCGCTCCCGCATTGACAGCATCCGCGGGAAGATTAACTGTTCCAGAGGCTGTCCCGGAAAGGAAAAGAGTGTTAAAGGGGTTGACGTTCCCCTGGAATCCCCCTCCTGCGAAGGCAAGAAGATTCGAGCCGTCGCTCCCAACACTCAGCGTTCCTATACCGTTTACAATTGAAATGTTCGGTCGTGCAACTGCAGAACCACGAGTCCAAACCCCATTGACATCCTGAGCACCGCTGACACCAATTTTATGGGGTTTATGGTTCAGGTAAGACTCCGAGCTCGGGGCCGGGGTAACGGCTGTCACTGTTGTACCCGACAAAGCTGTCACCCGCACCGGTCCATTGACCGCCAATGGTTCGTTGCCATCGGGAGCAGGAATGAGGGCATCATGG